>JBOHSB010000429.1:0-22113 GCA_050733015.1 Gemmatimonadales bacterium
GTACGGCGCGCGGGACGGCTCGGTCATCCGCGCGGGGCTGGGACCGCGGCCGGCGCAGGCCCGCGCCCGGCCAGCAGGGCCGAGACCTGGTCGGGGGTGAGCCCCCGCTGCAAGGTGCCGCGGGTGGCGAGCGAGACGTTCGCGGTCTCCTCGGAGACCACGAAGACCAGGGCGTCGGTCTCCTCCGAGAGGCCGAGCGCGGCGCGGTGGCGGGTGCCGAGAGACCGATCGCTCACGGGATTCTGGGTCAGGGGCAGGATGCAGCCCGCGCCGACGATCTCGTCGCCTCGCACCAGCACGGCGCCGTCGTGGAGCGGCGAGTACGGGCTGAAGATGGCCGCGAGCAGGTCGGCGGAGACGGTGGCCCGCATGGCGGTCCCGGTGTCGAGATATTCGTCGAGCCGCACCTCGCGCTCGACCACGATGATGGCACCGGTGGCGCTCCGGCTCAGCCGCTCGACCGCCTGGGCGATCTCCTCGGCCACGCCCGGTCCGGGCCCGCCCCCGAACACGCGGAACACCCGGCTCTGTCCCAGGCGCGCGAGGGCCTGTCGCAGCTCTGGCTGGAACACCACCAGCACGGCGAACACGCCATAGGTAAACACTACGCCGAGGAGGTAGGTGATCATGCTCAGCTTGAGCACGAACGCGACCAGATAGATGACGGCGAGCACCAGGAGGCCGAACACGATCTGAAGTGCCCGCGTG
The DNA here is from genome assembly GCA_050733015.1 of Gemmatimonadales bacterium. Taxonomy (GTDB): domain Bacteria; phylum Gemmatimonadota; class Gemmatimonadetes; order Gemmatimonadales; family GWC2-71-9; genus CAVVWJ01. The sequence goes on from JBOHSB010000429.1 coordinate 709, forward strand.
CCGACGAGAAACCGGAGCAGCGCGTAGAGGACGTACGCGACGATGAAGATTTCGAGCAGGTCCCGCCAGCCCGGCGAGGGAAACGGCAGCTGCCCCAGCGGCACTACGGACCTCCCAGGGCGGAGGCGAAGGTGAGGGCATCGCGCGCGGCGGCCACGTCATGGACCCGGAAGATGCGCGCACCGCGCTCCCAGGCCAGCGCGCACGCCGCCGCCGTGGCCCGATCGCGCGCCTCGACCGGCTGGCCGGTGACGGCGCCGAGAAATCGCTTCCGGGAGGGACCGACCAGCACGGGGCGCCCCAGCGCCTGCAGAGCCTCCAGTTGATCGAACAGGAAGATATTCTGCTCCACCGTCTTCGAGAATCCGAATCCGGGGTCCACCGCGATCGCGTGGGTCCGCACGCCGGCGGCGCCGGCCGCGGCGATCGCGGTGCGCAGCTCGGTCACGACCTCCGCGAGCACGTCCGTGTAGGTCGCATGGGTGTACGACGCGATCTCGAGCAGGGGGCCGCGGGAGTGCATCAGCACGAGTCCCGCGCTTGCCGCCGCGACCGTCGCGGCCATGGCGGAATCGAGGCGCAGCGCCGAAACATCATTGATGGCGGCGGCGCCCGCGTCGAGCGCCGCGCGGGCCACGGCCGACTTGACCGTGTCCACCGTCATGACCAGCGTCGGGTGCCGGCGCGCCAGAGCTTCCACCACGGGGAGCACGCGCTCGAGTTCGATCTCGGTCGGCACCGTCTCCGACCGGCCCGGCCGGGTGGATTCGCCGCCCAGGTCGACCACGGTCGCCCCGGCCTCCAGCAGCGCCTCCGCCTGGGCCAGCGCGGCGTCGAGGCCCGCGTACCGTCCGCCGTCGCTGAAGCTGTCGGGCGTGACGTTGAGGATGCCCATCAGGACCGGGCGATCGAGGGCAAGGGGACCGCGTGCCGTCTGCCACACCTGCGCGGGATCGGCCGGCATCGCGAGTCCGACGTCAATGGCGAGCTGGGACAGCACCGGCGGCACGAGCCAGGGGCGGGCGAACGCGCTCAGCCGTGACCGGCTGCCGGCGATCACGGCCCAATCGTCGCCCGTGAGGACATCGAGGCCGAGCGAGCCGCCGTGGTGAACCAGGGCCTCGAGCGTGTCCTGGTCCAGGCCGGTGATGTGGAAGGCGAGCGGGTGAACGCCACCGGCGGCGGCGGCGGCCTGGCCGTCGTCCCACCCGTGCGCGCGGAGCAGATCCCGCACCGCGCGCGGCGAGTGGAGCGCCAGCGGCGTACCGGTCACGCGCCGGCGGGTTCGGCCGGCGGCGTGCCCAGAAGAGGTGCGCGAGCCGGCGCGGGGCCGGGCTTCGTCGGAGCGCTGGCCTGCGGCGCGGGGGTGTCGGCCGGCGGCAGGTTGCGCGGTGGCAGCGGGAGGTTCTTCACCAGCCGGTCCAGGTCCTCGCGATCGATGGTCTCGCGCTCGAGCAACGCGTCGGCGATGCGATCGAGCAGCTCGCGGTTCGCCGCGAGGATCGCGGTGGCGCGGGCGTAGGCCTCGTCCACCAGGCGCTTGACCTCGTCGTCCACCATCTGCGCCGTGCGCTCGCTGATCTCGCGCCGCTGGGCGAACTCACGGCCCAAGAAGATCTCCTGCTCCTTGTCGCCCACGGCGAGCGGGCCGATCCGCTCGCTCATGCCGAACTGGGTCACCATGCGGCGGGCGAGCGCGGTGGCGCGCTCGATGTCGTTGCCCGCCCCGGTGGTGACCTTGTCGGCGCCGAAGATGATTTCCTCGGCCACCCGCCCGCCGAAGAACATGGCGAGGCTGCCGATCAGCCAATCCTTGCTGTAGTTGTGACGGTCCACCTCGGGGAGCGAGGCGGTGAGGCCCAGCGCCCGCCCGCGCGGCACGATGGTGACCTTATGGATCGGGTCGCTGCCCGGAATCTTGATGGCGACGATGGCGTGTCCCGCCTCGTGGTACGCCGTGAGCTTGCGCTCGGCCTCGGTGAGCACCAGGCTCCGGCGCTCGACGCCGAGCATGACCTTGTCTTTGGCGTCCTCGAAGTCCTGCATGTCCACCAGAGTCTTGTTGCGCCGAGCGGCCAGCACCGCCGCCTCGTTCACCAGGTTGGCGAGATCGGCGCCAGCCATGCCCGGCGTGCCCTTGGCGATGATCTCGAGCCGCACGTCGGAGGCGAGCGGGATCTTCCGGGTGTGCACCCGGAGGATGCCCTCGCGGCCGCGCACGTCCGGGGCGTCCACCACGATCTGCCGGTCGAACCGTCCGGGCCGGAGCAGCGCCGGGTCCAGCACGTCGGGCCGGTTGGTGGCCGCGACCAGGATGACGCCGTCGTTGGACTCGAACCCGTCCATCTCGACCAGCAGCTGGTTGAGCGTCTGCTCCCGCTCGTCGTGCCCGCCGCCCATCCCGGCCCCGCGATGGCGCCCGACCGCGTCGATCTCGTCGATGAAGATGATGCAGGGCGCGTGGCTCTTGCCTTGCTCGAACAGGTCGCGCACCCGGCTCGCGCCAACGCCCACGAACATCTCGACGAAGTCGGAGCCGGACATGGAGAAGAAGGGACGCGCCGCCTCGCCGGCCACCGCCTTGGCGAGCAGGGTCTTGCCGGTGCCCGGCGGGCCCACCAACAGGGCGCCCTTGGGCAGCCGCCCACCGAGGCGGGTGAACTTCTGCGGGTCCTTGAGGAACTCGATGATCTCCTGCAGCTCGACCTTGGCCTCATCGGCACCTGCCACGTCCGCGAAGGTGATCTTGGGCGTATCGCCCGCGAGCAGCTTGGCCTTGGACTTTCCGAAGGCGAACGCCCGGCTGCCGCCGGCCTGGAGCTGGCGCAGCAGGAAGAACCAGAGACCCAGGATCACGATCCACGGCAAGGCCGCGATGATGATCGCCGTGATGCCGCCCTTGGGCTCCTTGGCCAAAATCGGGACGCCGGCGTCCTCCAGCCGCTTGATGAACTGCTCGCTGTTCGCGACCGGCAGCAGGACCTGGAAGCTCTTGGCCGTCCGATTGTCCTGGGTGACGGGATTCTTGAAGTCACCCTCGAGCCGCTTGCCGTCGTACACCTCCACCCGGGCGACGTTGCCCTGGTCGAGCTGATGGCTGAACTCGGTATAGGAGAACTCCTGGGTGGGATTGCGCTGCCGGCTCATCATCTGGAACAATGCGAGCGCGAGCAGGCCCACCAGGAGCCACAGCGCGAGGTTCTTGCTCAGATTCCCCCAGTTGGTGCGAGGGGGTCGGTTTGGGAGACGGTCTGCCATTTATTCCAAGTCCGCAATGAACGGGAGATGACGATAGTTCTCGGCGTGGTCGAGTCCGTATCCGACCAGAAAGGCCGGCGGCGCCCGAAACCCGACGAAGCGGAGCTCCGGACGCACCTCCACGGCGATCTGCTTGTCGAGGAGGGCGCAGATGGCCAGGCTCCTCGGCCGACGGGCACCGAGCAGCGTCATCAACCGCTGCAGGGTCTTCCCTGTATCAATAATATCCTCAACCAGCAGAATGTGTTTCCCCTCGAGCCGGGTCTCCGGGTCGTACAGGAGGCGGACGGTGCCGCTCGAGACCTTGGACTCACCGTACGAGCTCGCCACGAGGAAATCGATCTGGATCGGCCGCTCGATGGTGCGGACCAGGTCGCTGAGGAAAATGAAGCTGCCCTTGAGCAGGCCGAGTACGAGGAGCTCGCCATCCGGGTAGGCGTCCGTGATCTCGGCGCCCAGCTCCTGGACCTTCGCCGCAATGGCGGCCTCGTCGAAGACGATGGACTTGACGGGCCGGCCGCCGGTGCGCCGCAGGATCTCAGGTGTGCTCAGCATCGACGCGTACCGCCTCCGTTCCAGGCTCCGGAAGGAGGGCGTCGGATCGGCTGACGCCCGGAATCCACACCACCCCGCCCGGCCCCGCCACCACGGGCCAGCTCGCTCGGCGGCTCCGGGGCACGCGCGCGTCCTGGAAACACCGGACCAGCAGCCGGCGACCAGTGCCGCCCAATGGCCGGATGCGCTCCCCCGCGCTCCACATCCGAACCACCAGCGGCGCAGGCGCGAACCACGCTGCCAGCCCGGCGCGCTCCTGCCGCTCCGGCGCCGGCTCCCGCAACCAGCGGACGCGCCAACGTCCCCACGCCCCTTCGCCCTGGGCGCCCTGGAGCGGCCACACTGCTGAATCGGCGTCGGGGGCGGCTCGGGTCACCACCAGCCGACCAAAGGCCAGCTCCGCGACCCAGCCCTCGCCCAGCGGCACCCCGGCGCCGCTTCCGCCACGCTCCACCAGGCGGAGGACCCGGCCCACGCGCGTGGGACCGAGCCGGCAGCCGGCCCGGCGGGCCGCGCTCATGATGACGGTCTCTCCCAAGGCTGAATCATATCCGCTGAGCGGACGGGCAGCAACGGAAAAGCCGTCGCGCTCGAGCCGAAAATCCAGCCCCGGAAGCACATCCAGCGCCGCGTTCCACGCGGCCCGGCCGCGTGCCGCCTGGCGACCCAGTCCGAGGAGCGCGTCCTCCACCACCGGCAGGCGGGTGCGAAGCAGGGGCAGGACGTCACCACGGAGCCAGGCCCGGAGGTGTCGCGGATCCTGGTTGGCGGGGTCACCCCAGGCCCCCAGACCCTCGGCGCGGACATAACGGAGGATGACGGAACGGCGGAAAGACAGCAGCGGACGCACCACGGCTCCTTGGCGCGGCGCCATGCCGGCCAGTCCGGCCGGCCCGGACCCCTTGAGCACGCGCATGAGGATGGTCTCGACCTGATCGTCAGCGTGATGGGCCGTGAAGATGAGCGCGGCGTCCAGCCGGGCGCGGGTGGCCTCGAGCCAGGCGTAGCGGGCCGCGCGAGCCGAGGTCTCCCCCGCGGCAGGGCCGAGGGCGCCGCGTCCTTCCTCGTACTCGAGGCCCAGTCGCGCCGCGAGGGCCCGGACCCCGCCCGCGACCGCCGCGCTGTCGGGATGGATGCCGTGATCGAAGTGCGCCACGACCAGCTCGAGCTGGTGGAGGTCGCGGGAATCGTGGAGAAGGTGGAGCAGCGCCACCGAATCGGGACCTCCGGAGACCGCGACCAGCGCCCGTCCTCGCGGCAGCCGCAAGGCCTCCAAGCGGACCCGGAACTCATCGCCCAGGGTCATCGTCCGTCCAGCACGTCTCGCACCTTGCGCGACAGGTCCGCGGCGACAAACGGCTTCTGAAGGAACGGCGCGCCCGGCTGGAGCAGTCCGCGGCGAACGATGTCGTCGTCGGTATAACCGGACATGAACAGGACGCGGATCTCGGGGCGGTCGACCGCGAGACGCTCACTCAGCTCGCGGCCGTTGAGGATAGGCATGACCACGTCGCTCAGGACCAGATCCACGGCGCCGGTCGCGCGCGACAGCAGCTCGAGCGCTTCCGCGCCATTTGCCGCCTCGAGGATGGCGTAGCCCTGCGACTTGAGGGCGCGCGACGCCATCCGCCGGACCGCCGGCTCGTCCTCCACGATCAGGATGGTTTCTGCGCCGCGCGGCGATACCGGCGGCGGCGAGGGCGGCAACTCCGGGATGGGGCCGGTGAACTCCGGCAGGTAGATGCGGAAGGTCGTGCCCCGCCCGACCTCGCTGCTGACCCAGATGTAGCCGCCACTCTGTTTCACGATGCCGTAGACCGTCGCCAGGCCGAGACCGCTGCCTTTCCCCGCGTGCTTGGTCGTGAAGAACGGCTCGAAGATGCGCGCCTGCGTCGCGGGGTCCATGCCGTGGCCGGAGTCGCTCACCGAGAGGCGCACGTATCGGCCGGGCGGCATCCGCACGCCGGGCAGGTTGTCGGGCTGGTCCTGGCCCACGGTGACGTTCTCCGTGATGATTTCCAGGGTGCCGCGGCCATCCATGGCGTCCCGCGCGTTGAGCACCAGGTTCACCAGCACCTGATCGAGCTGCGACTGGTCCGCGCGCACCCGGGCGAGGTCCGGTGTCGGCTGGAACCCGAGGCGGACCTCCGATCCCAACAGCCGGGCGAACACCGGCAGGCTCTGGCTCAGGAGTCCATTGAGATCGATCGGAGTCGGCTGAAGCAGCTGCTGGCGGCTGTACGCGAGGAGCTGCCGGGTGATGCCCGCGGCGCGCTCGGCCGCGCGCCGGATCTCACCCACGTCCTCGGCGCGCATGTCGCCCGGCGGCAGCGTTCCCTCGAGAAAGCCGCTGAAGCCGGTGATGACCGTCATCATGTTGTTGACCTCGTGCGCCACGCCGCCGGCGACCCGCGCAATTGCTTCCATTCGCTCGCCCTGCACCAGGACCTCCGCGGCGCGCCGACGCTCGGTCACGTCGCTGACGATGCATCCGACCCATTCGGTGCGCCCGTCGGCGGTGGCCACGGGGTAGTAGCTCGCGAGGTAGGTCCGCTGGGCGGTCTCCGCGGCGGCGGGAGCCGACAGGATCTCGCGGTCGAGCAGCGGCTGGCCGGTCCGGAACACCGCCTCGAACATCGGCACCACGCTCGGGGCAAGCGGTCCCAGCACTTCCGCCACCGTCCGTCCCAGGTGGGTCTCGACCGGCGCTGCGTTCAGGGCGGCCAGCGCCTCGTTCACCCGCACAAATTTGAGCTCGCGGTCCACGAAGGCCAAGCCGATGGGCGCGCCGCGGAACACGGTATCGAGCAGCGCCAGCGTGCGCTCCTTCTCCCGGAGCGCCTCCTCGGCCTCGTGAAACAGCCGTGCGTTGTCGACCGCGGTCGCGGCGCGCCGGGCGAGCAGCTCCGCGGGGAGCAGGTCGGCCTCGCTGTAGTGGCGACCCGACTCCGCGGTCACGAGCGTGATCGCGCCCAGGGTACGGCCCCGGGTGGTGAGGGGGACGATCAGCAGGGATCGCAGCCCGAAGGACCGGAGCCCCTCCAGGTGCTGGTCGTCCCGCGCGAAGCGGCGCAGCAGCTCATCCGGGATGACGGGAATGATCTGCGACCGGCCGGACCGGATCACCTGCGGGACGGGATCCTCCGCCAGCTCGCGATAGCGGTGGCTCATGGCCCAGACCGACTCGACCTTTGCCGGGTCCACGTGGGTGATCGCCAGACGGTGCAGCCGCCCGTCCGCATCCACCACGTCGACGGCACACCAGTCGGCCAGGCGCGGCACGGCCAGGCGGGCCGCCGCGGAGAGGGTGGAGCGGTAGTCGAGCGACGACGCCAGCACCTCGCTGACCTCGGCGAGGAAGGCGACCTGCTCGCGCGCCGCTTCGGCCCGGCGCCGGGCCGCCAGAATGGACGCGATGAGGCCGTTGATGACCAGACCCGATACCCCGTACGCCATGAGCTCGAGGGCATCCACCCGGCTGATGACGCGCAGGGAGCCGGCCGGCGGAATGGTCGTGAGCAGCGCGCCGAGCCCCGATGCCACGAGCGTGACGAGCCCGGGACCGAAGCCGCCGTACCACGCGCTGAGCCCGACGACCACGAGAAAGAGCGGGTCGAAGGACGGGCCGAACCGGCGGTGCAGGAACAGGTGCACCCCCACCACCACGAGCGCGGCAAGGACGGCCACCGCGTAGCGACGGAAGGGTCGCCGCGGATTCGCTCCGGGGGTCAGCGCCAGCACGCGCCCGTCCGGGATGCGGTCACGCGTCTCGGAGCGGCCGGACCAAGGCGAAACCCCGTTGGGATGGGAGTCGACGGGTGGACCACAAAACACCTGCGTACCTGGAGGGGGGCGCTTGAAAAGTGCAGCCCACCGGCCATCCGCGCAACGACGGCGGACCGCGATTTCGGCCGGCCCCCCGTTCGGGAACACCCTGGCGGCGACACCCGACTGGAGGGGGCGCGTGCGACTCGAACCCCTGGGTGGCCCATGCCTCGCATTGTGCCAGGGGCCGCACTCGATGCCCAACCGCATCCGGCGGGGCCGAGGTCACGGTGAGCGAGGCGATCAGTAGGCGAATCCCGCCCGGATGTAGAGGGCGGTCCGGCCGTCTCCCCGCGCGACCGCGACCGTGAACGTGTTGGCCGGCTCGAGATAGGCGAACCACAGCCCGCCGCCGACGCCGGTGTGCCAGGTGTCCGACGACTCTCCCTTCAGGTAGACCCGGCCCACATCCCCCAGGGCGAACACGCCAAAGGTGCCCGGCAGCACGAAGAAGTACTGGCCCAGTCGCGCGCGGAGCTCCGCGCTCCCAAACAGGGCGGCGTCCCCGGCATACCGCTGGGTGCGGAGCCCGCGCACGTTGCTCGCTCCGCCCACGAATGCCGACTCGAAGAAGGGATAGGCGCCCCACACCTTCTTGGCCCCGGCGCGAAGCGCGAGCGTGGGGCCGAAGGTGGTATTCGGCGTGAGGTAGGTGCCCGCCTCGGCGTGAACCTCGCCGAACGTGGAGTCGACATCCCACACCGCGGGGTAGACGCTCCCACCCGCCACGAGGTGCACGCCGCGCCGCGCCGCCGCGGGGTGATCCCGCGTATCCCACTCCGCCGCGGCCGTCGCGCCGACCTCGCCGAATTTCCCCACGCCATAGGGCTGCGTGAGGGTAATGAACCGCCCCGGGTCGAGCTTGGTGTCGGCGTACTTGAGCGTCGGCCCGACGGACAGCGTGCCCGCGGTACCCAGCGGGAAGACGACCGACGGCGTGACCTCGTATTGCTGTTGCGGCACCCGATAGAATTCGTCGTCGCCGATGCGCGGCGTCTCGTTGCCGAAGCCGAAGAAGCGGACCACCTCGATGCCGGAGGCGCGCAGCAGCACAGAGGTGCGGGTCCGGGAGTTGACCCGGTAGAAGTCACCCTGAAGCTCGGCCCGGAACCGATTGGCGCCGGTGGCGTAGCCCGCCCGCGCGCTGAGCCGCGATCGATAGGGCCGCTTGCGGAACCCGAAGTCGTACCGCACCAGGCCGCCACCGACGAACAGGCCGACCTCGGGACCCGAGCTGAACCAGGGACGGAAGCGCCAGAACCCGCCCCAATCGCGCTGCGGATATGGCGTGCTGTCAGTCAGGCGGAAATCGGGGAACGGCCGCGTGTCGAGCGGAGGGCGGTGTAACCCGCTCACGGTGTTCTCACCCCGCGCATCATACACCCGGACGCGTCCACCGCTCGATGAGTCCACCACCCGATCGTCGCCGCCGCCGCCGATGATGCGGAGGAGCGGCGCGCCCCCGCCCTGTCCCGTCACCCGAACCGCGTCGTCGCCGCCGTGGAGGTATAAGCGAATCTCCTTGGTCTCCGAGCGGGAAAACTTCCGGTGAAACAGCGGCTCGGCCGACGCGTCCTTGGCCGGATAGATCGTGAGATCCAGCGTCCGGTCGCCGCCCCGGGCCGCCTCGACCCGCTCGGCCTTGTCGCTCGCGTACACGTCCGCCTCGGCGGCGAGCAGGCGGTAGAACCGGAGGGCGGCCTCGGTCAGGTGGTCGCGACGGCTCTTGAGCGCGGCCGCCAGCGGGGCCGCGCCGCGCGCCTTGAACTCCGGCGGCAGGTGGGCCACGGCGGCGTCGATCACGCCGTCGGTCAGGCGACCCTTGAGGTCGGTCGCGACCGAGTCCCACAACGGCCACTCGAGGCCGCTCAGCAAGCGGCGGTCGAGCACCCGGGCATTCCAGGTAAGCCCCACCATGCTCGGGTACGTCGGTGAGAAGGCAACCAGCTGCGGCGCCGACAGGCGTGCGAGACCGAGGAGCAGCCCGTCGAAGCGCGCGAAGGCCTGATCGCGATCTCGCGGGATCGGGGTCCACGGAACGCGGTCGGAATCGCCGAACCGGGCCCAGCGCCACTGATCCTGGTGGCGGTCCCAGTCACCCAAAAACACGTCCACCAGCCTCGCGGTCAGGAAGGCACGCGTGTCCACCCGCTCGCCTTGATCCTTCTCGAGGCGCTCGAACAGCTCACCGGTGCCCACGATCTTGTCGGCGCCCGCGAAGCCGGGTCCCTCGTCGGTCGGCCGCTCCTCGATGGTGCCGAGCAGCCCGCCGAAGTCGGCGCGGAACTGGCCCAGCGCGGGATCGTCGGGCAGGAACACCAGGCGCGGCTCCGAGTGCAGCACGCCCGCCGCGTCGAGAATGGGGCTCACGACCAGCGGCGCGCCCGGATGGCCGGCGCTGATCTGGTCCTGGAAGATGCTCCGCGCCACCGTGCGCCTGAGCGGCTCGGGCAGCAGTGGCGAGGGGTCCTTGTTGAGCGAGCGGAACTGATACCGGCGGCCGTCGGCGCCCTCGAACCGCAGCGACTTGGTCTGCTTGCCGCCGCCGCGCTCCGTCGGCCGGAGTCCGCCGGCGAACTGGTGCAGATCGAGCACGGGCACCCGGACCGGCGTGGTCCACAGGTCGCGATAGTGGCTTCCGAACAACCAGCGGTGGAAGCCGCCGGCGGCGTACCCCGCACCGGGCGTGACGAGCGTGTCGGGCGTCTGTGCCCCAGCGGGACTTCCCAGCGCCGCGGCACCGGTGAGCAGTGCGCCTGCCAGGCGCCAGGTGGTCATTCGGCCCATACGACCTCCTCCTCGGTGCGGTGATCCATCACGATTGTCTGCGCGGTGCCGGGGTCGCCAACCGCGAGACTGGTCCGCTGTCGGTAGCTGCCGTCGGGCCGGAGCTCCCAGGCCGACGGATCGGCCAGCTCCTGCGCCAGGATGTCGGCTAGCCGGCGGCGGCCGACGGAGTCGAGCACGGGCGCCGCCACTTCAACCCGGCGGCGAAGGTTGCGGGAGCGCCAGTCGGCCGAGGCGATGAAGTATTCGTCGTCCCCGGCGTTCGCGAAGTGATAGATGCGCGCGTGCTCGAGGAACCGGCCGACCGTGCCGCGGACCCTGATCCGTTCCGACAGCCCCGGCACCCCTGGCTTGAGGGTGCACAGCCCGCGGACGATCAGGTCGATCTCGACGCCGTCCCCCGAGGCCACATACAGTGCCCGGATGATCTCGGGATCGTCGAGGCCGTTGAGCTTCGCGCGGATGCGTCCCGGCCGCCCGGCCCGGGCGTGCCCCGCCTCCCGCGCGATGCGCTCGAGCAAGCCCCGCCGGAGGTGGTCGGGCGCTACCAGCAGGTGCCGGAGAGCCGCGCCCGGGGCGCGCGAGCTGCCGGTGAGCTGGTTGAACAGATCGCCCAGGTCGTCCGCGATCGCGGAGTCGGCCGTGAGCAGCCCCAGGTCGGTGTAGAAGCGCGCCGTCGCAGCGTTGTAGTTCCCGGTGCCCACATGCGCATAGCGCCGGATCTCGCCGTCCTCGCGCCGCGCCACCAGGGCCACCTTCGCGTGATTCTTGAGCCCCACGACGCCGTACACCACCTGGGCCCCCGCCCGCTCCAGCTGCCGGACCCAGCCGATGTTGCGCGCCTCGTCGTAGCTCGCCTTGAGCTCGACGAATACGACGATCTCCTTCCCCGCGGCCGCAGCGCGCAGGAGGGCGGCGAGGACCGGCGAGTTCTCCCCCGCCCGGTACAACGTGAGCTTGAGGGACAGCACTGCCGGATCGCTCGCGGCGTCTTCCAGCAGGCGGAGCACGGTCGCGGCGAACGCGTCGTAGGGATGATGGACCAGCCGATCGCGCTCGCGCACGAGCTGCCAGATCGAACGCCCCGGAGGCAGCGGGTCGCGTCCCGCGAACGGCGGAAACGCGCCGCCGGCCACCGGGAGCCCGGCGAGCTGCCGCAGGTCTCCCGGCGCCATGAGGCCGGGGACCTCGTGGATCACCAGCTCGCCCACCACCGCGCCACCCTCGAATCGGAGCTCCTGGACCAGCATGTCCCGAAGGACCGCTGAGGTGCCCTGCCCGATCTCCACCCGGACCGCCGGATTCACCGCTCGCTGGTCGAGCTCTTCCTCGATCGCCTGCAGCAGATCCCCGGCCCCCGCGTCGTCGAGCTCGAGATCGCCGAGCCGGGTGACGCGGAACAGCGCGACCTCTTCGATGGTCCGGTCGGGGTAGAGCAGTCCGAGATTGGCGACCACGATGTCCTCGATCGGCACCAGGTCGCGCCCCCCCTCGAGCGGCACGAACCGCGGGAGGCTCGGGGGCATCCGGACGTAGGCGAAGTGGAGCGGGCCGGTCTCACCGCCCTGGAGCGCGACCGCGACCGAGAGCGTGAGGGCCGGGATCAAGGGGAACGGATGGCCCGGGCTCATCGTGATGGCGCGCGGAGTCAGCGCGGCGAAGAACTCGCGCCGGAAGCGCGCGCGGAGCGTCTCGCGGTCGGCGTCGCCCAGGTCGGACCACCGCCGCAGCCGGTAGCCCTGCTCGGTCAGCCGGGCGAGGCACGCGTCGATCGCCGCCTGCTGGCGGGCCAGGATCTCTCGGGCCCGCGGCTCGGCCGTGTCGGGCCCGGCGGACATGTAGAACTCGTCGAGGTTGGCGCTCACGATCGCGATGTAGCGGAGCCGCTCGAGCAGCGGGGTCCGCTCGTCCTCGGCGGCGGCGAGCACGCGCGAGTTGAACTCCAGCTGGCTGCGCCGAGGATCGAGCAGGTCGGCGGGCGTCGCGGGTGCGCCCGGCTCCTCGTGGGCCATCGCGGGCTCGACGGCCTCGGCCCACTCGGGCACCAGCGCCGAGCGGGCGGCCAGGCCGAACGCGGCGCGGGTGGCGGGGTCGCGCAGCATCGAGGTCCGCACGGCCCCGGCAAACTCGGCCACCGGCACCCAGTCGACGCGGCGGCCGCCCCTGGGCTCGAGCCCCCGTCTGAGTCGCCGCGCCACCCAGACCTCGAGGCTGGGCTGCTCGATCGAGGCGGCCGCCCGTCCGACGAGCACGACGTCCGCCACCCGGGTGCCGAACCACTCGGCCAACCCGTGACGCACCGCATGCTCTCCCGCGCCCGGCATGACCGGGAGCTGACGGTCGGGCCCCTCGCCGAAGACCGCCACGGATCCGTCCTCCAGGGCGATCACGGCCACCGCCCGTCCCAAGTCCAGGTTGCGGGCCACACTCTCGCGCCCCATCTGCCGCAGCAGCTCCCGCGCGCGCGCCATCTTGGTCTGCAGCACGGGCCGAAGACCGCGAGCCTGCTCGAGCGCGCGCGCCACCGCCTCGAGGCGCGGGCCGCCGCCGCGAAGGCGACGCACTTTCAGCTCGCGAAAGTCGCGCGCGAGCGCACCGTTCCGCACCGTCACCTGGTCGTACATGAACGCGAACCGGCCCGGCAGCGGCCAGGGCCGGCCGGCGGTGCGCACCAACCGCTCGACCTCGAGCTCGAAGCGCGGCTCGAGGCGCCCGGGATCGATCACGCCGCGGAGGCGGCGGGCCGGCTCGCTATCGCCGCGGACGATGGCCGGGAGGTCCACCTCGGCCGCGTCCGCCACGTACACCTCCTGCGCCCCGGGCACCGGGAGGCCGGGCTCGGCCACCCCCAGGGCAAGGGTCCGGCGGTCGTCCGCGCCGTAGCGAATGCGGCAGGTGATGCCGCGGGTGGCGAGCGCGTTGTCGCTGGTATCGACGTAGACGTCCCGGTACAGCCGCCGCTCGGCCCGGAGCTGTCGCAGGCCGAGCGGCAAGGGCTCGGCGGCGAGCGCGGCCAGCAGCTCGGCGGTGGGGACGTCGCAGCGGAACTCGGCGGCGGGAGGCAACGCGCTCACTCCCCGATGGCGGCCCGCCGGGCCCGAAGCCGCTCCTCGGCCAAGGCCCGCGCCCGCGCGAACCCGGTCTGAAAGTCCGGCCGCGACCACACGCGATCGAACAGCCCCGACTTGAGCTGCCACTGGTGCAGCATGGGCGAATGGGCCAACGCGCGCTCCATCCAGTGGAGCGACCGGACCGGGTCACCCCGCCACGCGTAGTAGGCCGCGAGGTCGGCGTACTGGTGGAGGAACGCGTAGCGCTCCGTGTCGAGCTCGCGGCCGAGCGAGTCGGCCAGGGTCGCCGCGTCGGCGCTCCGGCCCATCTGGTGGAGGCACATCGCGCGCACCGCCACCCACGGCCCCGGGTCCCGCGCGGCGCATTCGGCCGCGCGACCCGAGAGCAGCTGGGCGTAGGCCTGAAGGATGGCCGACACCGGGTCGATCCTCCCGCCGGCGAGCACCGGCCGCACCTCGCGCAAGGCGACATCGTAGCGCCGGGCGCCGATGGCGAGGGCCACCAGGGAGTGCCGCAGGCCGGGCGCGAGCGGGTCGAGGGCGAGACCGCGCCGCGCCTCGGCCAGCGCGGGCTCGGTCTTCCCGGTCCGGAACAGGGACCACGCGTAGGCCATGGCGATGTCGGCGGAGTTGGGGGTCAGGCGACGGGCCCGGTCCACATCGTCTCGGACCGAGTCCTCGGCCACGAACGCGATGGCGCGCGCGTCGGCGCGCGCGAGCCACCCCTCGGCCGCCAGGGAGTCACGCGCCACCGCCCGCTCGGCCAGCCGGAGCGCCTCGGCGAGCTCGTTGTACGGATCCTCGTCGCCCCGATAGCCGTAGACCACCGAGTAGGTGTGGGCCGACGCGAGCCCGGCCAGGGCTTGGGGGTAGTCGGCGTCCTGCGCCAGGGCCTCCTCGAACGCAGCCTTCGCGAGCCGGAGCGCTTCGGGTGTGCGGCGCTCGAGCCAATAGATGCCCTTGAGGTACGACTCGTACGCCGCCACGTGCTGGGTGGGTTTGGGCGCGACCGGCATCGGCTCCGCGGTGCCGGTCGCGAGCAAGGCGCCGGTCACGCCGCGCGCGATGACTTCCTTCAGCTGGAGCAGCTGCGCCTCGTCCATGCGGTAGGTCTGCTGCCACACGACGCGATCGCGCCGGGCGTCGATCAGCTGGACGCGCGCCTCGATGCGCTCCCCGGTCCGCTCGAGCGAGCCGTCCAGCACGTGCCGCACATGCAGGGTATCGGCCACCTGTCGCACGGTGAGCCGGCGCCCCTTGAGCGCGACGACCGAGGCCGGAGAGATCACCCGGAGGCCCTCCACCTGCGCCAGGCGATCGATGATCTCCCGGCTCAAGCCGTCGCCCAGATACTCGTCCTCGACATTGTCGCTGCGGGTGGCCAACGGGAGCACGGCGACGGAGGCCGGCGCGTCCGGGGGCTCGGGCGGCGCGGTGCCGCGGTGCCCCCCGAGGAGGCGGGAGGCGCCGAGCGCCAGCAGCACCAGCGCCGCGGAGGCGAGCAGCACCCGGCCCCAGAGACCGCCCGCCGCCGCACGCTCGCTGGCGGGCTCGCGCCACTCGGCGGGGGCCACGGGAGTCGGCGTGCTCAAGCGGGCAGGCTCCCCCATGACGACCCGGAGGTCCGAGGCGAGATCGCCGGCGGACTGGTACCGGTCCTCCGGTCGCTTGGCCAGGGCCCGGTCCACGATCGCCACCACCGCTGGCGTGACCTCGGGGCGCAGCTCCTTCAGGGAGGTCGGCTGCCCGGCCGCCTGCTTCGCCAGCACCTCGCGCAGGTTCACACCGCCGAACGCCATCTTGCCCGTGAGCATCTCGTAGATCACGCAGCCGGAGCTGTACACGTCGCTGCGCGGATCGCCGCCGCCGCCACCCTGTGCCTGCTCCGGGCTCATGTAGGCGGCCGTGCCAATGGGCAGGCCGCGCGCGGTGAGCGAGTTGCCGCTGGCCAGGCCGATGGCGCGCGCGATGCCGAAGTCGGCGACCACCGCGTGCCCGTTCGAGAGCAGGATGTTCTCCGGCTTGACATCGCGATGCACGATGCCGCGGCGATGCGCGTACTCGAGCGCCTCGGCCACCTCCCGGCCCAGCAGCAGGGCTTCGTTCACGGGCAGCGGCCCGCCCAGCAGGCGCTCGCGGAGGCTCTCGCCGTCGACGAACGGCATGACCGAGTAGAGCAGCCCCGCGGCGTCTCCCGAATCGATCAACGGCAGGATGTTGGGATGCTGAAGCTGGGCGGTGATGCGGATCTCGCGGAGGAAGCGTTCGCCGGCCACACTGGTCATGACGGTCGGGCTCAGGACCTTGATGGCGACTTCGCGCCCGAGCTTGCGATCGCGGGCCAGGAACACCGTCGCCATCCCGCCTCGACCTGCCTCGCGCTCGACGACGTAGCGGTCGCGGAGCGCGTCCTTGAGCCGCGACAGCAGTTCGCTCATCGGGGCCCGTCGCTCAGCTCCACGGCGGTCACGTGCGGCGCCGCCCCGGTCCGGAGGCTCTGCACCAGGCTCTCGGCCGGCATGCTCTTCTTGAGACGGACCCGGTAGTGCAGCCGCCCCGCCGCTCCGCCCTCGCCCGGCAGCGCGCGCACGAACTCCCACCGCTTGGCGGACTCCTCGAGCACCGACTCGACCGCGCGCCGCGCGGCGTCGGCCGCCCCGGTGATCTGGAGCTCCAGCCGGCGGAATTCCGGTGGCGCCTTCTTGGGCGCGGCATCCTCGGCGGATACCCGGGCCCGCCGCCGCGAGGCCCGGTCGGCCAGCGCGTCGAGCTGATCGGGCGTGAGCGATTTGAGGATCTGGTCGTCGACCAGGTTCACGAACGCGCTGGTCCGGTTGGCCAGTGCGAGCGCGCGCTGCACCCGCCGCTGCGCGACGGGCCGCTGCAGATCGGCCGGCGCGCGGCCGAAATCGGTGTACCAGAGGATCAGGATAACGACGTTGAACGTGACGGACAGCGCGGCCGCGAGCGGCACCGACTGGATCCCCGCCGCCAGCCCCACGCCGGTGCCCAGAAAGATGTAGACCGCATCCTTGGTGTCGCGTAGCGTATTGCGAAAGCTTACCGCCGCCACGATGCCGCCGAGGCTGAAGGCGAGGGCCAGGCTGTTCTTGACCATGAACACCACGCCGGCCACGACGATCGGCAGGATCATCAGGGTCTGCACCACCGATTGGCGGAACCCCTTCCGCCGCCGGGTCATTACATAGATCCAGGTGACCGGCAGCATGAGGGCGAACGCCGCCGTCATGCCGAACACTTCCGAGAGCGGCAGGCCGAGCGGCGACTGGAACAAGGGGCCCTGGGTATGGAGGAGATCGGGCATCCCGGTCTGCGTGTCGAGGACACTCGGCTGCAGGCCGCCGGAGAACAGGTCGCCGGCGCCGGGCACCAGCTGGATGAGCAGCGCGGAGATGCCGAACAGCACTACGTAATAGGCGACGACCTTCGCCAGGGGGTTGTCGGCCAGGCGGGTGAAGCCACCGGAAGTACGCTCAGAAGCCATCGGGCGCGCTCGGTTCGACGGCCGCGGGGCCGTGGGGCATCTGCATTGACGAGCCTCGGCGATATGTTAGCGTTCGACCACTAAATTGCGATGATTCTGGCATTTGCGCCACACCACGGAGTCTTGCCATGAGTGACGCCGAGCTGCTGGAGACGCAGCTACCCACGATGCCGACGACCCAGTCAGGGGCGGCGCCGGAGGAGTTGCCGGACGATCTCCTGCGCGAAGCCACCCAGCGGCTGGGCATCCTCGCGGCTGTCTGGGCGGGCCTGTTCCTCATCGGCATCGTGATGAACGATGTCATCGGCCCCCTGCTCAACGTCCCGATGCGGGACCTCATCCCGTGGGGACGGCCGGCGGACGTGGTCGGCGTGCTCAGCATCGCGCTCTCCCTCTGGCTCTGGCGCTACACCAAGCGGCTGAGCTGCCGCCCCCGGCTCGCGCTCGACCTGGCGCTGGGGTACGAGATCCTGCTCGCGCTCGGCATCGGCATCGTGAACCAGTGGGAGCCCCACCGGCTGCTGGCCGGCCGGCTCTCCTGGATCTGCGTGCTGGTGCTGCTGTTCCCGATGATCGTCCCCAACACGCCGCGGAAAACGCTGATCGCCTCGGTGATCGCCGCGTCCATGGATCCCTTCGGCCTGCTGGTGGCGCATCTCCGAGGCGTCGGGACACCTGCGCTGGCCCTGATCCTGTGGAACTACCTGCCGAACTACGTCTGCGCCCTCATCGCCGTCATTCCGTCGAAGATCATGGTGCGCCTCGGCCGGCACGTGCAGCGGGCCCGCGAGCTGGGGAGCTATCGGCTGGTGCAGCTCATCGGACGCGGTGGCATGGGCGAGGTGTGGCACGCCACCCATCGCATGCTCGCACGCCCCGCGGCGATCAAGCTGATCAAGCCCGAGATTCTCGGCGCGTCCTCGGACAACGCTACGGCTTCGATCATCCGGCGGTTCCAGCGCGAGGCGGAGGCCGCCTCCGAGCTGCAGTCGCCCCATACCATCCGGCTGTACGACTTTGGCCAGACCCGGGCCGGCACCTTCTATTTCGTGATGGAGCTGCTGGAAGGCCTGGACCTCGAGACGCTGGTCCGCCGCCACGGGCCCCTCCCGCCCGAGCGGGCGGTGCACCTGCTCCGGCAGGCCTGCCATTCCCTGGGTGAGGCCCACGAGCGGGGCCTGGTGCACCGCGACGTCAAGCCCGCCAACATCTACACCTGCCGCCTGGGCCGCGAATACGATTTCGTCAAGGTGCTCGACTTCGGTCTCGTCAAGTACGATCAGGACGAATCCATCCTCGACACCATCAAGTCGGCGGAGCTCACCACCGGAACGCCAGCGTACATGGCGCCGGAGATGGCCAGCGGCGCCGACCCCGTGGACCGGCGGGCCGACCTGTATGCGCTCGGCTGCGTCGGGTATTGGCTGCTCACCGGTCAGATGGTATTCGAGGCGGACAGCCCGCTCAAGATGCTGATTCAACACATCCAGGCGATCCCGGTGCCGCCCAGCATCCGCACCGGGCGACCGGTGCCGCTCGACCTCGAGCGGGTCATCATGCGGTGCTTGGAGAAGGATCCCACCCGGCGGCCCCAGACGGCCGACGAGTTGGTGGCCGAGCTGGACCGGGTCGTCATCGATCAGCCGTGGGATCAGGCGCGCGCGCGGGCGTGGTGGGGCGAGCACATCGCGCCCCCGGAGCCGCCTCGGGCGGCCGCCCCGCGGCAGGTCATGGCGGTCGGATGACGCGCACCACGCTGCTGCAGGGGATCGTGTCGGCCGGCGCGCTGGCATTGAGCACGCTGGCCGTATCCCAGGGCGCGGATCCGGTGCGCTCGCCGGCCGAGCTGGCCCGGTTCGACTTTCGCGCGCCGCCTGCGGAGCGGTGGGAGCTGCCCAGCTCGCTGCGGGAAATCAGCGGGCTGGCGGTGGACAGCGCGGGGCGGGTCTTCGCGCACGACGACGAGCGGGCCATCATCTACCAGCTCGATCCCGCCGCCCGCCGGGTGGTCAAGCGCTTCAGCTTCGGCCATCCCGCCGCGAGAGGCGACTTCGAGGCGATCGCGGTGGCGGACAACCAGCTGATCCTCACCACCAGTGACGGTGTGCTCTACGCCGGCCGCGAGGGCGCGGACGGCGAGGCGGTTCCCTTCACCGTCCAGGCCACCGGTGCGGGCCGATTGTGCGAGATCGAAGGGATGGTGTACGCGCCAGGCGACCGCGCGCTCCTGTTCGCCTGCAAGGAGCCGCGCACGCGGGCGCTGCACGGACACTTCACCGTGCTGCGATGGTCGCTCGAGCGAAAGGCACTGGACCCGCGACCGAGCATCTTCGTCCCGCTCGCGGGCCTCACGCGCGACCTCAGGGTCCCCGGATTCCACCCGTCGGAGCTGGTCCGCCTGGCGCGCAGTGGCCGGTACCTGGTGCTGGCCTCCCGCGAGAGCGCGATCGCGGAGCTGACCGGGACCGGCGACGTGGTGGCGGTGGCCCGGCTGCGCCACCGCGACCACCCTCAGGCGGAGGGACTCGCCGTGGCCAACGACGGCGCCCTCCTCGTGGCCGACGAGGGCGGCAGCGGGCGGGGAACGCTCAACGTCTACCGGCCACGGTAGAGTCGGTCGACAGCCAGAGCGAGAACACCTCCGGGCTTACGCCTGCGGGACGTTTGCCCTCGGAGACGACTGTGGTGACCGAGAGGCGCACCCGCCCATCGCGCGTGAAGTCCAGGCGCATGAACCCTCCGGCCTCGCGCTCGAACAGCGAGCCGTCCACCTTCCGCACCAGACCCGAATGCCCCAGGATGCCGGCGCCGCTCACGAGCTGGTAGCCGGCGTTGGTGATCTCCGGGCGGCCACCGCGGATAACCTGGAGGTCGTGGTCGTGGCCCGAGGCCATGACCAGCGGCGGGTATTGGGAGAACACGGCCTCGAGGGCCCGGACCATCCGGGCGTACTTCCGCCCGCTGATGTCCTGGTTGGTGATGCCGTTCTGTCGAGCCAGCGGATACAGCGATCCGATGATGGGCAGCGGAATCCAGAGCCAGGATTTGATGTTGCGCAACGGGAAGATGTGGTCGCCCAGGGTGAACGAGCCGCCGTGCTCACCGCCGGATCGAAGCGGGTGATGGTCGACCACCACGGCGTAGCGGGTTCCTTTGTCGCGGAGCGCGCCGAGCAGTGAATCGGTTACCTCCTGCTCGGTGCGGGTGGCGCAGGGCGAGGTGGCGCCGTACGGCTTGACATCGTTGTGCACCCACCATTCGCTGTCCAGCGCGATGAGCCTGACGCGCTCGCCAACGTCGACCACCTCGGGTCCGGGGCACCCGCCATGCGGGAGGAGGCTCACCTGCTCGCCTCCGAGCTGCTGAACCAGAGTATCCTGCCGCCGGATCGCATCCCAGCCCTGCCGACCTTGCCGGTCCCAGTCGTGATTGCCCGGGACCAGGAATCCTTCGGCGCCGCCCTTCCGGATGGCCAGAACCTGAGCCGCGAGCTTCCGTTCCGCGTCATCCCGCATGGGATGGCCTGCGGGCGGCACGCCACGCGGGTAGACGTTGTCGCCGAGGAAGACGACGTATGGTCTCGCGGTGCGAAACGAGTCTTCTTGGCGGGCGAGCTCCTCGAGCACCGGCTCGCCCTCGTACCGCTTGCTCCCGGCGTCGCCGATGAGAAAGAGGGCGAGCTCGATGCTGTCCATCGGCGCCACCGGGGCGGGCGCGAGCGTGGCCGGCTGGAGCGCGGGGGTGCAGGCCCAGCCCGCCACGGCAGCCAGGGCGCACCAACGGGAGTGGAGCCTCCGGCCGGTAGGCATGGGCCGTGGGGGCCGGGGTGCGCCAGGCGCCGCCCGGCTCAGCGCCACGAAGGCGCGCTCGGGGCCAGCGATGACGAGCCTGGTGCCGATCCGGGAGCCCCGCGCGATGGCCGATCCATGGAGTCGTTTCTTCCCCGTGGCCCCCAGATGCGGTAACCGACCTGAGGGATCAGGTGAGATGAAGCTTGCAAGGCTGTGCTGGGAATGACATTCCGCCGGTAGGCGTGAGCGCCATCCAAACTACATGCCCACCGCGGTCTGGGCCCGGCGAATGAGCCAGGTGATAGGCTCGTCGACCTGGGTCCGGGCGAGGAAGTACAGCAGCACGCCAACCAGCACGATCAGCATCAGGGTGTTCGTGCCCTGCACGGAGCCGCGCCGGCCGTCGGGGTCCACGGACGGGTCTACCGGCGTCCGTCGGACATGCGGCTGAGGCGGCCGCCGGGCCGGATGCTCGATCCACCCCGAAACTCGAAGTGCTCCTCCGGTAGCACCCGGCCCTTCAACAAGGCCGCGTAGCCTTGCTGGGCCAGGAGACGGTCGGCCAAACGCCTAGCTGCGTCCTGCGCCGCGTACCCGGGACGAAGCTCGGGAT
>JBOHSB010000430.1:0-14368 GCA_050733015.1 Gemmatimonadales bacterium
CTGCGCCGACTGGAGGAAGAGGCGGCATGGATCGAGAAGCATCGCCAGCTCTGGAGCGCGCGCTTCGACGAATTGGACAAAATTGTCGAGGAACTGAAACGGAAGGACGAGATCGATGCACGCAAGAAAAGAAAGTGAGCTTACCCCATGAAGAACCAAACGACGTTTGAACGGAAGTCCGATCGTGAGCTCGTCACGACGCGAACCTTCAACGGTCCGGCGCGCATCGTCTTCGAGGCGTGGACCAAGCCCGAGTTGTTCAAGCGGTGGTGGGTACCGAAGTCGATGGGCATGTCCCTGCTGTCCTGCGAGATGGATGTTCGTGTCGGGGGCAGGTACCGTTTGGTGTTCGGCCACGATGCCTCAAATCCTGCCGAGTTCTTCGGTAGGTATATCGAAGTTACACCGCACTCGCGCCTCGCCTGGACCAATGACGAAGGTGGTGACGGTGGGCCCGTCACCACGGTGACCTTCGAGGAACAAGGTGGCAAGACGCTCCTGGTCCTGCACGAACTCTATCCGTCGAAGGAAGCTCTCGACGCTGCCGGCACCGGGGCGGCGGATGCGATGAGCGAGACATTCGAGCAACTGGACGAGCTTCTCGTCACCCTGGGCGCGAGCGTGGGACGGTCATGAAGTTGTCGATCTCGCGGTCGGCCGCCTGGCTTTTCACTACGCGGAAGAGAACCCCGACGAGGTCGTCGCTTCTGGTCGGCGTTACTGCAGCAGGGCCAGACCGCGTAGATGCTGCGGCGACGTCGCGTAGCCGACGACGCGGCGCCAGCTTTTTCCGGCTGTTCAGCGATTTGAGTACCGCGATCTGAGGTAGTACCCGGCCGCCTGCCCGGACCGCTGATGGGTGGGCGGTGTGCTCGGCGCCCTCGAGGTCGAAAGAGCGATCCCACTTGGCACCGGACTACCCGGTGTCGTTCTCTCTTGTTGTGCTTGCAACGAGGGAGGACGCGTGGGATCGCGGCGCGCGTCACCCGTCGCTTGCGTCAGCAGATTGGCGTCGACTGTCAGTCCATGCCGACGAGTCACGCGGCCGTACGGCATAGCGTGAGCTGGGGCAAGGCCCGCCGCGCCGAGAAAGCCTTCCTCGCCGATTGGGATCGCACGCGCCCGAAGAAACGCCCGCGGCATCTCGGGCTCGATGAGATTGCTACCGCCCCGCCACCGTCGCCACTACCGTTCTCTGGCGGTCGACCGTTCCACGGCTAACCAGCATCGACCGACGCATCCGTCGCGTTCAACACGATGGCGCGCACGTAGGGTGCTGTAAACCCGGGGGCCGTATGACTGAGGGATGGAGGCGGACTGAAGGCCTTGCCCCGAGACTGAGAGCGGCTCTCTCGGCCCTCGCGGTAGTGGGCGCCTGCACTGGAGGGCCTCGTGGCTCACACGAGGGCGCTTGGGAATTCAGGGTTGACACCGTCCGATCGGACCGGGGTGGCGGCGTGCGCTCGACCACCTGGCTCAGGGCAGTCGGGCAAGAGGGCCCGCAAGGCGGACCTCAGACCAAGGCAGTCATTCTCAGCTTCGACTGCCTGCCGGGGCACACGAGCAGCGCGATCATGACCGACCAGGCACTTCGACAGGGAACCGTGGAGGTGCAACTGACGCTGGATGGGGATCCGCCTCGCCGGCTCGCGGGATTCGCGGGAACAACACCCTCTGGTGGGCAGCTCGTCCTCACGGTTCCCCAAGACTCCGTGCTCGCACTCTTCAGCGGCCATCAGCGCGCAACGATCGAGTATGGCGATGGGGCAGGATCGTCCAAGAGCACCGCCGTCTTCTCTGTGGCGGGTCTTGAGAAATTCCGGGCCCCATTCCTGGCGGCATGCGCGAAACGCGGAGGCGATTCCAAGTAGACTACCTTCTCGCGCGAAGGGGTTGCAAGTGGCTGGAGTTGAGGCGGTTACAACGGCCGCTCTGGATCAGGAGAGTCCGGGTTGGCCAATGCCCCACTGTGACGAACGGTGGGTTTTTTCTTGGGGCTCGGCCCGCGGCTCGAGCCCATGGCGCCTTCCCCTGGCCGGAGGCGCCGTTGCCTGGCATCATCGGCCGAAGTCGAGCAGTTCGGCGACCGTCCAGGCCAGTCCTCCGACGCAATCGGCGGCCTTCTGGCCAACCCCCGAACGCGATGGTACGTTAGCCGTTCCGGCACGATGTCCGTGCCCCCTCCCCAAGAACGGCGAGCAGACCCATGGCCAGGAATGACAGCGACAAGCGGAAGGCGAGCGGCCTCGACGTGGCCGAGCCCCCGGTGGCCGAGGCCCAGCCCGAGAGCCTCGACAAGGTCCGCGACATTCTATTCGGGAGCCAGATGCGGGCGGTCGAGACCCGCCTTCAGGGACTCGAGGAGCGCCTGCGGCGAGAGCACGAGGCCATGAAAGCGGACTTCAGCAAGCAGGTGGAATCGCTCGATGCCTTCATCAGGAGCGAAAACCAGATCCTGACCGAGCGGCTCGGTGCCGAGCGGACCAAGCGCACCGATGAGCTCAAGTCCCTGGCGGCGGAGATCAAGGAGGCCATCCGCGCCCTCGAGAAGCGGCACGTCAAGCTGGAAGAGGCGACCAACATGGCCGACGCCGGCCTCCGGGACCAGATCCTGATGCAGTCGACCACCGCGGCCACCGAGCTGGCCAAGCTGGGCGACCGGCTCGGCGCCGAGCTGCAGCGGTCGCATCACGAGCTCAAGAGCACCAAGACCGACAGCGCCTCGCTCTCCAGTCTGCTCTCGGAGCTGGCCGCCCGGGTGGGGGGCGCCCCCGCTCCTGCCCCGGGGAAGAACGGCCCGCGGAGCTGACGCCGATGCCCGACGACCGGGCACCCTGGGAGTCCGCCCTCGCCAACCACCACCCGGACCCCTCCGCGGAGGATCTGGCGGAGCTGCGCGAGCTGCTGCTTGGACCCGAGCGGCGTCGGCTCAAGGAGCTCGAGCAGCGGCTGGATGCGGTCGGTGTGAGCGGCGAAGAGCTGGCCGAGCTGCTGCCCGAGGCCATCGCGCTCCGCGCCGGCCGGGACCGCCAGCTGGCGCGCGCGCTCGCGCCCACGGTCGAAGGAGCCATCAGCGAGTCGGTCCGCCGGAACCCCCGCGAGATCGCCAGCGCCATCTTTCCGGTGCTCGGTCCGGCCATCCGGAAGGCGATCGCCGAGACCCTGGCGGGGCTGGTCGCCTCGATCAACCGCACCATCGAGCACAGTGTCTCACCGCGCGGCCTCAAATGGCGGCTGGAGGCGTGGCGCACCGGCGTCCCCTTCGCGCAGATCGTCCTCAAGCACGCCCTGATCTACCGGGTCGAGCAGGTGTTCCTGATCCACGCGGAGACCGGCCTCCTCCTGGCCCACGCGTGGGCGCCCGAGCTCAAGGCGAGCGATCCGGAGCTGATCTCCGGCATGCTCACCGCGATCCGCGACTTCGTGGCCGATTCCTTCTCCCGGGAGCGCGACGCCGGCGGCCTCCGGCGGTTCAGCGTGGGCGAGCTGACCGTGATGGTGGAACAGGGGCCCCGGGCGGTACTGGCGGCGGTGGTGCGGGGCCAGGCGCCGGATACGTTGCTGGAGCGGCTGCAGGATACGCTCGAGACCGTTCACCTCCAGTTCGCCGGCGCGCTGGCCGACTTCGACGGCGATGGGACCGCCTTCGAGCCCGCCCGCCCGCTGCTGGAGGAGTGCCTCACCACCGTCGTGTCCACCGACCGCACCCGTGAGCGCCGGGGAGTGAGGGCGTGGCTGCCCTGGGCGATCGCCGCGCTGCTCCTCGTCGCGGTGGTCGGCGGGTTCGCGATACGATCTCACCGCCGGTGGAGCCGTGCCGTAGCCGCGCTGGAGTCGCAGCCCGGCATCGTGCTCACCCGGGCCGAGCGGGGCGGTGGCCGCTGGAGGTTCGCCGGGCTGCGCGACCCGCTAGCTCGTGACCCCGCCGCGATACTCGCCGGCGTCGCGGTGGACAGCTCGAGCGTCGAGCAGCGCTGGGAGCCGTATCTCTCGTTGCAGCCGGACATGGTGCTGGCCCGGGCACGTCGAAGCCTCGCGCCGCCGGCGAGTGTGGCGCTGTCGCTGGCCAGTGACACACTTCGGCTGGCGGGGTCGGCGGCGCTTCCGTGGGTCATCGCCGCCGGGCGGGCGTCGCTCCCGCCCGGCGTGACGGCGCTGGACCTGAGCGGGGTGACGCCCGAGATCCCGGCCGACCTGGCCCAGCTGGTACGCGAGATCGAAGGGCAGCGGGTCCTGTTCGACATCGGATCCGCTCAATTGGGGAGCGAAGCGCGAGGGGTCATCGGCCGGGTGGCGACCGCACTCCAACGGCTCGATGCGGGCGTGGCGCTCATCGGCGCCCGCGCCACCCTCGAGCTGATCGGCCGGACCGATCCGACCGGATCCGACTCCGCCAACCAGACGCTGAGCCGGGCGCGCGCCGAGACGGTGGTCGCGGCCCTAGCGGCCAGAGGAGTGCCCACCGGCGCCGCTCGCGTGAGCGGCCTCGGCACCAGCCGTCCACTGACCGAGAGTAGTCCGGACGAGCGGGCGCGAATCAACCGAAGCGTCTCATTCGGGGTAAGCCTCAGATGATCCAGAAAAAAATCTGTATGGTCGGCGTGTTCGGCACCGGGAAGACGAGCCTGGTGCAGCGCTTCGTGCACTCGATGTTCTCCGAGCGTTACCTCTCGACCGTCGGGGTCAAGATCGACCGCAAGCCGATCCAGGTGGACGGCGCCGATCTCACGCTGGTGCTGTGGGACCTAGCCGGGCGGGACGGGCACGAGGACATCACCACCAGCTACCTGCGCGGCTCCCACGCGATTCTCTACGTGGCCGACGGCACTCGGCGGGAGACCTGCGATCAGCTTCCCGAGCTCCAGGCGCTGGTACGCCAGGCCGCGGGCGAGGTCCCCGAGGTGCTGGCGCTCAACAAGAGCGACCTGAAGGAGCGTTGGGCCCTGGCCGCCGGAGACGAGCAGGCCCTCTCGAAGGCATTCGACCTGGTGCGGACCAGCGCGAAGACCGGCGACGGGGTCGAGGAGACGTTCCGGCGGATCGGCCGGGCGACGCTCACCACGAAGGAGGCGAGGTCATGACGGCGACGGCGGTGGCATCGGTCCAGGTCGATGCGAGCGGGTTGACGGATGTGGGCCGCAAGCGGAAGGCGAACGAGGACCACTTCGTCATCGTGTCGCTCAGGAGGGCGGCCGACGTCCGACAGACCAGCCTGCCCGATCCGCGGGTGTTCGAACGGCTCCAGGGCCGGGAGGCCCTGCTCTTCGTCGTGGCCGACGGGGTCGGTGGCCGGGCCGGCGGCGCGATCGCGAGCGAGACGGCGGTGACCAGCCTGGTCGAATACCTCGCCGATGCGGCGGGGTGTGTCCATGACCTGGACACCGATCGGGAGCACGAGTTTCTCGAGCGGCTGGAGAGCGCGGTACGACAGACCCACCAGCGCATCTTCGTCGAGGGCGGCGGCCGCGGCCAGGGCATGGCGACCACCCTCACGATGGCCGTGCTGGTATGGCCCCGCGCCTACCTCCTGCACGTCGGTGACAGCCGCGCCTTCTATCTCCACAAGGGCCGGCTCAAGCAGCTCACCCGTGATCAGACGACCGGCGAGTACATGGTGGACGCCGGTGTCTGGACCGAGGAGCAGGCCAGCAAGGCCTCCACCGCGAGTGCGCTCGTGAGCGCGCTGGGCGGCGACGACCTGACCGTGGCAGTGGGGCTGGTGGACCTGCAGCCCGGTGATGTGCTGTTGCTCTGCACCGACGGCCTGACCCGGCACGTGCCGGACGAGCGCATCGCCGAAGTGCTGGGCCGGGCGTCGGGGGCGGAGTCGGCCTGCCGCGAGCTGGTGGCGGATGCGCTCGACGGCGGCGGGAGCGACAACGTTACGGTGGTCGTGGCGCGCATGCAGGGGTGAGACGGGAGAGGAGCCGCCAGCTCGCATGGGGCCGGCCACCTCAGCAGGCCCGGAACAACCAGGGGGCAAGGTGCCAGTGAGCGGCACCGAAGGGACCGAGGGATTCGGGCGGCTCCTGAGAACCGCCGGCCCGGTGGCGACGTTTCTCAGGCAACGTCAGCCTCGAGCGATCGCCATGTCCGCACGTCACAGCCTGCTTACCCCAACCCTCTCGACGGGCGTCCTGTTCTCCGCCGCGATCGCGCTGCTCAGCTGCAGGAGTGCCCCGAGCCGCGCCTCGACGGTGGCCCTGCCGGCCGAGCCGGCGCCCGTCGGCGTGGCCGCCTCCAGGGACACGGCGGTCTTCGCCGGCGGTTGCTTCTGGGGCGTCGAGGCCGTGTTCGAGCACCTCAAGGGCGTGTCGACGGCAATCTCGGGATACGCCGGAGGAGCGGTACGGTCGCCCTCCTATGAGCTAGTGAGCTCAGGCACGACCGGGCACGCCGAGTCCGTACTCGTGGTGTACGACCCCTCCCGGATCTCGTACGACCAGCTGCTGCAGGTCTTCTTCAGCGTGGCCCACGACCCGACCCAGCTTGACCGCCAGGGCCCGGATGTAGGCTCCCAGTATCGCTCGGCCGTGTTCTACCGGACTGCTGCGCAGCGCGACTCGGCCAGGCGGTACATCGCGAAGCTCCAGTCGGCGGGAGTCTACCGGAACCCGATCGTGACCGAGGTGACCGCGCTGGGCATGTTCAACCCGGCGGAGGACTATCACCAGGACTACCTGGTGCATCACCCCTACCAGCCGTACATCATGATTAACGATGCGCCCAAGCTGGAGGAGTTGCGCAGGCAGTTTCCTGCGCTCTATCGGTAGCCTGGTGTGAGGTTGAGGGCCCCGCAGGCGGCCCTAGCGTACGTGGATCGCCACGCTCACCGGCGGCGGCGGCCCGGGGTCGAGCGTCCGCTCGGCGTACTCGTAGCCCAGCTGGCGCCGGGCGAGACGGCGCAGGTCGTCATAGACGAGGGGGAGGAGTCGCTTGAGGGCGTCCGCCTCCCCTTGGTAGGCGGACTGCAGGAGGCGGGTGACCTCGCCGACGTCGAGCTCGGGATCGGCCATGGATTCTCGAGGAGGTGAGGAAACATTCCGCGTTGGCGGCCTGTCGTCAACAGGCGTTGCCGATGATGAATCGAGGAGCGGGCTGCCAAGACCGAGCGTCCGACACTTCCAGAGTGATATGCCCTAGTCTACGCTTCTGCATGTTACTTCACCGATCTGTGGGTGCGGCGGCGCCATCCCGGGTGGCGACGTGGAGGCCGCAACAACCGAACAACTCCAACGGCCTCTGCCGTTCCCTTCCGCCGCTTGCCGGGAGCCCACCGTGAGCGACACCGCTCCCGTCATCCTCCTCGGCCTCGATGCGGCGGAGATCGAGGTGGTGGACCGGCTCGTGGCTGACGGCCGCATGCCGAACCTGGCCAGGCTGCGCCTGCAGGGACGCTGGGGCCGGCTGCAGACGGAGCCGCCGCACTTCCTGAGCCTGGTCTGGTCCACCTTCTTCTGCGGCACGCGCCTGGGCGAGCAAGGCTGGTACTTCAACAAGATCTGGAACCCCGACCGCCAGCGACTGCAATACGTCGATCCCGCGTGGCTGCCGGTGCAGCCGTTCTGGCTGTCGCTCGACCCGTCGTACCGCCTCGCGATCCTCGACCTGCCGTATGCGACCGCACTCCCGACGCGGCCCAACATGACGACGCTGAACGGGTGGCAGTGCCACGACGACTTCGGGCACAATGCATTTCCGCCGGGGCTGTGGGCAGAGCTCTCGAAGCGGCATGGCAAGCCCCGCATGACCGCCGAAGTCTTCGGCCCCCAGAACGCCGCGACACTGCTGGCGCAGCATGCGGAGGTGCTGGAGGGGAACCGGCAGTTCGCCGACATCTGCCGCGACCTGTTGACGCGCGACCGCTTCGATCTGTTCCTGGCGGTGTTCGGCCTGGTGCATCGCGGCTCGCACTATCTGTGGGACCTGTCCCAGATCGACCGTGAGGACGGGGACGGGGCCACGCGTACAGTCCTGGAAGGAAGCCTGGAGGACAGCTACGCGTCCGCGGACGAAGCCCTGGGCCGGGTGGTCGAGGCCGCCTCGCCGGACGCGCGCATCGTCGTGTTCGCGCTTCACGGCATGGGACCCAACGACGGCTGGTACGAGTTCCTGCCTCGGATTCTCGAGCGAATCCACCGCGGCAGCGGCGGCGCGCCGGCGCGGCCCGGGATGCTGTTCCGCCTCAGGCAGGCGCTGCCGTGGACGCTGGTGCGCCAGGTGACCCGCCGCATTCCCGCCGCCTGGAACAAGGCGCTGGTGTCGCTGTGGTCCCGGCGCATGCACGACTGGCCCACCACGAAATACTTCGCCCTCCCCATGGACTACAACGGTTACGTTCGCCTCAACCTCAAGGGGCGGGAGCCGCAGGGCTGCGTCGACCCCTCGGACGCCGATCGCGTGATCGCCGAGATCGACGCGGCGCTCCGAAGCTTCCGCGACATCACCACCGGCAAACCCGTGATCCGGGGCACCATCAAGGTGGACGAGCTGATCTCTCCCACCGCGCCGCGCCGCCGTTTCCTGCCCGATCTGGTCGTGCTGTGGGACCCGCCCGGTCCGGCGTCGGCGTCCAGTGGCGTGGTCTCCGACCAGTTCGGCGAGATCCGCTGGCCCCAGGGACGGAAGCTGGCCTCCGGCCGCTCGGGCAACCACACGCCCCGTGGTTGGTTCGTCGCCAAGGGACCGGGGATTCCACCGGGACCGAGCGCCCGCACCTACGACACCGCCGACCTCATGCCGACCGTGTTCCAGTGGCTCGGCGCGCCGCTCCCGTCCCATTTCGTGGGCCGGCCCATCGAGGAGCTGCTGGGCGACTAGCGCGCCTCCGCGATGGCGTCGTGGTAGACCTGCTCGATCCGGGCGGCGACCTGCTCCCAGGAGAACTCGCGCCGTGCCTGTTCGCGCGCGGCGCCGCCCAGGGTCCGTGCCAGCTCGCGGTCGATGAGCAACCGCTCCATCGCGTCGGCCATCGCGGGCGTATCGCCGTCGGGCACGCGCAGGCCGGTGACCTCATGCTGCAACGGGCCCGACGAGCTCTCGAAGGTCGCGATCGGCAGGCCGGCCGCCATGTAGTTGAGCAGCTTCTGCGGGATCCCGTCGCATCGGACCCGGGGGTTGATGGCGACCGTTGCGGCCGCCAGGAGGGCCGGCTGCTGGGCAAACGTGGCCCGGCGCAGGTCCACCGCGGCCCGCACGCCGAGCCGCCGCGCCAACGGTTCGAAGGGTGCGAAGGGGGAGTCCGTCACGATCATCAGGCGCACGTCGGGCCGGCGCGCATGCAACAGGGCGAACGCCTCGAGCATCAGATTCACCCCCTGATAGGGGGCGAGATTGCCGGTGAAGATGACCGTGCGCCCGTCCTGCGTGATCCCCCCCTCGACCGGGAACCGATCCCACTCCACGCCGTTGGGAATGACGTGTATGCGCTCGGGCGTGGAGGCGCCGAGGGTCAGGAGCGCCTGGCGAATGGTCTCGCTGACGGCGATGACGCGGTCGGCCCGTCGAGGCAGGTGACGGTCGAGCCACGGGCCGACCGCCCGGAGGCAGCGCCGGGGCAGGCCGATCGGATAGGTGGGCAGCTCGCTCGCCAGCAGGGTATGGGCATCGTAGACCACCGGAGTCCCCCGGAGCGCGTGCGACCCGACCAGAAGGCCCTCGTAGTGGTGTGCGTGGACGAGATCGAAATGGAGCTCGCGATCCAGGCGGCGAAGCAGCCCGGCGAGCATCGGGTCGAGCTGGAAGAGCTTCCGGGCCGTCGGTCCCGGATCGGTCCGACGATAGGCGGGAACGTCACGGATCCGATGGACGACGAACGGAGGGTCGGCCAGGTCCTCGCCCAGGTGGTAGGTCACGACGTGCACCGCGTGTCCCCGGCGCGCCACGGCCTCGGCGATGCGGTGAATGCGGATGGGGGTGCCGCGCGGCCAGGGAAACGGGCAGGCAGCGATCATGGCGATGCGAAGGGAATCAGTCATCCCGGAGCGCGATGGCGGCCTCGAGCTGCCGCTCCGACTCCATGGCCATCCGCGGGTGGCGGGCCACGCTCCGGTAGGCGTCGGCGATCAACCACACGCCGACGAACGTCTGGGAGGCGACCGTGACCCAGGCCGCGCCCAGGGCGCCGTACCGCGGGATGGCCACCAGGTTGAGCGCCACATTGAGGGCGACGCCGAGCGCCATGATGAACACCGCTCGCTTCTCCCGCATCGTGGACGACGCAAGCAGCATCGCCACCGTGGCGGTGTAGAGTCCGGGAACGCTCAAGTATAGCACCCGCAGCACCTGGGCCGAATCATCATAGGTGGCGGTGTAGACGATCCGGATGATCGGAAGGGACAGCAGGGCCACGAACGCCCACGCCGCAACGCCCAGGACGGCCATGCCGGCGAACATCTTGTGCATCAGGCGACGCAGGTCGTCCCACTGCTGCCGCGACGCGAGCGCCGCGCACACCGGGAGCAGAATCAGGGTCAGGGGCCGGACCACGAATTGCGACGCCTCGAGCAGCTTCGCCGCCGCCTGGTACCTGGCGACCTCAGCGTACGGCTGCATGTAGCCCAGCATCACGGTGTCGGCGGCGAAGTGCACCAACCCGGCGATCGAGAGAACGAATAGCCAGACGGACCCCGCGAAGACCCGCTGCATCAGGCGCCACCCGCCTCGGAGCCGGACGGGCCCGATCCGGAGTCGCGTGATGCCGGCCGCGACACCCAGGAGCACTGCACCGCTGAGCACGTAGGCCCCGGTCATCCAGGCCAACCCGGCGCCGGTCGTGGCACCGGCGGCCACCCCGGCGACGAGCACGAGCAGGGAGGTCCCGAACGCCGCGGCCGAGTACTCGATGCGGCGCAGCCCCTGGAAGAGCGAGGAGTAGGTGCGGTAGGCGTCCTTGCACACGCTGTACACGGCGATCGCCGCGGCCACGGCCAGCGCGTCCGGCTTGGTGACCGCCACCCAGGCGGGCAGGAGAACGAGATACGCCGCGAGCAGAGGCAACCGCGCCGACAGCACGGCTTCGAGCCGGGGCCGTGCTCCGCCGGGTTCGGCCGCCACGCGCCGGGCCAGGTCGGTGCTGGCGCCCAGATCCGTGACGAGCACGGTCATGTCGCAGAGCGTCAGGGCGAACATCAGCTTGCCGTACTCCGTCTGGGACAGCCGTCGTGCCATCAGGGCGAGCACGGCGAAGCCGAGAAGCTTGAAGCCGAACTGCGAGGCGAAGGCGATGAGCAGATCGCGTCGGGTCTTGCCGACCCTCATGGGGCGCGCCCACCCGCCAGGCGCCAGTTGACTCGGGCAATCAGGTCGAGGGCGCTCTGCGCCGCGCGCTCCGGGGCGGAGCGGTGCCATCTCGTGGTGAAGGGGAAGGGGCCTCCGCTCAGGACCTCGAGGTCCGCCCGTCGCCGGCTCGTCCGCATCGCCCGGCGCACGCGCCGCACGTGTGGCAGCATCCGGAGCGTCGATCCAGCCGCCCAGAACCAATGGCCGAGCCAACCCTGGCGGACCGCACCGAGCAGCTGCAGCACCTCGAACACGGCCAGGGCCGGCGCGAACCGCAGCAGCGTGCCTGCCTGATACAGCATCAGGACCGTCAGCCAGCGATTGCGGATGGTGTGGCGTATCCGGACAGGCGTGAAGCGCCCCGTCTGGCGGATCGACACACCGATGGTGCCCGCCCGGTGCAGGCACCGGGCCTGGGGCACCGCGAGGCAGTCGTATCCCTGAAGGCTGGCTCGCAGGCCGAACTCATGGTCCTCCAGATAGAAGAAGAGGCGCTCGTCGAACCAGCGCGGGTCGCCGAAGCGCGCCCGGTCCACCATCAGGCAGCAGGTGATGGCCGTTCCCACCACCCGCACGACGTCCTCCAGCCGGGCCACGGGGGTGTCGGCATGGAGCAGCGCCGGCGTGCCCAGGAAGTGCGCCACGGCGCCGACATACTGGACCGTGTCGGGGGCCTGCTCGTAGAGCACCGCCGCCATCGCCAGGATCGCATTGGGGTGGGCATCAAGGGCCGCGCCCAGCGTTCCCACGCTGCCGGGCTGTGGCTCGGCGTCGTTGTCGATCAACAGGACCCGATCGTGCGCCGCCTCCCGGATGGCGCGATTGCGGGCCGCGCCCGGGCCGAGGTTGGCGCCCAGCTCGATCACCCGCACATGGGGAAACTGTTCCCGCACGAGCTCGGCGCCGCGGTCGGTGGACCCGCTGTCGACCAGCAGCACGTCGTCCACGGCGAGGCCCAGCCGGGCCACGGCGCGGAGCGTCTGCGGCAGATACGACTCCCCATTGTGGTTCACGATGCCGACGGAGACGCGACGATCGGTCACAGGTACCTGTCGTATCACCAGGGCGAGCGACGTTGACGCGGATTGCTGCCGCCATTAGAGATCGGCGGGCATCCCTTCGATCGCCGGACCTCCGGATCGGCCGAATAATACCATGGACCTCGCACCATGATCCTCGATGCTGAGAAGGGATTCGGGCACGAGCCGCCGCCCTACGACCTCTGCATCGTGGGCGCCGGGGCGGCGGGCATCACGCTCGCCCTGGAGCTCGAGGCAACGGGACGGCGCGTCTGCCTGCTCGAGGCGGGCGGATCGGTGTACGAGGCGGAGACCCAGCGCCTGCTCGAGGGCGAAGTCGCCGGCCAGGCGTATCCTCCGCTGCGGGATACCCGCGTCGGCGTCCTCGGCGGCTCGACCACCGTGTGGGCGGGCTGGTGCCGTCCGCTGGAAGCGCTCGATTTCGAGCCCCGGGCCTGGTGCGACGCAGCCGGCTGGCCCTTCGGCCTCGACGAGCTGCGCCCCTACTATGCCCGGGCCCACGAGATCTGCGGGCTTGCCGCGTTCGACTACGACCCCGAGCGCTGGGCCGGCATCCTCGGACCAGAGAGGATACTACCCGCGGATCCCAGCTTCACCAATGAGATCTTTCACGTTCACGTCCAGAACTTCGGCCAGCGCCATCGGGGGCGGCTCGAGCGGTCGAAGGCCATCGACGTGGTGCTGCACGCGCCGGTCACGCGCGTCCGTCTGGAGG
This sequence comes from Gemmatimonadales bacterium, assembly GCA_050733015.1. GTDB lineage: Bacteria > Gemmatimonadota > Gemmatimonadetes > Gemmatimonadales > GWC2-71-9 > CAVVWJ01. Next base: position 13,036 of record JBOHSB010000430.1, read on the forward strand.
GCGCGGCCTGCACGGCGGTCGAGATCCGCACGCTCGGGGGGGACGACCTGGCGATCCGCGCGGACCGGTTCGTGCTCGCCGCCGGAGGGGTCGAGAACCCCCGGCTCCTGCTCCTCTCCGCTGCCGAGCCGGCCGGCGCGCCCGGGAATGCCGGCGGGCTCGTCGGCCGCTATTTCACCGATCATGCGTTCGTCGATCCGGGGACCCTGGTGCTCCGGGAGCCGAGCTCCATGGGCTTCTATCAGCTGCGGCTGGTGGCCCCGAGCCCGGCCAGCTCGGTCCGGGGCGTACTGTCACTCCGCCGCGACGTCGTCGAGCGCGAACGCCTCCTGAATGCGTCCCTCTTCTTCCATCCCCGATACGAAGCCCACCAGGTGTTCGCAACGGAGGAGGTGAAGGCCTTGCAGACGCTGTGGAACAAGGTCAAGCGACGAGCGGTGCCGGGAGCGGCCTGGCCGTATGCCCGGCTGGCCGTGAGGGCCCCTCGCCGGCTGGCCATGGCGATGGCACGCAAGCTTGCGGTGAGACATGGGCCGGCACGACGCTGGCGCATGCGTGCGGCCTTCGATACCGGCTTCCGCTACGACAACCGCGTGATGCTGAGCGACGAGCGAGACCGCGTCGGCAGGCGCAGGGTGCGCATCGAGTGGCACATCGGTGACCCGGACGTCGAGAACATGCGCCGGGTGACGCGGCTGTTCGACCAGGCGGTCAGGCTGGCCGGCGTCGGCCAACTGGAGCGCGCCTTTCCGGACGCGCCGGCGGACTGGCGGCAGGCGCTGGAGGCCGGCAAGCACCACATGGGAACCACCCGGATGCACATCTCGCCGCGGCACGGCGTGGTGGATGAGAACAGCCGGGTCCATGGGACGTCGAACCTGTTCGTCACCGGCAGCTCCGTCTTCCCGAGCGGGGGGTACGCCAATCCCACGCTGACGATCGTCGCGTTGGCGGCCCGATTGGGGGATCATCTCAAGAGCCTCGAGGCATGACGCGACTGCTGGTGCTGTTCGTGACGGCGTTCGTGGACATGGTGGGGCTCACCATGATCCTCCCCCTCCTGCCGTTCTATGCCACGCAACTGGGCGCGAGCGCGACCTGGGTGGGGGTGCTGGTCTCTGCCTTCTCGGTGGCCCAGCTGGCCGTGGCCCCGGTCTGGGGCCGTTTCTCCGACCGCTACGGTCGACGGCCCGCCATCCTCGCCGGCCTGATGCTCACCGGTTGCGCGTACGTCATCTTTGCCTTCGCCGGGTCCCTGCCCGTACTGCTCATCTCCCGTCTCGTGCAAGGGTTGGGTGGCGGCACGATCGGGGTGGTGCAGGCGTACGTGGCC
>JBOHSB010000431.1:0-4797 GCA_050733015.1 Gemmatimonadales bacterium
GAAGCCACGGAAAAATTCAGGATGGTGAACAGCACACCCACAAAGTCCCTGCAGTTTTCCGTGGCTTCCGTGTTTCCGTGGTGGAGACGACCAGCACCGCCCTCCGGGTTGACGCTTCGAGCGAACCATGACCGTTCCGATCTGGTCCCCCACCCCTGATCGTGTCGCGCGGACGAACATGACGCGGTTTCTCGCGCATGTGCGGGCGAGGGCGTCTGCCGGGGCGGGCGAGGTGTGGGACGTGGGATCGCTCTACGACTGGTCGGTGGCCCGGCCCGATGCCTTCTGGCCCGAGGTGTGGCGATTCTGCGGCGTCGTCGCAGAGGAGCGCGCCGGCCGCAATCCGTGGGACGAGGTGGTAGTCGGCCTGGACCGGATGGCGCCTCCCGACCCCATCCTCGGCCCGCGCTGGTTCGAGGGCGCCCGGCTCAACTTCGCCGAGAACCTGCTCCGCCACGACGGCGACCGCGACGCCCTGGTGTTCTGGAACGAGCGTGGCCGCCAGCGACGGCTGACCCGGCGGGAGCTTCGGCGCGAGGTGGCCGCCGCCGCGGCCGCATTCGCCGCCCTCGGCGTCGGCCCGGGCGATCGGGTGGCCGGGTTCCTGCCCAACCTGCCCGAGACCGTGATCGCGATGCTCGCCACCGCGAGCCTGGGCGCGATCTGGTCGTCGTGCTCGCCGGACTTCGGCGCCAACGGGGTGCTGGACCGGTTTGGGCAGATCCAACCCAGGCTGCTGATCTGCAGCGACGGCTACCGCTACGCCGGCAAGACCATCGACCTCATGCCGCGGGTGCGCGAGGTCCGCCAGCGGTTGCCCGACATCCGGTGCGTCATCGTGGTGCCGTATCTCGAGCCGGCGCCCGACGTCGGCGCCCTGGGCGAAGCGCTCCGCTGGGACGAGCTGCTCGAACCCCACCGCGGGCCCGAGGCACCGACGTACGCGCGGCTGCCGTTCGACCATCCGCTCTGCATCATGTACTCCTCGGGCACCACCGGACCCCCCAAGTGCATGGTCCACGGCGCGGGCGGGACCCTGCTGCAGCACTTGAAGGAGCTGGCGCTGCACACCGACGTGGGCCCCGAGGACCGGGTGTTCTACTTCACGACCTGCGGCTGGATGATGTGGAACTGGCTGGTGAGCGCGCTGGCCACGGGCGCCACGGTCGTGCTGTTCGACGGGGCCCCGCTCTGGCCGCCCGAGATCCTGTGGGACATGGCGGGCGCCGAGCGGGTGACGGTGTTCGGCACCAGTGCCAAGTATCTCGCGCTCGCCGAAAAGGAAGGACTTGCGCCGGGACGGACGCACGATCTGGGCGGCCTCCGGGCCGTGCTCTCCACCGGCAGCCCGCTCGCGGCCCATAGCTTCGAATACGTGTACTCGGACATCAAGCGGGATGTCCACCTCGCGAGCATCAGCGGCGGCACCGACATTATTTCGTGTTTCGCCCTGGGCAACCCGGTCGGCCCGGTGTGGCGCGGCGAGATGCAGATGCGCGGGCTCGGCATGGCGGTCGAGGTGTTCGACGCCAATGCCCGGCCGATGCGAGGCCAGGAAGGCGAGCTGGTGTGCACCCGCCCGTTTCCCAGCATGCCCGTCGCGTTCTGGGACGACCCGAACGGGTCCCGGTACCGGGCCGCCTATTTCGATGCCTACCCCGACGTCTGGCGCCACGGCGACTGGGCCCGGCTGACGGAGCACGACGGGCTCATCATCCTCGGCCGCAGCGATGCCACGCTCAACCCGGGCGGTGTCCGAATCGGCACGGCCGAGATCTACCGTCAGGTGGAGCAACTTCCAGAGATCGTCGAGAGCCTGGTGATCGGGCAGGAGTGGCAAGGTGATGTGAGGATCGTGCTGTTCGTGCGGTTACGCGACGGCGTGGCGCTGGATGAGGGGCTTCAAGATCGCATCCGAGCCCGTATTCGAGAGCACACGAGCCCTCACCACGTACCGCGCAAGATTTTGCAGGTGGCGGACATTCCCCGGACGATCAACGGCAAGATCACGGAGCTGGCCGTGCGGGACGTAGTACACGGGCGCCCCGTAAAGAACGCGGATGCCCTGGCCAATCCGGCCGCTTTGGACCTGTTTCGGGGTCTCGACGCCCTCGGGTCCTGAGGTCTCACTTCGGAAAAATGTGATCCATGACCTAGTCAGGGAGCGCTTGGGCGGGTACTTTGGGCCCTCAGCTCCAAGCTTTAGCACGGCAAGCCCGCGGCTGACGAAAATCGGCGACGACGCCCCAAGCGGGCAGGGCACCGGTCGCCACTAGGAGAAAACATGAAAACTCTTTGGATCCTGGCGGCGGCTGCCACCTTCGCCGCCTGCCACAACCGCTCGGACGAGACCGGCGCGGCGCCGGATCGGGGCGATTCGGCTTCGGTGAAGACCGATACCGTCCAGACCACGACCCCGCCGACGACGGCTCCGGCCGACACGGCCATGAAGACCGACACGTCGAGCATGTCGATGCCGAAGACCGACACGACCAGCACGACGGTCCCGGCGACCCCGTCGCCGACCTACGACACGACCAAGACCACCGTGCCGCAGACCGGCGGCTACGACACCACCAGCACCACCAGCCCGACTACGCCGTCGGCCAACCCGGCGCCTTCGACCGGGACCACCACCGACAGCACCATGATCCCGCCGTCCAGCGGCGACAGCTCCTCCTCGAGCACCGTCAGCCCGAGCCCGAGCACGTCGACGGACAGCAGCTCGCAGAAGTAACCGCTGGTCGCAGTATCCAAGAAGAAGACGGACGGCCCCGGCAGACGCCGGGGCCGTTTCGTATTAGACTGCTGCCGATGCCGACCCTGGTGACCCGCACGTACCTCGAGCTTCGCTCGCCGGACGACCTGCGTCCGGCGCCCACCCCTCGCCCCGCGCCTCGAGTCGATCGGGTCGGGGAGTGCCCCCCCTCCTTCTACCGCTACCTCTACAGCGAAGTCGGCCGTGCCTTCCACTGGACGGACCGGCTCCGCTGGAGCGACGCGGTCATCCGCGCCCACCTGGCGACCCCCGGGCTCACGCTCTGGCTGCTCACCTGGGAGTCGGCGCCCGCGGGCTACTTCGAGCTCAAGCCGCACGACGACGGCTCGATCGAGATCGCCTATTTCGGATTGCTGCCGGAGTATTTCGGCCGGGGCTGGGGCAAGTACCTCCTGACTGAAGCCGTGCGGGAGGCGTGGCGCGCGGGCCCGAGCCGGGTGTGGCTCCATACCTGCACGCTGGATCATCCGGCGGCGCTGCCCAACTACCTGCAGCGCGGCTTCATGCCGGTTCGCGAGGAGACCTACACCGCCGAGGTCTAGGCCGGTCGTCCGAGCACGAACCGGCAGCTCGGCGTGCCCGAGCGGTCACAGCGCTCCCTGACTTTCGTTCCCACCACCGCGGACAACATCGCCTCGACGGCCGCACACAGGTGCGGCTGGTCCTGCACGGCCAGGCCCAACGGGCACCCGTGGCCGCGAATCACGACCGCCGTATCGCCGCGCTCGACCTCGACGGCCGCGCCCAGCTGCTCCAGCAGCATGGCCGCGTGGGCGACGCCCGGCGCGTGCGGCAGCTCGGCCCCCCAGCGGCGGCCGACGGCGGTGAAGAGGTGCTCGAGCTCCTTGTCCGAGAGACGATCGCCCAACTCGCGGACGAGATAGCGGAGCAGCGGGGCATAGGCCCGCGACAGGCTCAGCTCGCGGAGCTCAAGGCCTTCGTGGAGAAGGTGGGGCCGGCATTCCAGGGGCACTTGGAAGCCGCAAAGCAGCTGCAGAAGCAGCTCGCCACCGCGACCGCGGGGAAGTGAGTCGGCGCCCCCCCCCGGCTGGTTCGCCGAGGAGCGCAGCACGGGCGCCGGCTCGACGCTCGATACCGGCTCTCGTGCGGCGGGTCTTTCGCCGCGGAGACCAGCCCTCGTACCGGACAATTTGGCGCGGGTCGCCAGCATGGACAACGAGGAGTCAGCAGCGAAGGGCGCCCATCATGGCCGGCCGCGAGATCTACCGGAGCAGCGACGACCAGATCTTCTCGGGCATTGTAAGGGACGGGCCCGCGCGATGCCGGCATGGGCCGGCCAGGTGCAGGACGACCGGCAGCGTCTACGACGGGAGGCACTACGTCCAACCATCCCACTTCAGCCAGGTGGTCCCGGCAGGTGCTGATCGTGGCGATCACCTGCAGCGCCGGCGGCTGTCACAATCTCCGGAGCCAGCTCAGCGCTCTCACCGGCTCCTCGACCACGCCGTCCGCGTCCACGGACGCCAGTAGCGCGAAGCCCAAGATCTTCGACGTGTACAAGAAGCCGAGGGCCGTGCTCGATCAAAGCAGCCGGCAGCGCCACCAACCGTCCGAGTTGGACCCGGGGAGGGGGGTGTCCGCCCCGATATTCGACTGGACCGCGCACGGCGGCCAGCTCGGCGGCGCGTTTGGGAGCGGGTCGAGCCCGCGCCACCAGAGGAGCGATCGCTAGGCGAACGATCAGCGACCGCCCTCGAGCGACCACCCTCCACCGATCACCGTCCAGCAGACCCTTCGAGCTCGACCTAGCGGCCGAGCTTGCCCAGCATCCCTCCGATATCGTCGATCACCGACCCGTCGTGATTGCGGTCGAGGAATTTCGATAGCATCCCCATCACGCCCGGCGCCGCGTCGGCGGCCTGCTGGTGCTCGGCGCCGAGCATGCCGGCGAGCCCGCCGGGGTCGAGCTTGCCATCGCGCTGCGCCTTGCCCAGCGCGCCCATCACCAACGGGGCGAGCGTGGCGAGCAACGGTCCAACCTTGGAAAGGTCGAGTCC
>JBOHSB010000432.1:0-13940 GCA_050733015.1 Gemmatimonadales bacterium
CCGCGCGGCCGGCGCCGACGCCGAGCTGGCCTCCCGCGTCGTGGCGGTGCGCGAGCGGCTGCTGTCGCGTCGCTACGGACCGGGCCGGCCGACGACCGACGACCAGAAGCTGGCGGCCGAGGCCCACGACGTCGTGCGGCGGCTGGGCGGATCGTTGCGCCGCCGCCCAGGCGCGATGCTCATGATCCTCGCACTGGTGGGCTCGCGCCTCGCGGCCCAGAACCCGGCGCCCGAACAGCTCTACGAGAGTGGCGCGCTCCACGCCGCCAGCGAAGGCTTCGCGCGACGGGCCGCGGCCGAGCCCGCCGTGGCCGGCCACTGGTACAACCTCGGCGCGACCTACTACCGGCTGGGCGAGCCGGGCCGGGCCGAGGCGGCCTGGCTGCGCGCCCGCCGGCTCGATCCGCGCGAGCCATCGGTGCGCCGCGCCCTCGAGCTCACGCCGCCGCCCGATGTGGCGTCCTCGCGCTGGGTCTGGTCGCCACCGGTTACGCCGGAGGAGCTGCTGCTCGCGGGGGCCGCGGGCTGGCTGCTCGGATGGCTGGGGTGGATCGTGCGGCCGCGCATTCGTGAGCGATGGCTGGTGCTGCTGGCGTTCGCCGGCGCGGCGATGCTGAGCGGGCTGGTGCTGCGCGCGTGGTACCGTCAGCCCACCGCCATCGTGCTCGAAAACGTGACGCTCCGGCTCTCGCCCCACGGCCAGGCGCCGGCGATCGCGCCGGTCGAAGGGGGCAGCGCGGTGCGCATCGCGGGCCACGCGCGCGGGTGGCTCCTGGTTCGCGCGGCCGGGGGCCGCGAAGGCTGGGTGCCGGACCCGGCGGTCGCCGTCATCGGCGGCTAGATTCTCGCCATGCCGCGCCGCATCGCCATCCTGCCGGACGCCGTCGCCGACCAGATCGCGGCGGGCGAGGTCGTCGAGCGGCCGGCCTCCGTGGTCAAGGAGCTGGTCGAGAACGCGTTGGACGCCGGCGCGCGGCACGTCCGCATCTCGCTCGAGAACGGCGGTAAGACGCTCATCGAGGTCGGCGATGACGGGAGCGGCATGGGGCGGGAGGATGCGGTGCTCGCGCTCGACCGCCACGCCACCAGCAAGGTGCGGAGCGCGGCCGACCTGGTCGGCGTCGCCACCTTCGGCTTCCGGGGCGAGGCGCTGCCCGCGATCGCGTCGATCTCGCGATTCACCCTCCTCACCAGCGAAGGCGACAGCGGCACCGCGGTCACCGGTGCGGGCGGACGGCTCGATCGGGTGGCCGACGGCGTGCGCCAGCGCGGGACCACCGTGACGGTGCGGGCCCTGTTCTTCAATACTCCCGCCCGACGCAAGTTCCTCCGCTCGGCCGCGAGCGAGACCCGCGCGGCCCACGAGGCCGTCGCGACGCTTGCCCTGGCCCATCCCGAGGTCGGCTTCGAGCTGGAGGCGGACGCGACGGCCCGGCTCACCGCGCCACCGGGCCAGGCGCCCGAAGAGCGGCTGGCGTCGGTCTGGGGCCGCGAGCTGGCCGGCACGCTGATCCCGGTGGCCTACGCCGCGGGAGCGTTTCGCGTGGAGGGGTTCGTGCAGCGGCCCGGCGACGCGCACCCGACCGGCCGCCGCACCCAGCTGTTCGTCAACGGCCGGCCGTTCAAGGACCCATTTCTGGTGCGCGCCGCGGAGGCGGGCTACCGCTCCGCCATTCATCCCGGGGACCGCCCGTCGGTGTACCTCCGCATCGAGTGCGCAGCCGAGGATGTGGACGTGAACGTGCACCCGGCGAAGCTCGAGGTGCGCTTCCGGGATCGCATCGGCATCGAGCGCGTGGTCGAGGAAGCGGTGCGTCACGCGCTCGGCGCGCTCGTCGCGGCCGCGCCCGTGGGCGACTGGCGCCCGCTGCCCTCGCACGCCGTCGGAGGACGCGACCTCGGCGCCGAGATGGTGGACGAGCTGTTCGCGTCCGCCGACGCCGCCGGAACGGCAGACGGCGATGGCGGGCTCGCCGGCGCCGGCTTCCAGGCGCCGCTGCTCCAGATGTTCGACACCTACATCGTCTACCAGTCGGCGGACGGCATCGTCATCGTGGACCAGCACTCGGCCCACGAGCGGGTGCTGTACGAGGCGGTCCTGGCGCAGCTCACCGGGGCGGACGCGCCGGCGCAACGGCTGCTGCTGCCGCTCACGCTCGAGCTGACCGACGAGGAGCTGGACGCCGTCGAGCGCCACGCCGCGCTGCTCCGGCGGATCGGCTACGAGGCCGAGGCCTTCGGCGGCCGGGCCGTGGTGCTCCACGCCGTGCCCTCGCCCCACCCGCGATTCGATGCCGGCGCCTGCTTCCGGGAGCTGGTGGCCGACCTGGCGGGAGGCCGATTCGGCGGCTGGGCCAACCGGCTCGAGCGGTTCGCGGCCACCTACGCCTGCCGGGCCGCGGTGAAGGGAGGCGAGCCGCTCGACCAGCGCGAGATGCGCGAGCTGCTGCTGCGCCTGTTCGCCACCGAGCTGCCGCCGCACGATGTGCACGGGCGCTCGACCATCGTGCAGCTGCCGCGCGAGGAGCTGGAGCGACGGTTTGGCCGCCGGTAGGGTCCCGGTGCTGGTGGGGCCGACGGCGGTGGGCAAGACCGCGGTAGGACTGGCGCTGGCGAAGCACTGGCCGATCGAGATCATTTCGGCCGATTCCCGCCAGGTCTACCGCCGGCTCGATATCGGCACCGCCAAGCCGACGCGGAAGGAGCGGGCCCGGGTACCCCACCACGGGCTCGACCTGGTGGATCCAGGCTCGCGCTACAGCGCGGGCCACTTCGCGCGGGACGCCGAGAGCTGGCTGGCCGACATTCGCGCGCGGGACAAGATGCCGGTCGTGGTAGGAGGCACCGGACTCTACGTTCGGGCGCTCGCCGAGGGGTTGTTTCGCGAACCGCCGATGGAGCCGGCCCGGCGCCGCTCGCTCGACGCGTTCACGGCCCGGCTCGAGCCGCTCGAGCTGCTCCGCTGGGCCGGCCGCCTCGACCCCGGCTTCCGGGGCGGCGGACGCCAGCGGGCCGCGCGCGCCATCGAGGTGGCCCTGCTCACCGGCCGCCCGCTGTCCCACTGGCAGGAGGCGGCTCGGGCGCGAGGCTCCGTGGATCCGTGGTACATTGTGCTCACGGTACCGCGGCCGGTGCTGCACCAGCGGATCGCGCGGCGGGCGGCGGAGATGGTGCAGCGGGGCCTGATCGAGGAAGTCGCGGCAGTGCTGGCCGAGGGCCACGCACCGACGGCCCCGGGGCTCGACGGCATCGGGATCCGTGAGGCGGTGGACTACCTCCACCGAGGGGGCCCGCGCGAGTCGGTGGCGGAGGCGATCGCCGTGAGCACGCGGCAGTACGCCAAGCGGCAGCAGACCTGGTTCCGGCACCAGCTCGGCGGCACGGTGCTGACGCTGGATGCGACCCGGCCTCCCGAGCGGGTCGCCGGGGAGATCCTGGAGTCCTGGCACAGGGGCGGCGTATGAAGATCGGCATCACCTGCTATCCCACCTACGGCGGCTCCGGGGCGGTGGCCACCGAGCTCGGGCTCGACCTGGCGCGGCGCGGGCACGAAGTGCACTTCATCACCTACGATGCGCCCTTCCGGCTGCACGGCTACACCGAGCGGATCTATTTCCACCAGGTCGAGACCCGGATGGGGCGGTACCCGCTGTTCGATCACTTTCCCTATACGCTCGCGCTCGCGTCCAAGCAGCACGAGGTAGTCCTGCGCGAGGGCATCGAGGTCCTGCACGTCCACTACGCCATTCCGCACGCAACCACGGCCTACCTGGCCCGCCAGATGCTCAATGGCGAGCGCCAGCTCCGGGTGATCACCACGCTCCACGGCACCGACATCACGCTGGTGGGCCAGGAATCGAGTTTCTACGCCATTACCAAGTTCTCGATCGAGCAGAGCGACGAGGTGACCGCGGTCTCCGCCTATCTGCGGGACGAGACCTACCGCGCGTTCGGCTGCGTGAGCTGCGATCTCCGCGTCATCCCGAACTTCGTGAACCTGGCCGAATATCATCCGGCCGACCCGGGCGGGGCGAGTCTCCTCGCGCCGGCGGGCACCAAGGTCGTCACCCACGTCTCCAATTTCCGCGAGGTGAAGCGGGTCAAGGACGTGGTTCGGGTGTTCGCGCGCATCCGTCGGGCGATGCCGGCCGTGCTGGTGATGGTGGGCGACGGCCCCGACCGCCCCGAGGCGGAGAACGAGGCGCGGGAGCTGTCGGTGAGCCAGGACGTGCGCTTCCTGGGCCGGCTCGACTCGGTGGCCTCGCTGCTGCAGTCAAGCGACCTGTTTCTCCTGCCGTCGCAGACCGAGTCGTTCGGCCTCGCGGCGCTCGAGGCCATGGCGTGCGGCTCGCCGGTGGTCGCGAGCCGAGCCGGCGGGCTGCCCGAGGTGGTGGACGACGGTGTGAGCGGCATGCTCGAGCCGGTCGGCTCGGTCGAGGCGATGGGGCGCCGCGCCGTCGAACTGCTGCGGGACCCGGCCCGGCACGCCGCCATGCGCGAGGCCGCGATCGCCAAGGCGCAGACCTTCTCGGCCGACCGGGTCGTGCCGATGTACGAGGCCCTGTACGAGGAGACCCTCAGGGGCGTGCCGGCGGCGAGCAGGGCGGATGGTCGCTGACCCGCTGATCAAGGCGGCGCTCCTCGGGCTGGTCGAGGGCGTGACTGAATTCATCCCCGTGTCGTCCACCGGGCATCTCATCCTCGTGAGCCACTGGCTGGGCGAGAACGGAGATGCGGCCAAGACCTTCGATATCTTCATCCAGCTCGGCGCCATCCTGGCCATCGTGTGGCTCTACCGGGAGCGCCTGGTGCACGCCCTGGTGGCGGCGCGACGGGACGAGCCCAGTCGGCGCCTCCTGCTCAACCTCCTCATCGCCTTTCTGCCGGCGGCGCTGGTCGGGTTCCTGGCGCACGACTGGATCAAGCAGCGGCTGTTCACGCCGCTGGTGGTAGCGGTCGCCCTGGTGGTGGGTGGAATCCTCATCCTGGTCATCGAGCGACTCCGGCCGGTCGAGCGCGTCGCGGAGGTCGGCGCGCTGCGCCCGCCCACCGCGCTCGGCATCGGGCTGGCGCAGGTCCTGTCGCTGATTCCGGGCACGTCGCGCTCGGGGGCCACCATCATAGGCGGCTATGCCCTCGGATTGTCGCGCCGGGCCGCCACCGAGTTTTCCTTCTTTCTGTCCATCCCCGTGATGTTCGCGGCCACCCTGTACGACCTGCTCAAGAGTCGGGGCGCCCTGAGCGCGGCCGACGCGCCCGCCTTCGCGGCGGGATTCGTGACCGCGTTCGTGTCGGCGCTGGTGGTGGTCAAGGCTTTCCTCGGCTACGTGTCGGGCCACAGCTTCAAGGTCTTCGCGTGGTACCGCATCGCGCTCGGGCTCCTGCTCCTGCTGGTCCTCCGGTGATCGTGGCGGCCTGCGACATCGTCCGGCTCGGGGCCATCGCATCGACCATGGACGCGCTGCATGAGCTCGCCGAGAGCGGGGCGCCGGCGGGGACTGCGGTCGTGGCCGAGGCGCAGACGGCCGGGCGCGGCTCCCGCGGCCGGAGCTGGGCGTCGCCCCCGGGCGGGCTCTGGCTCAGCGTGCTGGCGCGCCCGGCGACCGCGGGGCTCGCGCTGCTGAGCCTTCGCGCCGGACTCGCCGTGGCCGAGCTGCTCGGGCAGCTGGGCGCAGGCGATCGCATCGGCCTCAAATGGCCCAACGACTTGATGCTGGACGATCGCAAGACGGGCGGGATCCTGTGCGAGGCGCGGTGGCACGGCGCATCGCTCGCCTGGGTCGTCATCGGCCTCGGCCTCAACGTCGGCAACCTCCCGCCGCCCGGGCTCGAGACCGCGGCCACGCATCTCGGCGCTGCGCTGCCTAGGCTGACGGCGGAGGACCTGGTCGAGACCGTGGTCGGCGCCCTCCGCGCGGTGGATGCGGCGGCGGGACCCCTCACCGGCGAGGAGCGGGCGCGCCTCGCGGCGCGCGACTGGCTCCGGGGGCGTGCCCTCGACGCGCCGGTCGCGGGCGCGGCCGCGGGCCTCGCCGACGACGGTGCCCTGCTGGTCCGCCGCGACGACGGCACTACGGTCCCCGTCCGGGCAGGGACGGTCATCCTCCGCGGCGAGGCACGCTCACCCAACGCGCAACGCGCGACCTGAGACCGGCCCCATGCTCCTGACTCTCGACATCGGCAACACCGAGATCACCGTCGGGCTGTTCCGCGGCGCCGACCTCGACGCCCACTGGCGGCTCACGACCAACCCGGGGCGGACCCCGGACGAGTGGGGGAGCGCCATCGGCGGCTTCCTCCTCGGGGCGGGCCACTCGCCCAACGAGGTTCGCGCCGTCTGCCTGGCGTCGGTGGCGCCATCGGTCACCCAGGCGGTAGTGGAAGGCATCGCCCGGACCACGGGCTGCACCGGCGTGCAGGTGGACGCGCGCTCGCCCCTGCCGGTCACGCTCGACGTGGACGAGCCGTTGAGCGTCGGCGCCGACCGGATCGTGAACGCGCTCGCGGCGGTCGAGCTGTATCACCGCGACACGATCGTCGTGGACTTCGGCACCGCCACCACGTTCGACTGCGTGACGGCCGAGGGACGGTTCATCGGCGGGGTCATCATGCCGGGACTCCGCACCGCGGCCGACCAGCTCACCCGGCGAACGGCCAAGCTTCCCGCGACCGAGCTGCGAGCGCCCGACCGGGTGATCGGCCGGCGCACCGAGGAGTGCATTCAGTCCGGCGTGCTCTATGGGACGGCCGACGCGGTGGACGGACTGGTGCGCCGGATCCGGGCCGAGTGGCCCGGCGGCCGGCAGCCGCACGTGGTGGCAACGGGCGGCCTTGCCAACGTCGTCGCGGCGCTGACGACGAGCATCGAGGACACCGATCCCGACCTGACGCTGCGCGGCCTCCACTTCGCGGCCTCGCATCTCGGACTCGAGTGGTGAGCCCGGCACGCGAGGCAGGGTATCGCCTCCTGGGACGCCGCCTCGATTACCTGCTTCATCTCCGTCCGGCCGAGTGGCCCATCATGGCCGCGCACACGGCGGTGGGGTACGTCCTCGCCGTCGGCCTCGCCGGCGCGGCACACGGCGTTCGGCTCGCGCCCGCGCTGGTCGGGCTCGGGCTCTGGGTCGTGTGCCTCAACGGCGGCACGCTCGCGGTCAACAGCGCCTTCGACCGGGACGAGGGGGACATCGCCTACCTGCGCCGCCCGCCCCCGCCGCCCCGCTATCTCGCCGGGTTCAGCATCGCGCTGATGGCCGCGGGCCAGATCCTCGCATTCGAGCTGCCGGCCCCCTATCCGATGCTGTACGCCACCTGCTTCGTGCTGTCGCTGGCCTATTCCGTCCCGCCGCTCCGGCTCAAGGCTGTAGCCGGGGCCGATTGGCTGATCAACATGTGGGGATTCGGCACCTTCACGCCCGCCGCGGGGTGGGCGGCGACCGGGACGCCCATCGACCCCGCTCGCGGCCTGGTGCTGCTGGGCTTCTGCCCCCTGTTTGCCGCGCTGTACCCGCTCACCCAGATCTACCAGGTGGACGAGGACGTCCGCCGCGGCGATCGCACCCTGGCCACGGCGCTCGGCATCGGGCGCAGTCTCTCGGTCGCGCTCGCCTGCGCCGGGCTCGCCTTCGTTCTCTTCGCGCTGGCCGGGGCTCGGGCGGGCTGGCGGAGCGGGACGCCCGACCTGTGGCGCTGGGCCGGGCTGCTCCTGGCCTTCGGCGCGTGGACGGCGGTCCTGCTGCCGTGGCGCGCCCAATGGTCGCGGTGGGGCCCGGCCGATCACCAGCGCGGCATGTACCGGGCCCTGGGCGCGTGGGCCGTGACCGACCTCGTCGTCGTCCTGGCGTGGGGAACCTGAGCCCCTTGGCTCGCCCGTCGGCGGCTGCGTATACTTCGCCACCACCCCTCACCCCTCGGGAGACGGCATGCATTCGGCGATGGAGCTGCACGCGGATCACGACCTGACCGACGTTCCCGCAATCGTCCGGGGCGCGGTCAAGCTGGGCTTGCTCGAGTCCGTCATCGTGCTGCTCGTTTCGCTGGCGTCCCGGCTGCTCGTGAACGGCCCGGTCCAGACGGTGCTGATCGGCCTGATCGTGCTGGCCGGGCTCGCGGCCGTCATCATGCTGCCCGGCCTGTGGACCCGTCCGCGCACGATCGAGGGAATCGCGGGCGCTGCCGGCATCGGCCTCGGCGCCGCGGTCGTGTTCCTGCTGGTGGACGTGACGCTGCTGCAGAATATCGGCACCTACGGGCACCGGTGGTGGGATCTGGGCGGCGGCGCCAACTGGTGGTACCACCCGGTGTGGTGGATGGTCGGAAGCTTCCTGCCCTGGATGGGGGCCTGGATCCTCGCCAACCAGCTCGCCAAGGGAGCGCCGGTGTCGCCGGTCGGCGCGTTCGCGCTGGTCGTGGGGTGCAGCGTGGTGCTCGCGGTCGTCGCGGTCCTGGCCCATTTCCCCGGCGCGAGCTGGGGCGTGGGCACGTTCGGTGTCGCGTTTCTGCCTGGGGTCGCCCTGGCCGCCGTGATCTCGGGGCTCGGGGCGAAACGAGTCTGACCCGTGCGCTGGCTTCGGCTGGTCTTCCGGATCTTCGGATGGCTGCTCACGCCGTTCCTGGCGTGGGCAGCTTCGTTTTTCGGCGCGGTGGCAGGCGCGCTGATCGCGATGCGGATCGAGGATCCGGTGAAGGGATTGGGCGTGACTGCGGTGTGCGGGGCGGCCACGGGCTTCGCCACCATTCTGCTCTGGCTGCACTATCTGCGGCAGAGTCCCGAGGCGCGCGAGGTGCTGGCCGTGACCGAGGACGGGACCCCGGATACGGTCGGCATGGGCCTCCCCACCATGGGCGAGCCGTCCGAATGAGATCGCTTGCGACGAGGCCGTGGGCGATGCTCGGCGCCGCCATGCTCGGCGGGCTCGCCTGCGGCAAGCCCTCCCCGCCGCCGGCGGCGTCGGCCGACACCGCCGGCACCGGACGGCCGGCCGACTCGCTGGTCGCGACCGCGCCCGGTGGGGCCGAGATCTGGTTCACGCTCGCCCGGAGCGACAGCGGCGACGCCGGGCGGTGCACCGCGCGAGCGGTCGAGATCCGCCGCGGCACCACCCGCATTCCCGTCCCCCTGCTGTACACCTCCGCCGCTCCCGAGGTCGTGAACGACACCACGTTTCGGGCCCGACTCTCCGACCACTGCAAGCCCGGCGACACCTATCTGGTGGATTTCCGGACCGGCCGTCCGGTGCGGGAGCGTCGATGAGGCGGCGCGCGCTTGGCGCTTGGGTGGCCGTGGCCTCGCTCGCGCTCACGAGCCGGCTGGGCGCGCAGCAGGGCTTCGAGGGACGGGTCGGACGCTTCTACCAGGACGACGGCTGGACGGTGTACCGGCTGGGCGTGAGTCGGCCGCTGGCCGGGCCCATCGGGACCACCTTCCATGGTGACTACTTCCGCCGCGTGCGCGGCGCCGAGGGGGCGCTCGGCGGCGTCGGCCTCGACCTCACCGCCTTTCAGGGCGGTGGCGGCGGGCCGTACCTCGTGGCCGGGATCGGCGCGGGCCTGGGCTCCGCGCACTCGCAATCGTTCTCGAGCACCTGGAGCTCGTGGTCGGCGGGACTCGGCTACGAGCTGATGCCGGCATCGTTTCTTTCGGTCGGCGCCGAGGGCCGCTGGCGGCACATCTCGCTCGACCGGCGCGAGGGTTTCGAGTTCGCCGCGGGATTGTCCATCAATCTCGGCGGCGGCCGGAAGGCGCCCGCTCCCACCCCTGCGCCCGGTCCGGCACCGCGGTCGAACGACGACGACCTCCCGACGGTCACGACCTCGCTGCCGGCGACGCCGCGGGTGGGTCACTCGGCGCAGCTGATCGATTCCGTCGTCGCCACGGCGACCGACGTGATGGGCCGCCCGTACCGGTACGGCGGGACCGGAGCGGGCGGCGGCGGGTTCGACTGCTCGGGACTGATCCAGTACGCCTACGGGCAGCACGGCGTGACGCTGCCGCGGACCAGCGCGGAGCAAGCACGCGAGGGCAAACCGGTGGGCAAGAATCCGGCTCGCCTCCTGCCGGGCGACCTGCTCACCTTCTCCAACCGGGGCGGCCCCGTCACCCATGTCGGCCTCTACATCGGCAACGGACGGTTCATCCACAGCGCGACCCGCGGGGTGCAGGTGAGCGTGCTCAGTGTGGACGATCCGTACGGCCGCTGGTGGTGGAAGCGGTGGGTGGGAGTGAGACGGATCGTGGAGTAGGACGGAAGGATGGAAGGACAAGAAAGCTCGTAGCGCATTTGGCTGGAGCGATTAGCGGCTACGCGCAAAGCGCGAGGGATCTTGCCGGGAACGGTCGCGCCGTTCCATTGCAAGATCCCTCGTTTTTGCCGCGACTCGTTCAATCCGGAATCGTGGCGGCCCACCTCACTTCGGTCCTTCCGTCGTTCCGTCCTACTGATGCGTCGCGCCACCGCCATGCTGCATCTGGCCGTGGTCCATCTTCATCCCCTCGTGGCCGGGACGCTCGCCGCGCACCTGCAGGGACGCCAGGTCGCGCTGGTAGGTCGGGTCGCTGGGGTCGATCTTGGGCCACTTGCTCATGTTGTCGGGCACGAACAGCCCGACCATATGCGCCATCGCACCCTTGACCTTGGTCTCGTTGGTCGGATTGTCGTAGTCGCCCACGACCCGGTATTTGTGGTTGGCCTTGAGCTTGAGACCCTCGCCGCTCACTCCGAACAGGCGCCGGCTGATCTTGGTGACCTTGCCCTGGGCATCGCGGGTGGCCACCACCCTGGTGATCACCTTGCCGGTCTCCGCGTCCTCCAGCCGCACGCCGACACCGTAGTCGTGCATGTGCCCGCCGACCCCGAGCAGCCGGCCGCCGACCGGCAGCGAGAACTCGAACGACTTGCTCGACTTGCCCGGTGGCACGTCGAAGGTGTTGCTCCCGCCGACCGTGAGGTTCACGTCCATGTAGATGGGCATGGAGGTCACCGGCCGCGGATTCTGGTTCTTCGGCGTCCACAGCATGGTCAGCTTGAGGTAGACACCGTCGAGGTCCTTGCCGGTATCGTTGTGCCAGGCGACGTACATGCCGAGCTTCATCCCCGGACTCATCGGGACGCCGATGGTCTTGGGGACGCTCACTTCCTGGTCGGTCTCGGTGCCCGCGCCCATCAGCCGCTCGGCCGCCGAGTAGATCAGCTGGCGCCGGCTGAAATTCACCATGATCAGGTGGTGCATGACATGGCGGGGCACCTCGTGCCCCTGGGCGTCGGTCAGCGCCACCCGGTAGCCGCGGAACCAGCCGTCGACCGGCCACTCGAAGTGCTGCACCGGAGTGTCGTGCGACATGCCGAGGTCCATCATCGCGTGGCTATCCATCGGCGGCATGTTCGGCAGGTCGTACGGGCCAGCGGTGATCGTGAGCTCGTGCTTGGACGAGTCCACCGCGATCGTCACGGTGGTCGGGGGGACGGGGCCCGGTCCGGCGAGGGCGGTGGTGGCCAGCATCAGACTCCACAGCATCATGCAGACTCCGCGACGAGGAGGGGCGGGGGTCGCGGCATTGCGCCGTGTCCCGCCGCCGGGCAAGTTACGCGCGGTCCGGTATCAGGGTGGCACCGCCGTAGGCGTGCGGAACTTCTGAGGGCGTCAGGTCAATGTCAAGCAGCCGATCGTGGCGCCTGCTGGGGTGCGTCCTCCTCCTCGCGGTCCCGCCGGTCCGCGCCGCCGCGCAGGACCGCGTCTTCCCCAACGTCCAGAGCTTCGAGCTACCCGAAGCCTCGCCCCGGGTGCATGGCCTGGTGGGTCGGATCTTCTCGGCCCGCCGCGGCGACAGCCAGTTTGGCCGCGAGCCTGAGGCCGAAGTCGGGGTAGGCGAGAATTTTCCCGTGCTCGCGCTCCGGCGCGGCGAGCGGCCAGTCACCCTGGGCTTCGGGACCCAGGTGTACGGGCGGTTCAGCCTGAGCGACCGGAAGAGCGCACTCATCAGCAACGACTGGGTGGTCGGGCTCAACACTACCGCGGCGCTCGGTGCGTGGACCCTCACGGGCGAGCTCTATCACGAGAGCAGCCATCTGGGGGACGAGTACAGCGACCGGTTCAGCGCGACGCGGCTCGACTGGACCCGGGAGGTCGCCGCGGCGTGGCTCACCTATGGGCCCGGTCCAGTCCGGATCACCGGGAATCTCAGCTATGTCCTGATCGACGAGCTGGGACTCGACCGACCCGGCGCGGCCCTCGCCGCCGACTACGAAGGCCGGACGTTCGGCCACTTCCTCGGCGGCCCGGTGCGGCTGGTGGGCGGGATCTTCTTCCAGGGCGAGGCGGCGACGAACTGGCGGATCAGCACGTCCGCCAAGCTCGGCATTGCGCTGTCCGGCTCGGACGGACGGCGCGAGATCGGCCTGGCGCTGATCGCCCACGACGGACTCTCGACCCAGCGGCAGTTCTTCCGGCGCGAGAGCCGCTACATAGGCGGCGAGCTACGCTTCGACCTCTAGCCGCGTCCGCTTCCCAGAAAAGGATGTTCATGGCGAGCAGCGTCTGCCGCTCTGGCCGCAGGCTGTCGTGGATGGCAATCGACCGGACACCGGGGAAGCCGAATCGCTGCCGCATTGACGCTGTTCGGCGGCCCCGCAGTTGCTCCCGTGCTCGGCCGAATCGGTCGCTTGACAGGACGGGCGACAGGCTTATCTTTGCGGCCAGTCGTTAGCACTCGACGTCCTTGAGTGCTAACTCGCTGCCAAACAAAGATTTCCATTACCCAATTACATGCTGTGGAGGACAGAAATGGCGACTGCTACCAAGGCCAAGCCCAGCCTCAAGATCCAGCCGCTCGAGGACCGCGTGGTCATCATGCCGGCGGAGGAGACCGAGTCGATGCGGGGCGGCCTCTACATCCCCGACACCGCGAAGGAGAAGCCCACCCAGGGTGAGATCATCGCGGTCGGCCCCGGCCGGTTCGAGAAGGGCGCCCGGATCCCGATGGACCTCAAGGTCGGCGAGCAGGTGATCTACGGGAAGTACAGTGGCACGCCCTACACGTTCGACGGCGACGAGTACGTCATCATCAAGGCCTCCGACGTCCTCGCCAAGCTCAGCTAAGTCAGCTCGTCCCCACCAAGGAGAATTACAGATGGCTGCGAAGGAACTTCTCTTCAACACCGACGCCCGTGCCAAGCTCAAGCGGGGTGTCGACGCCCTCGCCGAGGCGGTCAAGGTTACCCTCGGCCCCAAGGGCCGGAATGTCGTCATCGACAAGAAGTTCGGCTCGCCCACGGTCACCAAGGACGGCGTGACCGTCGCCAAGGAAATCGACCTGGAAGACGTCTATGAAAACATGGGCGCGCAGATGGTGAAGGAAGTCGCGACCAAGACCTCCGACGTGGCCGGCGACGGCACCACGACGGCGACGGTGCTCGCGCAGGCGATCTTCCGCGAAGGCCTCAAGAACGTGACGGCCGGCGCGAACCCGATGGCGCTCAAGCGCGGAATCGACAAGGCAGTTCAGGCTGTCGTCGACGAGCTCAAGGCGATCTCGGTTCCAACTACCGGCAAGAAGGAAATCGCACAGGTCGGAACGATCTCGGCGAACAACGACAAGGAGATCGGTGATCTCATTGCCGAAGCGATGGAGAAGGTCGGCAAGGACGGCGTGATCACGGTTGAAGAGGCGAAGGGTCTCGAGACCACGCTGGAGACGGTGGACGGGATGCAGTTCGACCGCGGCTACCTGTCGCCCTATTTCGTCACCGATCCGGAGAAAATGGAGGTGACGATCGAGGATGCGTACCTGCTCATCCACGAGAAGAAGATCAGCGTCCCGACCTCCGGCAAGAAGGAGATCGCCCAGGTGGGCACGATTTCGGCGAACAACGACGCCGAGATCGGCCAGCTCATCTCGGAGGCGATGGAGAAGGTCGGCAAGGACGGCGTGATCACGGTCGAAG
>JBOHSB010000433.1:0-14375 GCA_050733015.1 Gemmatimonadales bacterium
GTCCCGGTCGTGACCGTGCGCGAGCGCCACGCCGCGCTGGGCGGCGCCGCCAACGTCGCGGCCAACGTCTCGGCGCTGGGCGCGCGCTCGCTGCTGGTCGGGGTCGTGGGGGATGACACCGATGGCGCCGCCATCCGGCAGGAGCTCGCGGTCGCGCGGCTGGAGGACCGGTTCGTGCTCTCGGTCGCGGGCCGGCCGACCACGTCGAAGACCCGCATCATCGCCCGGTCGCAGCAGATCGTTCGGATCGACGACGAGGTGGAGACCCTACTCGACGGGTCGGACCTCGAGCGGCTGGTCCGGGTGGTCCGCGACGCGCTGGCGGATGCCGACGCGTTGCTGCTGGAGGACTACAACAAGGGCGCGCTGCCGCCCACGCTGATCGCGGCCGCGATGGAGATCGCCCGCCGCCGCGGCATCCCCATCGTCGTGGACCCCAAGTTCCGCCAGTTCTTCGAGTATGCCGGGGCCACCGTGTTCAAGCCCAATCGCCGCGAGCTCGAGTCCGCCCTCGGCGCGGCGGTCGACCTCAAGAACGGCAATGCCCTGCCCGAGGTGCTGGCGCGCCTCAAGGTGGACAATCTGCTGGTCACGCTCGGCGCCGAAGGGATGGTGCTGGTGATGAAGGACGGGAGTCTCACGCACATTCCCAGCATCGCGCGCGACATCTACGACGTGTCCGGCGCGGGCGACACCGTCACGGCCTGGATGGGAGCGGCGCTGGCGGCCGGGGCCTCGGTGCGCGAGGCGGCGCAGCTGGCCAACTATGCGGCGGGCGTGGAGGTGGGCAAGGCGGGCGTGGCGACGGTCTCGCCGGAGGAAGTCTTAGCGGTGCACGAGGAGCAGTTCGATCAGATTGGGCGGCTGCGGCGGGGCGGGCTCATCTAAACCTTCGGCGGTCAGTCTCCAAAACCGGTCCCGAACGCCAGCCACACCCGCCAGGTCTCCCGCGCCCCCTCGACGTGCAGGCGCAGCAACCGCGCGGCGTCGAGGTGCTCGTTGGCCAGCTCGATGACGCCCGCGTCGGCCATGCGCTGCCGCAGCTGCTCGGCGCACTCCGTCGTCGCCACTTCGGCCAGGCGCTCCTTGCCCCACGAGTTGCGCGCCCCGACGCCGAACTGCGCCAGGAACCCCAGCAGGTCGCGCCGGGTCCAGGTACCGAGCCACGCGCCCACGTCGGTGGACGGGGCGACAATGCCGGTCTCCAGGATGAGACGGGTGGATTCCGCCACCTCGAGACCACGCTTCCGCGTCTCGTAGCGGCTCAGACTCGCGAGCGTCTTCGGCACGTGCGGATGGGCGCTCAACTGACGGATCGAATCCACCGCGTGCGCCCGGGCGCCGAGCGGGAGGGTGAGCAAGGCGTCGAGCAGGCGACGCAGCTCCGGATCCTCAGGCGCTGAGAGCGGCGGCAGGTCGTCGGGCGCCAGCATGGGCCATGCGGCCCAGTAGCTCATCTCCCGCCCCATCTCACGCACGAATTCGTTGCGCGCGCGCAACAGCTCCCCGGCGCCGACCAGCTCGAGCGGATGGGGGGCCATAGTGGCCGCCATGAAGTCCGCCGCCTCCCCGGTCATGATGAAGCCGGAGAACCCCTCGTGCACCGCGAGGAGCGCCAGGGCTACGCGCAGATCGAGATAGGCCTGGGTGTCGCCGCCCACCAGGTGATCCTCGGGCGGCATGGTGAAAATGCGGCGGGCCAGCAGATTGTAGTGGGTGCGCAGTTGTTCGAGCGGCTCGCCGAGACCGGGATTCGCCTCGCGCAGCCGCCAGAGGTACTCCCCTACCGCCTCCTCGTCGCCCTGGCGCACCCGCTCCATCAGCCAGGGAGAGAAATCGGCGCACGGCACGCAACTCGACGGCGCGTGGGTGCGCGACAGACAGGGAAAGTCAGGATGCCCCGCACCGGCCGCGAAGGCCAACAGGTCGGTTACCGGTGGAGGTGACAAGGTGTTCGCCATGCTCTCCCTGTTCACGAGTCGGAGCCCGCCCCTCCCTCCCCGGAGGCGACGAACAAAGTTCCGCCGAAATCGCCCTGGGGCAAGGGTCCGATTGGCCTATGGGTGTTGCAGGACCGACGGGGGAGGCGGGTCCGGGGAATGGGCGATGAGGGACTTGAACCCCCGACCTCGCGCATGTGAGGCGCGCGCTCTAACCAGCTGAGCTAATCGCCCGGCACTCGGGAGCGGGAGTCTATACTCCACCACCCCGGCGTGGCAAGGCAATTCCGGCCGCGTGCCGCGGCTAGCTGGTCGACGCCCGGAGACCGCTGGTCGGGGGCGGGACGGCGTCCACGGTGAGCGTCTGGGGCGCACCCAGCGCGACCCCCTCCGACGTGGCGGTGATCGTCTTCGCCTCGGCCGTCGGGGAGCCGATGGTGAACGTGGCGACGCCGTCGCTGCCGGTGGTGCCGGGGTTCCCCGTGATCGTGTTGTCGCTTCCGGTCGCGGCCACGGTCACGCTGAGTCCGGCCAGCGTCGTTCCGGTGGCATCCCTCACCGTCACCGTGATCGTGCTCGTGGCGCCGGCGGGGATCGTGGCGGGATCCACCGTGACCGAGGACTGGGCGCCGCTGGGCGTCGCCGCCTGAACGTCGATGCTCGTCGAGGTCACGTTGCCGTAGCCCGGCGCCGTGAACACCAGCGTGCGCCCGCCGGGATCGCCGTTGATCGCGAGGTCCGTAAACGTGGCTCGTCCCTGGGCGTCGGTGCTGACGGTGGTCGTGCCGGACAGCGTGCCGCCGCCGGTCGCGATGGCCGCCGAGACCTGGACGCCAGGCGTCGGGAGATCACCACCCCCCGCGTTCTGAAGCTGAATGACCGGTTGCGGGGTCAACGCCACGCCCACGGTCGCGGTCGAGGCCGGCTGAGTGGCGATGGCGAGAATCGGCTGGGGGGGCGGCGCCACGGTATGCGGCTCCGTCGCACTGCTCGGCGCGAAGCCGTCGGCGCCGGCATAGCTCGCGGTGAGCGTGCGGCTTCCGGTGGTGTTGAGCCGGATGGTGCAGCTACCCTGTCCGCCGCTGAGGGGGCCGGAGCAGGTGTCGCCGCCGTCCTGCACGGTCACGGTCCCGGTCGGCGTCCCGGCCGCGGAGGCGACCGTGAACTGGACGGTGACCGGGTCGCCCGCGTTGGACGGATCGGGCGTGTCGGCGGTGATCGTGGTCGTGGTAGGCGCGGCGCCTAGGCTGATCTGCTGACTCGTCACCGAGGCGTAGCCGGTCGCGGAGAAGCGAAGGGTCCGCGTGCCCACCGAACCGGTCAGCGCGAGCCCGCTGAAGGCCGCGCGGCCGTTGGCGTCGGTCTGCACGCTCGTGACACCCGACAGCGTGCCGCCGCCGGATGCGATCGCGACCTGGACTGCGATCCCGCCCTGCCGGGCCTCGTTGCCTTGCGCGTCGAGCAGCTGGATCACCGGCTGCTGGCTGAACGCCACGCCGCTCACTGCCGCGGCCGAAGGCTGGATTTGAATCTCCAGCCGGGCCGGTGCTCCCGCCGTAGCCGTGGCGCTGAACCCCGCGACGCCGATGCCAGACACGACCGCGCTGACCGTGTTGGCTCCCGGGCTCCCTCCGAGGGTCCAGGCGGCGCTCGCGCGCCCGCTCGCGTCGGTCACGGACGTCGTCGGCGTGACGCTGCCGCCCCCGACGCCGATCACCCAGGTGACGGCGACCGACGGAACGGCGTTGCCGCCCGCATCGCGGACTTCCACCACCAGATCCTGCGGCAACTCGGTGCTCACCGGGCCGGTCTGACCGTCGCCCGCGACGATGGTGACTCCGGACGCCGCCCCCGCGGTCGCCCTGTGCGTGAAGGTGACCGGCGAGCCGGCCAGCCCGTCGACGGTCGCGAAGGTGTGCTGCGCCCCGGCGGTGCCGCCGAGCGTTCGGGTGACCGACGTCGTGCCGTCCGCACCGGTCGTGCTGGTCCCGGCGCTCACCGCGCCGCCGCCGTCCACCGTCCACGTGACCGTCACGCCGTTGATGGGATTGCCGAACGGATCGGAGACCTGGACCACCAGCGGGTTGGGCAGCGTACTGTTCACCGGACCGCTCTGATCCTGCCCGCTCAGCGCCACGATGCCGTTGGCGTTCTCCGGCAGCGCGGTGAGCGTGAAGCCGACCGTCGCGGTGGGCGCGCCGCCGGCGCCGAGGGCCTGCACCGACCCCGTCTGACTGCCAGGACGAGTGCCGAGCACCACGTTGGCCGTGGCCTGGCCGTCGGCGTTGGTGGTGGCGGTGTCGGGCGCGACCGACGCGCCGGGGGCCGGATCGCTCAGCACGAAGACGACGGTGGCGCCGTCGACGGGCCGTCCGGTCCCGTCGGTGACCTCCACGATCAGCGGCTGTGGCAGCGCCTCGCCTACCCGGCCGTTCTGCTGGTCGCCCTGCACGACGGTCACGTGTGCCGGCTCGCCGGACCCCGGGAGCAGCAGATTGTCACCACCGCCGCAGGCGCCCAATGCCGTGAGCAGCGCGGTCCATCCGAGCGCCGTCGTGCGTCGCATCTCGTCTCCTGTGAACGGTGGCGTGGGCTCGCGCGTGACCAACCGCCGCCGAGCGCGACGGTGTTGCCATCTGGCGGAAGCCGATGTCGAAACCGGTAGCCCGGGTTCCCGTCACCTAAGGTGGGGATCCTCTGGCGCAATGCGGTGATCCGTCGCACATGAATTTTTCAAGTCGTTGTAACACAACAACTTCATTTAGCTCACTTCGAGGTTTACGTGATGGCCATTCGAGCCCCCCTGCTCACCGCCCTTCTCACGGCGTCGCTCACTGGGTCGGACGCCGTACCGATCCGCGGCTTTACCGCCGCGTCCGTGGGCATGGAGCGCGAGTGGGAGCGCAAGTTCGCCGCGGTGCCGCAGCCGGATTCCCTGCGCGAGTACCTGCGCTATCTCTCCGCCCGGCCGCATCACCTGGGCTCGCCGCGCGACAGCGCCAACGCCGCGTGGATCCTGCAGCGGATTCGCGGCTGGGGGCTCGACGCCCGGATCGAGACCTTCCACGTGCTTTTCCCCACGCCGCGCGAGCGCCTGGTCGAGCTGGTGGCCCCCGGTCATTTCGCGGCCCGCCTGCGCGAGCCGGCCGTGAAGGCCGACGCGACCTCCGCGCAACAATCGGAACAGTTGCCCACCTACAACGCCTACTCGCCCGACGGCGACGTGACCGCGCCGCTGGTGTTCGTCAACTACGGCGTCCCGGAGGACTACACTCGGCTCGAGCGGCTGGGCATCTCGGTGAAGGGGGCGATCGTCATCGCCAAGTACGGCCGGTCGTGGCGAGGCATCAAGCCGAAGCTGGCCGCCGAGCACGGCGCGGTCGGATGCCTCATCTACTCGGACCCCGAGGACGACGGGTATCACGCCGGCGACGTTTATCCCGAGGGCCCGTTCCGCCCGCGCGACGGCGTGCAGCGAGGCAGCGTGCTGGACATGCCGCTGTATCCCGGCGACCCCCTGACGCCCGGCGTCGGCGCGACCGCCGACGCGAAGCGACTCGACCGCACCCAGGCGGCGACGCTTCCGCGAATCCCGGTGCAGCCGCTCTCGGCCTCCGACGCGCAACCTCTGCTCGCGGCGCTCGGCGGCCGCCCCGCGCCCGCCGGCTGGGCGGGCGGCCTGCCCACCACCTACCACGTCGGCCCCGGTCCCGCGCGGGTGCACCTGCGGTTGCGGTTCGACTGGCGGCTGGTGCCGGCATACGACGTGATCGCGCGGATACCCGGCAAGGATCGCCCGGATCAGTGGGTCGTGCGCGGCAACCACCACGACGCCTGGGTCAACGGCGCACAGGATCCGCTCTCGGGCGCGACGGCGCTGATGGAGGAGGCCCGCGCCTACGGCGCACTGCTCAAGCAGGGATGGCGTCCGCGCCGCACGATCGTGCTGGCATGGTGGGATGGCGAGGAGCCCACCCTGCTCGGCTCGACCGAGTGGGGCGAGACCCACGCCGACTCGCTGGCGCGAAGCGCGGTGGCCTATCTCAACACCGACGGCAACGGCCGCGGGCGGCTCGGCGCGAGCGGCGCGCCGGCGCTCGCGCGGGTACTCAGCGAGGTCGCGCGGGAGGTCCCGGATCCCGAGACCGGGTTATCGGTGTGGAAGCGCTCGCATCTCGGTGAGGTGGCCACGGCTCGCGATGCCGATGGCCGGAGGGAAGCGCGGGAGCGCGCCGACTTGTCGCTCGTCCCCCTGGGCTCCGGGTCCGACTACACCGTCTTCTATCATCACCTCGGGATTCCGTCACTCAATCTGGCCTTCGCCGGCGAAGACGACGGCGGCATCTACCACTCGATCTACGACAGCTTCCACTGGTTCACCACCTTCAGCGATACCGCGTTCGTCTACGGTCAGGCGCTGGCGCGCACCGTCGGGCTCACGACCATGCGCCTCGCGAGCGCCGACGTGCTCCCGTACGAGTTCGGCCGGCTGTCGGACCAGGTCGCCGCGAACCTGAAGGAGGTGCAGGACCTGCATCGGACGGTGCGGGATTCGATCGAGGAGCAGAACCGGCAGGTGGACGAGAGCACCTTCGTCGCCATGAACGATCCGCGCCGCCCGTTGGTGGCGCCGGCCCATGAAGACCCGCCTCCGTTTCTGAATTTCGCGCCGCTGCAGAACGGGGCCACGCGGCTCAAGTCCGCCACCTCTCGGTTCGAGACGGCCTACGCCGCCGCGTTCGCCGGCGACGGTCCGGACCTCGGAGCCGGTACGCCCGATAGTCTCGACGCGCTGCTCCTCAGGGCCGAGCACGCGCTCGCCCCGCCCGACGGCCTGCCGCGGCGTCCCTGGTATCGCCAGCTCATCTCGGCGCCGGGCTGGTACACGGGCTACGCGGCCAAGGTGATGCCGGGCGTGCGCGAGGCGATCGAGGCGAAACGTTGGCTGGAGGCCGAGAGTCAGGCCGAGGTGCTGGGGCGGGCGCTTGAACGGGAGGCCGCGGTCTTGGACCAGGCCGCGGCGCTGCTCGAGCAGGCGAAGGCGAAGAGTCGCTAGGCTAGGGTCCGACGGTGACGATGCTGCCGATCGAGGGCACCCGTTCGGATCGAGCAGGAAGAGCAGCTACGGCCCCGGAGGTGCCGTGATCCCGTTGGCCGGCGCGCCGGCGCCAAGGGTCGTCGGACCCTGCCGGGTGAAGGTCAACGGGATGATCAGCTGGGTCTCGTTGAACGCGTGCGTCACCGAACCCGCGCGGATGAGTGTGCCTCTGGTGACCGTGCCTGCGTCCGGCGTCTCCAGCGTGAACCCCTGGCCGTACGCGATCCGGGTGGGCGCCGAGGAGATAGTGGGCTCGGCCACGCTCACCGCGGACGCGTCGTCGCTGAAGCCCGCGCCGCTAGCGGCAGCGAAGCCGCCACGGAGGGGGGATCTCGGCATGCCTCGCTACGGTCGGGGGCCTGCGAGAGGCCACCACGCGTCTCACGAAATCGGGGTGGCGGAACGGAGAAAGAACTGGGGCTTCGCTCAGAGTGTGGGCTGGTTCCGACAGCGTCAAATGGTGAAATCTTCTGCATGATCCTGCAGTCGGGGTGCGAGACGACACGGCCCGTGCTACCATTCCTCGCGACTCCCGCAAGGACTGCAATGACCATCGACCCGCTCCTCGCGATCGCCTCGTTCGGGATCGGCATTGTCGTCGGGCTCACGGGCATGGGCGGCGGCGCGCTGATGACGCCGGTGCTGGTGCTGTTCTTCAACGTGGCGCCGCTGGCGGCGGTCTCGTCCGACCTCGTGGCCAGCGCGGTCATGAAGCCGGTCGGCTCGTTCGTCCACCTGCGGCGCGGCACCGTCCACCTCGGCCTGGTCAAGTGGCTCTGTATCGGCTCGGTGCCGGGGGCCTTCAGCGGCGTGCTCATCGCCCGCGCGCTCGGCCGGGGAGAGGACATCCAGCACCTGATCCGCACGGCGCTGGGCGTGGCCCTGCTGCTCGCGGCCGCGGGCCTGATCGTGCGCGCGTTCCTGCGGCTCGCGGAACACGCGCGGGTCCGCGACGGGCGAGCGGCGCCCCTTCCCCAGGGACGCCCGACCGTCGTGATCAAGCCGCTGCCGACGATTCTCGTCGGCGCGCTCGGCGGGGTGGTGGTGGGGCTGACGTCGGTGGGGTCCGGCTCGCTCATCATCATCGCGCTGATGGCGCTCTACCCCTCGCTCAAGGCCAGTGAGCTCGTCGGGACGGACCTGGTCCAGGCCGTGCCGCTGGTGGCGTCCGCGGCCATCGGCCATCTGCTGTTCGGCGACTTCCACATGGACATCACCACGTCGCTGCTGCTGGGCTGCATCCCGGGGGTCTGGGTGGGGGCGCACCTGTCGGCGCGCGCGCCCGGAGGGCTGGTGCGCCGCGCGCTCGCGTTCGTGCTGCTCGCCTCGGCGCTCAAGCTCCTCAACCTCTCGAACAAGAGCACCGCCATCATCCTGGTCCTGGTGCTGCTCTTCGCGCCGGTGCTGTGGATGCTGGTGCGGCGGCACTATGGCTTTCCCCCGCTCGCTCCACGGCGGCGCGCGGCCTGACGGGCGCGCGTCACCCTGAGCGAAGGGAAGGGGGGCATGCGTCGGCCCATGGCTCCTTCGCTTCGCTCAGGATGACTGCTGGGGCAGGATGACTCCTGAGGCAGGATGACTCCCTGGAAGGATGACTCCCTGAAAGGATGACTCCCTACGCCACCTGCAGCAGGCCGATGAGGTTGCCGTCTGCGTCCTTGACCGAAGCGATCAGCTTCCCCCCACCGACGTCTTTCACCTCCTGCTGTATCTTCGCCCCCGCGTCGAGCAGCGCTCGCAGACTCTTCCTGATGTCGGCCACGTGCCAGAAGGCCAGCGGACCCGTCAGTCCGCTCTTGTGCCCGTTGGGATCGAGCCCGATCTCCTGGTCGCCCACCCGGAAGCCAACGTAGTACGGGGAATCCGTGGTCGGCGTGCCGGCGAGCTTGCCATAGAGCTGCTTGGCCTGGGGGACGTCCTTGACCGGATAAATGATCGTCATGATGCCTTGAAGCATGCACGGCTCCTTGTGCTGGGTTCGTCGTTCTGATCGCCCGCCACGGTCTTCCGGTCACATCGCGCGGACCGGCTTCGTCAATCCTATGACGAAACGCGATTCGAGGATGTGACCGTGACCCAACCTGACTGGCTGGCCGCGAGGTTCGAGGAGAGCCGGCCCCATCTCCGGACGGTCGCCTACCGGATGCTGGGCTCGTTGAGCGAGGCGGACGACGTGGTCCAGGAGGCGTGGCTCCGGCTCAGCCGCGCGGACACGAGCGACGTCGAGAACCTGCGGGGCTGGCTCACCAGGGTCGTGTCGCGGGTGTGTCTCGACCACCTGCGCGCCCGCAAGGCGCGAAGCGAGGAGCCGATGGGGCCGCACGTGCCCGATCCCCTCGTGGCCCAGGACGGCGGACCGGAGCACGAGCTGCAGCTGGCCGACTCGGTCGGCCTCGCGCTGCTGGTGGTGCTCGAGACCCTGGCGCCCGCCGAGCGGCTGGCGTTCGTGCTGCACGACCTGTTCGCGGTGCCGTTCGACGACATCGCGGCCATCGTCGGGCGCACCCCGACGGCGGCCCGTCAGCTCGCGAGCCGCGCCCGCCGGCGGGTGCAGGGCGCGCCGGTTCCCGACGCCGACCTCGCCCGGCAGCGGGAGGTGGTGGCGGCGTTTCTCGCCGCTTCGCGGGAGGGGAACTTCGAGGGCCTGCTCGCGGTGCTCGATCCGGACGTGGTGCTCCGGTCCGACCTCGGCGGGGCTGCCGCGGCGAGGGTGGTGCGCGGGGCGACGAACGTGGCCCAGGGCGCGATGCTCGGCTCGCGTGAGGGCAAGCTGGTCCGGCCAGCGATCGTCAACGGGGCGGCGGGTGTCGTAGTCACGGCGCGCGGGCGCGTCGTGACGGTGGTCGGGTTTACCGTGGTGGGCGGGAAGATCGTCGAGATGAACGTGCTGGCGGATCCGGCGCGGCTTCGGCGGCTCGCGCTGACGGCAGGTGACGAATGACACTCAGCGGACAGGCGTGCGTATGCCTGCGGTGCGAGACCGGCGAGACTAGCGGTCGAGCGCACCGGGCGGACGAAGAGCGATGGGCCCTCCTGGATTCGAACCAGGGACCGACGGATTATGAGTCCGCTGCTCTAACCACCTGAGCTAAGGGCCCGATAGGACTGTGTTCGCGTGCCGCTTGCGGTGCGCCCGATCGGGGGAAGATGCAGGCGTACCAGCATCGAACGCCAGTGTCTTCAAAACGGGCGGGCCAAGGCGAGAAAGCCGCCCTGGCCCGCCGACGCTCACTGAGCGCCGTCGCAACGCGGCCCTACGGCTTCACGGCCGCCGGCAGCTGCGCCGAGGCTGCGAGTTGAGGAGCGACGCCACATCCCGCAAGGCGGACTGATTGGCGGACTTCGACATGAACGCGGCGTCGTAGCGCCACATCATCATCGCGCAGCCGGAGGGGCCGATCGCTCGTCCCCAGGTCCGCACTTGGTCCGCGGTCATGCGGCAGCGGTGCGCAATGGTTCCCTTGCCTCCCGTCCCCGCGCAGTCCCAGGTGCCCACGTTGTCGTTGATCCCGCCATCCAGGATGTTCAGGCTGAAGACAGGCGTCACCCCCTCCGCCCTGGCCCAGCTCAGGAAGATGTCGCGCCAGGCGGTGATCCCCCCTCCATTGAAGCTCCACTGGTACTGCGAGAGCACCCAGTCGACCACCCTGAACCGCTCGTTCGCGCGCCAGCGGTACCCCGGCGCGCCCATGCCGACCCCTACGGGCAGCGTCGGGAACATGTTCTTCACGTAGGTCGCCATCCCATCGATCATTGGCTTGGTCAGCACCCCGCCCCATTTGGGCGTCTCGGGCTCGTCGATGAGCTTGTTCCCGACAATCGTCCCGTCCGCCACCCCGTCGGCCACCGCCTTCTTGATCGTCGAGTTGTTGAAGGTGTTCATCCTGGCCTTCCACTTCCCCAGGTCGAACTTGCCGTTGGTGGTGTACTCGCTCGACCGCCCGCCCGTCATCGCCAGCACGAGGCGGTGGTGCTGCTGCCTCGCGGCATTGATGCGCTGGATGATGGAGCCCGCGAAGGTGTTGTCCAGGCTCGAGGTGAAGGGGGCCGGGCCCCACTCGAACCCGGTCACGGTCGAGTACAGGCCGTACGGCCCGAAGGGAATGCCGGAATAGCTGACCGCGCCGGCCGCGAGCGTGTCGGCCATCGCGAGCGTGTCGGCCGGCGCGGTGGAATCGGCGCCCGAAGCCACCGGTGCCGTCTCGTCCGGAGAGCTGGGCGGGTTGGTCTTGTCGCACGACGCGGCGGCGAGCGCCGCGATGAGCGGGAGGCCTGCGCGAAGGGCAATGAGCATGCGTCTCATCAAATGAATCCCTGTGTGTGATTGTCGGCGGTCGAATTCGCGCGCCACGCGAGGGACCAGCGCCCGGCACGGCCGGCACGGTGGCTCGTCGGAAGTGACATCCTGACGCGCAGGGACATGGGACTCGCCGCATACGCGGTCGAGCCGGACCCGGCCAACGGTTGTTGTGTGTGTGAGCGTTCGCTGGGAACGAACTGGAGTGCGACCCCAGAGCGAGCGAATGGCGCCGGATCAGCGCCATCTCATTGCCGTGATGCCTCGCGCCCACAAAGTGCGCAAAGGCCAGGGGGAAAGTCAAGCTTTTCGGGGCGGCCAGTCGTCGTGACCTGAACGCCCCGCGGGCGCGCGGACTTGAGCAGGCGCTACGTCGGCGGAAGGGCCTGCACCGGCGTCAGGCTTCCCGGCCCCGACGTGCCGTTGCCGAGCTGGCCCTCGGAATTCCATCCCCAGCAGAACACCCGGCCGTCGGTCGTGATGCCGCAGGTGTGGATCGCGTAGTCGCTCGGGCTGAATGGCGGAGGGCGGTTCACGCCGACGGCGACGCCGAGGAACGGGAGGTTCCCGGCGACGCGAGTCGGTTCTCTGACTATGATCTCGTTACCTCCATCGCCGTTCTGACCGTAGAAATTGAAGCCCCAGCACAAGGCCACGTTCGCCTGGGTCACTCCACACGTGTGAAGAAATCCCGCATTCACTTGACGCCATTGCCTCGTGCCGGCGACGGCCACGGGTACCCGACTGCCGCCATTGCCGCCGGTACCGAGCTGCCCGTTGTAGTCGGGCGTAAGGGCACCCCAGCAGTACCCCGTGTTGAGCGTGGTAATCCCACAGGTGTGGTCGCTGCCCGCGACGACCGCCTGGAACGAGAGGCCACCCGACACGGCAACGGGCCTCCGACTGCCGTTCAGCGTACCGTTGCCGAGCTGACCTTCTGCGTTCCTCCCCCAGCAGTACGCTTTGCCCTGGGTGGTAACCGCGCAGGTGTGCTGCCAGCCCGCGATCATTCGCTCGATCGTGAGATCCCCCGCCACCCGCGTGGGCAAGGTCCGCTGCACCAGAGTGCCGTCCCCGAGCTCCCCATAGCCGTTAGCACCCCGCAGAACAGTTTGTCATAGAGGTTGATGGCGCACGTGTGATCCCCTCCGGCCCGAATCTGCCGAAAGCGGCGTCCGCCGCCGACCGCCACCGGCGTGGTGCGGTAGTTCAGGTTCGTGCCGTCGCCTACTTGCCCAAGGACATTGTCGCCCCAGCAGTAGGCGCGGTTCTCCGCCGTCACCCCGCAGGTATGGTTGGTACCGGCGCTGATCTGGATGAACCGGAGGTTTCCGTCCACCCGAACCGGCTTCGAGGTCTGGAACACCGTCGCGGAGCCCAGCGGTCCCGTGCCCCAGCAATAGGTCCGGCCATTGCTCGCGATCGCACAGGTGTGTTGCCCGCCGACGACGACCTGGGTGTATACCGGTGCGGTAGCGGCCGCCGGCGAGAGATCGGCCGTAGGAGCGGTCGGCGACGGGGATTGATCTCCACAACCGATCAGGACGCCTGCGAGGAGGAAACAGGCAGAGCGGTGAACCGGAGACATGGCGGGGCCTCGCTTCCAGCGATGGAGACCGGTCGAGCACGCCAGGATCATGAACCCTCGGTCTGCGGAGCCAGACCGATGCAACGAAGGTACCCCGCCACGTCAAGCGCCTTTCAAGAGCTCCGAGCGCACGCCCGCGGGCTACCTGGGGCCCGCGGCCGCGCCCGCCACGCCGATCACGAAATGCACCACCGCCTCCGGGTCGTTCAGATCGAGCCGAGGCACCCCGGACGGCCCGATCTCCGCGTCCGTCGCCACCGCGACCACGTCGCCGTCGCCCGGCCAGCACTTGGGCGGCTTGCCATGCGACGGCCGATACACTTCGATCTTGGGATACCGCTCATGGGCGAACCCCTCGACCAACACGAGATCCACCTCGCCAGGCGTGAACCGCGCGAGGGTACGCGCCAGCCTCGGCTCCGCCTCGGGCGCCGCTTCCTCGGCCAGCAGCGCCCAGCGCCGCTGCGACGCCACCAGCACCTCCCTCGCCCCCGCTTCCCGCACTCGAAAGCTGTCCTTTCCCGGCCGGTCCACATCGAAGTCGCGCTGGGCATGCTTGAGCACGCCCACCCGGAGGCCGCGGGCCGAGAGCAGCGGGACCAACCGCTCGATCAGCGTGGTCTTGCCGCTCCCGCTCGACCCGACGAACCCGACGGCCGGGAACGCCAGGCGCTCACCCATTAGCCACCATGTGGGGGATATTATTCGAATCGGCCGCCGACCGGGCGGCCCGCCGACGGCCGCCCGAGGAGCCACTCCCATGAGCAAAGACGTGAGGCAGATGCAGGATCCGCTCGGCCTCCTGCGCCTGGGGTACGCCGGGCCGCTGCTCGAGCTGCCGGCCCGGCGGTGGGAGAACGGGGCGGTCCGCGACCAGGTCGAGACTGTGGCCGAGGAGACCCCGGTCGCGATGGTGTACAATGGAATCGCCCACGCCGTCATGATGGCGACGCCGCAGGACCTCGAGGACTTTGCGCTCGGCTTCAGCCTGACCGAGGAGCTCATCGCCTCGCCCGACGAGCTCCAGCGCGTCGAGCTGGTCCGCTACAGCCAGGGCATCGAGATCCAGGCGCTGGTGGCCCCGGAGCGCGAGGCCGAGATCGCCGAGCGGACCCGGCGGATTACCGGGCGCACCGGGTGCGGGATCTGCGGCGCGGACAGCGTGGCGTCGGTGCTCAAGACGCTGCACCCCGTGACCGCATCCGTGACGATCCGGGAAGCCGCGGTCCGCACGGCCATGGAGTCCCTGGCCGCGCACCAGACGCTCAACGCCGCCGCGGGCGCGGTGCATGCGGCCGGCTGGGCGGGCCTCGAAGGAGCGATCGAGCTGGTGCGGGAGGACGTGGGCCGGCACAACGCGCTGGACAAATTGATTGGCGCGCTGCTCAAGGCCGGCACGGACACGGCGAAGGGTTTTGTGATCGTGACCAGCCGAGGAAGCTTCGAGATGGT
>JBOHSB010000434.1:0-4877 GCA_050733015.1 Gemmatimonadales bacterium
GGACCGAAGCGCCACAAAAGAACGCAGTGGCGCTTCGGTCCTCACCCCCGCCTCGCTTCGCGCCCAACCTCCAGCTTAGGGCAGGCGCGCTGGACGCTAGTCGATGCCCACCCGCCCTTCCACCGACGCGATCAGTTTGGCGGAATCGTAGGCGACGCCGTCCTTGAAGACGATCGAGGGCTTCTCGATCGCCGTCGGGGTCGCGGTGAGATCGCCCTCGAGCACTACGAGGTCCGCGCGCTTGCCCCGCTCGACACTGCCCAGCTCGCGGTCCACGCCGAGGATCTTGGCGCCGTTGAGGCTCATGATGCGAATCGCCATCGCGGGCGCGAAGCCGGCCTCGATGAAGAGCTCGTAGTTCCGCTGGTCGCCGTAGCCGGCCAGCGCGCCTCCCAGGCCCGTGGGGTCCACGCCGGCCGCCAGGTTGCCGCCCGCATCCACGAACTCGCGCTCGAACGCCATGGCGCTCTTGAGGCCCTCGACGGTGATCGGGCCGGCGCCCGCCGAGTCGATCTCCTGCCGCGTCTGCATGTAGCTGGCGCGCACCTCGGGCGCCATCGCGTTCAGCACTCGCGGCTCCTTGGTGGGCCGGTTGGCGACGAAGGGCTCGTACACCGCCAGCGTGGATGTCATGGACACGCCGTGCTTCACCAGCGCCTGGATCGTGGCCTGGGCCACCTGACCCCGTGGATCCACGGCATTGTTGCGACCCACGACGGTCACCGGACACACGTCCGGCTGCTTCGAGGGATCGAAGTCCGACGCGGTGAGCATGCCGTGCTCGAGGTTGTCGATGCCGAGCTCCACCGCCTCGCGGAACGAGACCGAGCACAGGTGGCCGGTCACCTTCATGCCGCGCGTGTGCGCCTCCTTGATCGCCGCGCCCAGCTCCGCCCGGCCGATGTCGGTGTACGCCTTGATCCAGGTGGCGCCCTCCGACGCCCAGTAGCCCACGAACCGCCGCGCCTCGTCGGGCGAGGTGATCACGTCCATGCTGCCGCCGCCGGCCTTTCCGGTGATGTAGGGCGCCGTGAGGTGGATGTGCGGCCCCGGTACCTGACCCTGGTTGATGGCGTCCCGCAGGTTGATCTCGTTGTAGGTGCTCCGGCTCCCGGCCGTGCGGATCGTGGTGACGCCCGACGCCAGGTAGAGGCGTGGCCCGGTGTAGGACATCTGCACCGCCCGGCCGCCGGCCGCCGTGTAGAACAGGTGGTCGTGCATCCCCACCAGGCCCGGGATCACCGTGCGCCCGCTCAGGTCCAGCGTCCGCACGCCCGCCGGCACGGTCACCCGGAGCGAGGGCCCGATCTCGGCGATCCGCCCCTCGCGGATCAGGATGGTCTGGTCCGGCGCCGGCGCCCCGCCGGTACCGTCGAGCACGAGCGCGTGGGTCAGCGCCACGACGCTGGTGTCGAACGCGACGTACTTGCGCACGTTCTCGGTAAGCGAGTCCGGGCGCTGGGCCGCGAGCGCACAAGGCGTGAGGGCAAGAGCTGCCACAAGAGTCGTGCAGGGTCGCATGAGAGCCCCAGTGAATCGTTGAAAATGGCGGTGATTCCTGGGGCCCCGAGGGGTCCCCGGAATGGTTCGGACATCACTCAACGGTGAACCCCATCATCATCCCTGCCGACAGATGCTCCGCGATGTGGCAGTGCGCCATCCAGCGGCCGGGGTTCGACGGGTCGAGCAGAATATCCACGGCGGCGCCCGCGGGCACCAGCACCGTGTCCTTCCAGGCGAGATCCTCGGTGGGCACGCCGTTCACCGCCAGGACCAAGAATCGCTGGCCGTGCAGGTGGATCGGATGCTGCATGGCATGCACGCTCTCGCGGGGATTGACCAGTCGGATGCGGACCGGCTCGCCACGGCGGAAGTGCCAGTCGATGTCCATGCCCTCCCGGCCCGTCGCCGGGTCGCGCAGGATCCAGCGGAGCTGCCGGCCGGTGGCCGCCCAGTTCATCATGGGCATCGTGCCGCTCCACTCGACCGGCGGGAAGTAGATCGAGTCGAGCTGCTCAGCCGACGGGTGACCGGCGCGACCCCCGGGGCGTCGAGCGCGAGCACCAGGGTCCGTCGCGGGGCGCCCGCGCCCGCCCGACGGAAGCGCTCGATCTCGGCGGTCGCGGCGGTGTCCCGGCGGAGCGCCGTGAAGCCGGACGCGAGGTCTCGCGCCACCCGCCTGGCTCCCACCTCCACCACGCCGAGGGTGTCGGTCTCGTCGAAGAATCGGCCGTACAGATGGTCCAGTCCGCGCACCCGGTTCACCAGCGCCACCGGCCCGGGCCGGTCGAACCTCACGTGGACCACGTACCGCTCGGCCGGGGCAATCACCACGCTCCGGACCCACGCCTCCCGCTCGAACGGCCCGACGTCTGCGCCCACCACCTTCATGCGCGCGCCGGGGAACGACAGGTTCATCGTGCGCGCACTCGCCGCATTGGTCAGGTAGAATCGGACCACCTCGCCGCGGGCCACCCGCAGGCGATAGCGCGGCTCGCTGTTGACCAGGAGCAGGTTCCCGAAGCGCCCCATCAGCGCGTGCGTCGGCGACTCGCGTCCGTACGGCACCGGCCGGCCGCCATCGAGCAGCACGTCAGCCAGCATCAGGACGGCCTCCCGGTTGGCCGGCCCGTAGCCGCTGCCCTCGGCGGGTCGCACCAGGATGTTGCCGTAGAGACCCAGTCCCCGCTGCACGTCCTCGCGGACGTGGGGGTGATACCAGTAGATCCCCGCGTCGGGAAACGCAGGCGGTAGGTGAACTCCCCGCCGGGCGGCACCGGCGGCTGCGTCAGGTCCGGGATGCCGTCGTTCGCGTTGTCCAGCCGGACGCCGTGCCAGTGCACGGTGGTCGGTTGCGGAAGTCGGTTGGTCAGCACGACCGTGATCTCCGCGCCGCGCCTCACCTCGATCAGTGGCCCGGGTTGCTGGCCGTTGAACGCGAACATGGTCAGGGGCCGCCCCGCGAGGCTCCGTCGGACCAGCCCCGCCTCCAGCCGAAGCGTGTCGCCCGAGGCGAGGCGGACCGCCTGGTGCGCCCGCAAGGGTGGCGCCGAGGGAGGAGGCAGCCAGGCCTCGGCGTCCGGCGTGAGCGCCATCTCCGCGGGCAGCATGGTGAGACCGTGCGGCATCGGCACCGTGGTCCAGCGGGCCACGGCCGTGTCAGCGGTCGTGACGGCGGTCGTGTTTAGGGCCGTGTCGGTAGGCATGCCGTCGTGCATGCCGGACATCGCACCCGTCGTCGCGGGATGAGGAAGCATCGCCCCGATCGAGAACTGCATGAGATCCGGCGGAAACAGCCGAGTGGCCGGGGACTGGCCTCGCAGCACGATCCGGCCGGCCGGCTCGCGCGCTCGGACGTCGCGCTCGGCGCTCACCAGAATGGTGAACTTCTCGAGCTCGGTGGTGCCCAGCGCCGTCCGGCCGTTGGCGACCGGTCCGAGCCGCATCACCGAGTCCATGGTGGGCGGGGCGATCCAGGCGACGAACCCGCGGTAACCGCCGAGCGAGCCGGGTGGCGGGAGTCCCTGGGCGGTCAGGATCAGCCGGGTGCGCGGGCGACCGTCGGGCGCCACGTCCACGGTGAACGGCCCCGGACGCCACGACAGCTCGATGCGCGCGGCCACGCCGGGAAGACCCGGCACCGGCAGCAGCTCCAGACAGTAGAGATCCCGGCTCGGAGCGGAGGGCTGCGGAGAATCGCAGGCGCGATCCTGGGCGGCGGCGGAATGCCCGGCGAGGGCCAGCGCCGCCAG
Source organism: Gemmatimonadales bacterium (assembly GCA_050733015.1). Lineage (GTDB taxonomy): Bacteria > Gemmatimonadota > Gemmatimonadetes > Gemmatimonadales > GWC2-71-9 > CAVVWJ01. The sequence goes on from JBOHSB010000434.1 coordinate 3,753, forward strand.
GAGAACGGCCCCCAGAAAGTGACGGCGCCACCCCGCCCTACTGGCACTCGCGGGGTTCACGCCCCAGATTGGGACATTCGGCCATGCCGGAACAGGAGGTCCTCTATGACCGCCGCGCATTCCGCACCCCCCGCGCCCAACCGGAAGCCTCGGGACGACGAGATCGACGTGTGCGGCCTCACCCACCCCGGGCGAGTCCGCACCGAGAATCAGGATCACTTCCTGATCTGCTCGCTTCGAAAACAGATGGTGGTCCAGCAGACCAGCCTCGCCGTGCCCGACAGCCTCATGGGCGAGAGCCAGCGCCTGTCGCTGCTCATGATGGTCGCCGACGGGGTCGGCGGCGGCGCCAAGGGCGCGGAGGCGAGCCGGCTCGCGCTCGAAGCGGTGAGCCAGTACGTGTCGCGCAGCATGCACTGCTACTATGCCGCCGGCGCCGACGACCACGAATTCTCGGAGGCGCTCGAGGCCGCGGCGGGCAAGTGCCACACGGAGCTGCTGAAGCACGGGCAGGAGAACCCCGAGTTCCTCGGGATGGCCACGACGCTCACGCTCTACCTGGGCGTGTGGCCGCGGGCCTACCTGCTCCAGGTGGGCGACAGCCGCTGCTACCTGCTCCACGACGGCGAGCTGCTGCAGATCACCCGCGATCAGACCATGGCCCAGGAGCTGATCGACCTGGGGGTGCTGCGTCGCACCGATGCCGGCGCGGCCAAGCTCTCCCACACGCTGTCGAGCTCGATCGGCGGGCGCCAGACCGCGCCGGTCGTGACCAAAATGGACCTCGGCTGGGGCGACGTGGTGCTGCTGTGCAGCGACGGGCTCACGCGGCACGTCGGCGACGATCGGATCCGCCACCACCTCCGCACCATGCGCTCGTCGAGTCAGGCGTGCCAGGACCTGGTGCAGGAAGCGCTGGACGACGGCGGCAGCGACAACATCACGGTAATCGTCCGGCGGGCCCTCGCCCGCGAGGAGCCGGTCAGTAGCTCACCAGGCTCGACCGGCTGAGCTCGGCCTCCAGGGTCCACTTGAGCGACTGGCCGGGCTGGATGTAGAGCGCGTCGCTCGCGTACGCGGCGGACCCGGCGATCGGGTAGGCCAGCAGCCGGCTCGAGCCGCTCG
>JBOHSB010000435.1:0-2939 GCA_050733015.1 Gemmatimonadales bacterium
ATGCACTGCCTGGCCGGGCTCGACCAGGCCAGCGGCGGCACCGTCACCGTCGCCGGCACCGACCTCGGGACGCTCGACGACGACGCGCTCACCATCTTCCGCCGCAAGCACGTCGGCTTCGTGTTCCAGTCGTTCAACCTGCTGCCGGTGCTCACCGCCTTCCAGAACGTGGAGCTCCCGCTGCTGCTCACCCGGCTCTCGAAGAAGGAGCGCGAGGAGCGGGTGAAGATCGCGCTCGGCGTGGTGGGCCTGGACGACCGGCTGCAGCACTACCCCCGCCAGCTCTCTGGCGGCCAGGAGCAGCGGGTGGCCATCGCCCGCGCCGTCGTGGCCGACCCCACGCTGATCCTGCTCGACGAGCCCACCGGGCAGCTCGACGCCAAGAGCTCGCAGGAAGTGCTGGCGCTCCTGGGCCGGCTCAACGACGAGTTCGGCAAGACGGTGATCGTGGTGACCCACGACCCGCACGCCGCGGCGCGCGCCAGGCGGCAGCTCCACCTCGAGAAAGGGACCTTCGTCGAGCAGAACCAGGCGGCGTTGGCGGGGGCGGCGCCATGAGATTCGTGCCCCTGGTCCTGGCCTACCTCGGCCGCCACAAGCGGCGCACGCTGCTCACCATGGCGAGCGTGGCGCTGGCGCTGTTTCTGTTCGCCTCGCTCCGCACGGTCATCACCACGCTCCGCGCCGCGGCCGACTTCGGGAGCGCGCGCCGGCTGGTGTCCACCAACGCGAGCGGCCTCATCTTCCCGCTCCCGGTGGCGTACGCCCAGCGGCTCGCCACCGTCCAAGGCGTCGAGAAGGTGACCTGGGCCAACTGGTTCGGCGGGCAGTACGGCGACGGCAAGCGGTTCTTCGCCAACTTCGCCGTGGACGCGAAGACCTACCTCGACCTCTATCCCGAGATGTCGGTCCCGGCCGATCAGAAGGAGGCGTTCCTCCAGGACCGCTCGGGCGCGCTGATCGGCGCGCGGCTGGTGGACCTGTTCGGCTGGAAGGTGGGTCAGAACGTGACGCTCCGGGGCACCATCTACCCGGGCGACTGGACCTTCACCGTCCGCGGGGTCTATACACCCACCGACCCGGTGATCAACGACGACGCGATGATGTTCCACTGGGAGTACCTGGACGAGCGCTCGGGACGACGCGGGATGGCCGGGTGGTACATCATGCAGATCGACCACCCGCAGAACGGGCCCGTCGTGGGCAAGGCGATCGACGACCTGTTCCGCAACTCGAGCGCGCCCACCAAGACCGGCACCGAGCAGGCGTTCAACGCCAGCTTCGCCACCATGTGGGGCAACGTGAGCCTGCTGATGAACACCATCGGCATGGCGGTGGTGTTCGCCATCCTGCTGGTGGCGGCGAACGCGATGATGATGAGCGCCCGCGAGCGCACCCGCGAGCTGGCGGTGCTCAAGACCATCGGCTTCTCCGACCGCCGGCTGTTCGGCCTGGTGATGCTCGAGGCCGGGCTCATCACCGTGACCGGCGCCGTCCTCGGCCTGGGGGCGGCGAAGGTGCTGTACAAGGCCACCAACTTCAACGCCGCCGGCTTCCTGCCCGGGTTCGACGTGACCGGGGCGACGCTGGCGGTCGGCGCCGTGATCGCGCTGCTGCTGATGCTGGCCAGCGGCATCGTGCCCGCCGTGCGGGCGGCGCGGCTGCCGGTGGTGGCGGCGTTGAGGAACGTCGAATAGGCGAACAGGTTCACCACGGAAGCACGGAGGACACGGAGGCAGCACGGAAAAGGCAAGGACTTTGTGGGTGGGCTGTTACCACCAGCCTCTTCCGTGCCGTCTCCGTGCCTCCGCGCTTCCGTGGTGAATTCTTCGATAGGCCCGATGAACTTCAGAGCCGATGAACGTCGGCAAGGTCGCAAACGATGAAGATCCCGCTCACCTACAACCTGCGGAGCGTGCGCCAGCGCCCGGTGTCCACTGCCCTCACCGCGCTCGGTATCGGGCTGGTGGTGGCGGTGTTCATCGGCATGCTCGCGCTGGCCAACGGCTTCGCCGCGGCGCTCACCCGCACCGGCTCCGACCACAACGTGCTCGTGCTCCGGAAGGGCGCCGACTCGGAGATGTCGAGCGGGCTCGACCGCGAGGCGGTCAGCATCCTCACCGCATCGCCCCACGTGGCCCGCGGCGCCGATGGCCGCTCGCTCGCGAGCGCCGAGTCGTACGTGGTGGTCCCGCTCGGCCGGATGGGCGACACCACCCAGCTCGCCAACGTCGTGGTCCGCGGCGTGAGCCAGGAGGCCTGGCAGGTCCGGAACAACGTGACCCTGCTCGAGGGCAGCCGCCCCGCGGCAGGCCAGAGCGAGATCTGCGTCGGCCGCCGGCTGGTGGGCCGGTTTCCCGGCACCGGCATCGGCCAGACGATGCGCTTCGCCGGCCGCCCCTGGACGGTGACCTGCCACTTCGCCGCGGCGGGCTCGGCCTTCGAGTCCGAGATCTGGGGCGAGAACGAGCAGATCATGCCGGCGATGCGGCGCGACGGCTTCCAGTCGCTCGCGTTCCGCCTCGCCGACCCGGCCTCGTTCGACGAGGCCAAGCGGGTGCTCGAGGCCGACAAGCGGGTGACGGTGGACGTGTACCGCGAGAGCGCGTTCTACGCCAAGCAGTCAGAGCTGCTCAGCCGCATCCTCCAGTTCCTGGCGGTGATGATCACCGGGATCATGGCCGTGGGCGCGGTGTTCGGGGCGGTCAACACGATGTACGCGGCCGTGGCGTCGCGCGCGCCCGAGATCGCGGTGCTGCTGACGCTCGGGTTCCGGCCGAGGAGCATCCTGGCCAGCTTCCTGGCGGAGTCGGCGGTCATCGCGGGGATCGGCGGCATCGTCGGCTGCCTGCTCGCGCTGCCGATGAACGGGATCGTGACCAGCACCACCAACTGGGCCAACTTCAGCGAGATCGCGTTCAGCTTCCGGATCACGCCGG
>JBOHSB010000436.1:0-23214 GCA_050733015.1 Gemmatimonadales bacterium
CCCATGATCCGCTCCACTTCACCGCCAAAATCCGCGTGGCCCGGCGTATCGACGATGTTGATCTTCGCGTCGCCGACGCGCACCGAAGTGTTCTTCGCCAGGATCGTGATCCCGCGCTCGCGCTCGAGCGGGTTCGAGTCCATGACCCGCTCTTCCACCTGCTGGTTGGCGCGGAACGCCCCCGCCTGCCGCAGCATCTGATCCACCAAGGTGGTCTTGCCGTGGTCGACGTGAGCGATGATGGCGAGATTGCGGATCACAGCGACACTTCCTCGGTCTGAACGGATGAGGCCCGGACTCCGGGCCTCCGCGGCGCATATATAGACTAGCCCGGGCGGGGCCGCAAGAAGGGCGGAAGGACGGAAAGACGGAAGGACGGAAGGCGGTGGGTCGGCGGGTCGGGATCCCGGGAAGCTCCCGGCCGCCATCACCTTCCGTCCTTCCGTCCTTCCGTCCCTCCGCCCTTCCGTCTAGTGCCTATGGCCCTCGTGGCCCGCCGGGGCGGTTGCTCGCACTTCCTCGCACTCGTCGGCCACCTCGAGCTGCATGGTGACGTGTCCGATTCCCAGGGCCGTCATCTCAGCGCGGATGCCGTCCAGCACCCCGGGATGCGAGTCCAGCTCCGGCACCACGGCGTGGCCGCTCATCGCCACGACGCCGTTCACGACCGTCCACACGTGCAGGTCGTGCACGGCGGCCACGCCGGGCACGCCGAGGATGCGGCGCTGCACGTCGGCCATGGCCACGTGCCGGGGGACCGCGTCCAGCAGGATGTCGGTGCTCTCGCGCAGGAGCCGCCAGGCGCCGCCCAGGATGAGCAGCGACAGGACGATCGAGGCGATCGGGTCGGCCGGCAACCATCCCGTAATCCAGATGATGGCGGCCGCGGCCAGGGCCGCGACCGAGCCGAGCGCGTCGCTCATCACGTGGAGGTAGGCGCCCCGGGCGTTGAGGCTTCCGTCTCGGGCGCCATGGAGCATGGCCAGGCTGACGAGATTGACCACCAGGCCGGCCGCGGCGATGGCCAGAAACAGGCCCGATCGGATGGGCCCGGGGTGCTGAATCCGCTGCACGGCTTCCACTACGACCCAGCCGGCGATCCCGAACAGGGCGGCGCCGTTCACCAGAGCCGCGAGGATCTCCCACCGCAGATAGCCGTAGGTCTTGTTGGCGTCCGCAGGACGCTGGGCGATCCACGCGGTGAGCAGACTCAGCGCCAGCGCGCCCACGTCGGTCAGCATGTGGCCGGCATCCGCCAGGAGGGCCAGGGAGCCGCTGAGCCAGCCGCCGACCACCTCCAGCACCATGAACGTCCCGGTGAGCCCGAGCACTACCCAGAGCCGGGGCATCGGCGTCGCGGTGCCTTGGTTGAGGTGGGCGCATTCGGCCCGGGAGGCGATGGAGGCCATGGATGAAATTTACAACCCTGGCGGTTCGAGGTGATCGACGACCCGTCCGGCACCCGAGTCGCGCCGACCACCCGCTGCGGCGGTCCTCACCCGCACCGCCTCCGCGTGGCCGTAGAGCCCTTCGGCCTCGGCCAGGGCGATGATCGCCTCCGCGTCGTCGGCCAGTCGGGCGCGGGTATAGCGAATCACGCTGGTCCGCTTCACGAAGTCGTAGACGCCGAGCGGCGACGCGTAGCGTGCGGAGCCCCCGGTCGGGAGGACGTGGCTGGGGCCCGCCAGGTAGTCGCCGACCGGCTCGGGGGTGTCGTCACCCAGGAAGATCGCCCCCGCGTGGCGGATCCCGCCCGCCACCCGCTCGGCGCCCTCGGCCACGATCGCGAGGTGCTCCGGCGCGCGGCGATTGGCCACCTCGATCGCCTCGCGCATCGAGGGGACCAGCACGATGAGGCCGTTCCGCTCGAGCGCCGCCCGCGCGATGTCGGCGCGGGGAGCCCGGGCCAGGGCCGCCTCGAGGGCGGCCGGCAAGGCCTCCGCCAGCGCGGGATCGGTGGTCACGCACCAGCTCACCGCGTCCTCGTCGTGCTCGGCCTGGGCGATGAGGTCGGCCGCCACCCGCTCTGGACGGGCCGTGTGGTCCGCCAGCACGAGCACTTCCGTCGGGCCGGCGATCATGTCGATGCCCACCTGCCCCACGACCTGCCGCTTGGCCTCCGCGACCCAGCGGTTGCCGGGCCCCACGATCTTGTCCACCCGCGGCACCGTGGCCGTGCCGTACGCCAGCGCCGCGACCGCCTGGGCGCCGCCGATCCGGAAGATGCGGGTGACGCCCGAGAGCGCGCACGCCGCCAGCACGACGTCGGTGACCCCCTTCGGCGGGACCACCGCCACGATCTCCTGCACCCCGGCCACCAGGGCCGGCACCGCGTTCATGACCACGGAGGACGGATACGAGGCCTTCCCGCCCGGGATGTAGAGCCCGACCCGGTCCAGGGGAGTCACCTTCATGCCGACCAGGCTGCCGTCCGCCTCGGTCAGGTGAAATCCGGTCTCGCGCTGGTGCTCGTGGTAGGCCCGCACCCGGTCCACCGCCCGCACCAGCGCGGCCCGGATCGGCGGCGCGATGCGGGCCAGCGCGCCCTCCCAGGTCCCGGGATCGAGCGGCCATTCCGTGGGCGCCAGATCGACCCCGTCGAACCGCCGGCCGTACTCGCGCACCGCCTCGTCTCCCCGGGCAAGGACGTCGTCGAGGATGGCGCGCACGGCGTCACGCGTCGCCGAGTCGCTCCCCGCGCCGCGGGGCAGCAGCGCGTCGAGCGCATCGAACGGCGGCACGGCCAGCACGCGGATCATCTCGAGCCCTCGCGGTAAAGCCTTTCCGACATTACACTTATCGCGTATGGAATCGTCAGCTTCACCTTCGATCGGCCTCGGTCTCGCAGCGGTCGTCGTCCTGGTGCTCGCGAACGCCTTCTTCGTGGCGACCGAGTTCGCGCTGGTCAGCGCGCGCCGGACCCGCCTGGACGAGATGGCCGCTGCCGGGGACGGCAAAGCTAGGCTCGCGCGGCGTGCGGTACAATCGTTGGGTCGCTACATCTCCGCCACGCAGCTCGGCATCACCCTGGCATCCCTGGGCCTCGGCTGGATCGGTGAGCCGGCATTGGCCGGTCTGATCTCGGGCGGCTTCAGCTGGCTGCCCAAGACGGTGGCCGCAGTCGCCACTCACGGGGTCGCGTCGGCCATCGCGTTCGTCCTGATCACCGTCCTCCACATCACCCTGGGCGAGCTGGTGCCCAAGGCGCTGGCGCTGGTCTATCCCGAGGAGGTGAGCCGGTGGACGGCCGGCCCGCTGATCGGGTTTGCGTGGCTCATGGCCTGGCCCATCGCCCTGCTCAACGGCACCGCCAACCGGCTGCTGCGCTTGATGCACATCTCGCCCCCCGGCGAGCAGGAGCGCATGCACTCGCCCGAGGAGATCCGGATGCTGGTCGAGCAGAGCACCGAGGGCGGCACCATGCTGAGGGAGGACGCCCGGCTGCTCGAGGGCGTGTTCGAGTTCAGCGAGAAGACGGCGCAGGAGGTCATGACGCCGCGCACGCAGATGATCGCCCTGGAGGCCGGGCTCAGCATCGAGGAGGCGGCGGACGAAGTGGCCCAGGCGCGCCGGTCGCGCTATCCGGTCTACCTGGAGTCACTGGACGAGATCGTCGGCGTGGTCCACGCCAAGGACATTCTGACCGCGCTCCGCGCCCGCCCGCACGAGACCGTGCAGGCGATCATGCGCCCGCCGCTCTTCGTCCCGGGCACCCGTGAGGTGGAAGACGTGCTGGCGGACATGAAGCGGCTCAAGACCCACCTCGCGGTGGTGCTCGACGAATACGGCGGCACGGCCGGGCTGGTGACGATGGAAGATCTGCTCGAGGAGATCGTGGGGCCGATCTACGACGAGTACGATCCCCAGGACCGGGCGGCGCCGGGCGACGGGGCCGCCCGGCTCGATGGGGCCATGCCGATCACCGAGTTCAACACCAAGTACGACGCGGCGCTGGACGACACCGACTACACCACGCTGGGCGGGTACGTGTTCGGCCAGCTGGGCCGGCTGCCGCGGCCGGGCGATCGGGTGACGGTCCTGCCGCACACCTTCGAGGTCGTCGAGATGGACGGCCGCCGGGTGAAGAGCCTGCGGCTCCACACGGCCGCTCCCGTCGAGGTGGAGCACGGCGAGCCCAAGGCCAATGCCTAGTGCGTGGGAGTCGGTCCCGCGCGCGGAACGGACGCGCGCGGCCTTCTTCGAGGTCAGCCGCCGGCTGAGCGCCGCGCGCACGGCGGAGGAGGCGGCGCGCATCATCGTGGCGGTGGCCCAGGAGCTCCTCGGCTGGGACGCTTGCACGCTTGATCTCTACTTCCCCGAGACCAGCCAGGTGCAGGACGTGCTCACGATGGACTCGTTCGACGGGCCGCCCGTCGACGTGCCCTCGGCCAATACCACCGCCCTGCCCACGCCGATGTTCGCCCGGGTGCTGCGGGAGGGCGCCCTCTTGATCCTGCGGTCGGATGCCGAGATGGAGCCGGGGGACCTGATTCCGTTCGGCGACACCGCGCGGCGCTCGCGCTCGCTCATGTTCGTCCCGCTGCATCATCGGGACCGGATCACCGGCATCCTCTCGATCCAGAGCTACACGCCGGACGCCTACGACCAGAACGATCTGGTGATGCTCCAGGAGCTGGCGGACCATTGCGGTGGCGCCATCGAGCGCCTCCGGATCGAGAACGAGCTGCGCGAGAGCCAGGCACAGCTCGCCCGGACCGAGGCGTTCGCGCTGGTGATGACGGCCCACGTCGGACTCGACGGGTGCTGGCTCAAGGTGCCGCCCACGCTGTGCCATCTGCTCGGCGTCGAGGAGAGCCGACTCCTCGGCACGCCGGTCGAGGCGATGCTCCACCCCGATGACGTGGGCAGGGAGCTGGCCGAGCGGGAGCGGCTGCTCCGGGGCGAGACCCGGACGCTCGACCTCGAGACCCGCTGGGTGCGCCCGGCCGGACGGCCGCTCTGGATGTACGTCAACGCCTCCATCGTCGAGGATGCGGGCGGGCGGCCGCGCTACCTGCTGATGTACCTGCGGGACATCACCGAGCGGAAGAGCCTGGAGGACCAGCTGCGGCTGGCCCAGAAGATGGAGGCGGTGGGGCAGCTTGCCGGCGGCATCGCGCACGACTTCAACAACCTGCTGACCGCGATCCTGGGCAGCACCGAGCTGCTGCTCGCGAGCACCGACGCCGAGGACCAGCGCCGCGACGACGTGCAGGAGATCGGGCGCGCCGCCCACCGGGCGTCGGCGCTGGTGCGCCAGCTGCTCGCGTTCAGCCGCAAGCAGGTCATGCAGCCTCGGCTGGTCAATGTCAACGCGATCGTCCGCGAGATGGGCGGCATGCTGCGCCGGCTGGTCGGCGAGCGGATCGTGCTCCGGCTCGACCTCGACCCCGCGCTGGGCGACGTGACCGCCGACCCGGGCCAGCTCGAGCAGGTGATCGCCAACCTCGGCGTCAACGCGAGGGACGCGATGCCCGAGGGCGGGACCCTGCTGATCGCCACCGCCAACGTGAGCCGGATGGGAATGCCTGGCGCCACGGACGAAGGCATCCCGGGCGGCCCATTGGTGGTGCTCATCGTGAAGGACTCCGGAACCGGGATGGACGAGCACGTGCTGGCACACCTGTTCGAGCCGTTCTTCACCACCAAGGAGCTGGGACGGGGCACGGGCCTCGGTCTCGCGACGGTGTACGGCATCGTGCGGCAGAGCGGCGGCCAGATCCAGGTGACCTCGCGGCCCGGAGAGGGCAGCACCTTCACGCTGTACCTGCCGCGCGTCGAAGCGACCGGGCGGCCCGGCGCGGCGGCGCCCGGCGTGCCCACGCCCGTGCCGGGCGGCACCGAGACCGTGCTGGTGGTCGAGGACGAGGAGGCCGTCCGCCACCTGATCTGCCGCGTGCTCCGCACCAAGGGCTATCGGGTGCTCGAGGCGCCCCACGCCGAGGCGGCGCTGCTCGTGGCCGGCTCGACGCCCGCGCCCATCGACCTGCTGGTCACGGACATGGTCATGCCCGGGATGGGCGGCACCGCGCTCGCGGCCGAGCTGATCGCGGTGCGCCCGTCGCTCCGGGTGCTCTTCATCACGGGGTACGCCCCGGAAGCGGTCGAGCGCCGTGGCGAGCTGACCGACACGAGCGGCCTGCTGGAGAAGCCGTTCAGCGCCGACCAGCTCGCCCGCAAGGTGCGCGAGGTTCTCGCCCCGCCCGCCTGACCCCCGAGGCTCGCGCCCCGCCGCCGCGCGGCGTTAGCTTCCCGCCCCATGCTCCCCTCGCAACTCGCCGTCACGCCGCCCGGCGCGCTCGACCTCACCGGCGAAGCCGCCCGCCGCCGCCGCCTGCTGCAGCGCGCCTCCATGGCCGTGCTCGAGCGTGCCGGGTATGAGGAGCTGATCCCGCCTACCCTCGAGTACCAGGACACCTTTCTCCGGGCCGGCGGGGCTGGCGTGGCCGAGCGGCTGATCCGGTTTCCCGACCGGGACGGTCGCATCCTGGCGCTCCGCTACGATTTCACCGCCAGCCTGGCGCGCGTGGCCGCCACCACGTTCGCCGAAGCGGCTAAGCCGCTGCGACTGAGTTACTCGGGCACCGTCTATCGGCAGGAGCCCGAGCGCGGCGGCCGGCCGCGCGAGATGCTCCAGGTCGGCGCCGAGCTGCTCGGCCAGGCCGATCTGGCAGCCGACATCGAGATCGTCCGGCTCGCGATCGCCCTGCTCCGCGCGGCCGATGTGCGGGACTTCCAGGTCAACGTGGGTCACGTGGGGGTGCTGGCCCCCGGACTCGCGTCGCTGGCCGAGGATCTCCGCATCGAGGTGCGTCGTTGGATCGACCGCAAGGACCGCGGTAACCTGTGCCGGGCGCTCGCCGGGGCGAGCGGCGACGCGGCCACCCTCACCGTGCTTCCGTTCGTGATCGGGCGGCGCGACGCGCTCACCCGAGCGCTCGGTCTAGCGCCCCGCGCCGCCACCGTGGGGCTCGAGCACCTGCTGGCGCTCGACGCCGCCCTCACGGCCGACGAGCGGACCCACGTGGTGTACGATCTCGGCGAGGTGCGCGGCCTCGAGTACTACACCGGCATGCACTTCGAAGTGTTCGTCGCCGGCCCGGGCAGGGCCGCGGGCGCTGGCGGCCGCTACGACGAGCTGATGGGGCGGTTCGGGCGTCCGATGCCTGCCGTGGGACTGTCGCTCGACCTCGATACCATCGCGGAAGTGCCTCGCTGATGCTTCGTGTCGCGCTGGCGAAGGGGCGGTTGTACGAGCCGTCGGTCGAGCGCTTCGCCCGGGCCGGCGCCGCGCCGGCCGCCGACGCCGGCCGGCGGCTGCTCATCCCGTCCAGCGATCCCGCCATCGAATTCCTGGCGGTGAAGCCAGGCGACGTGCCGGTGTACGTCGAGTTCGGCGCCGCCGACATCGGCGTCACCGGTACCGACGTGCTGCGCGAGACCGGTGCCGACGTCCTCGAGCCGCTCGAGCTGGGCTTCGGCTTCTGCCGGCTGAGCGTCGCCGCCCCGGCCGATGCGCCCTACCCGGCGCTCCCCGGCGGCGTCACGGCCCGGGTCGCCACCAAGTACCCGCGCCTCGCACAGGCGCACTTCGGCGCGGCCGGCCGGCCGGTGGACATCATTCAGGTGAACGGCTCGGTGGAGGTCGCGCCGCTGCTCAATCTGTCGCACTGGATCGTGGACCTGGTCGACACCGGCAACACCCTGCGCGCGAATGGCCTGGTGGAGCGGGAGACGGTGCTGCAGTGCGGGGCGATCCTGGTCGCCAATCGGGCCGCGCAGAAGCTCAAGCTCGACGCGTACCTGGATCTGATGGAACGGCTGGAGCGGACGGGAGGGCGGTAGGACGAAAAGGCGAAAAGGCGAAAAGGCGAAAAGGCGAAAAGGCGGTCCAGGCGACGATACGTCATCCCGAGCGAAGCGAGGGACCTTCTAGGCGGCCATCGAAGCCCGTTGGAATGATGCCTCGCCTCGCTCGGGATGACGGCTGCCGGCTCGCGATGCCCCGGCAGGCGGGGCCGGGGGGTGGGGCTCGCAGGGGAGCCTCAGGCCGGATGGCAGCGCGCGCGATACCGAACGTCGGGCGCAGGCGGGGGGCCGGTGCTCCCGCAGCGAGCGTCAGGCCGGGCGATCCCTTCCGAGACGTGCGTCCCACGGCGGCCTGCAGCGAGCGGAGGGAGTACCGGCACTCCGCCGGGGCCGTGCATCCCGACTCGCGCGGCCCGGATGCCGGCTAGCGCCGCCGCGCAAGCCGACCGGCGAGCTCAATGGCCGACCGCATGCTCGACGCATCCGCCTTGCCCGCCCCCGCGATGTCCAGCGCCGTCCCGTGATCGGGCGAGGTCCGCGGAAACGGCAGCCCGAGCGTGACATTCACGGCCCGCCCGAACGACGCCACCTTGATGGCTGTCATCCCCACATCGTGGTAGGGCGCGAGCACCGCGTCGAACTCACCCCGCATCGCCCGAACGAACACGGTGTCCGCCGACAGCGGTCCGGCCGCGCCGAGTGCCTCGGCCGCGGGCCGAAGCACCCGCTCCTCCTCATCGCCGAACAATCCACTCTCGCCGGCGTGAGGATTGACCGCGCAGACCGCGAGCCGCGGCGACGCGAGGCCGAACCAGTCGGTCAGCGCCTGCCGGGTGATCCGGCCGACGCGCGTGACCCGGTCCACGGTGAGTAGCGCGGGCACGTCCCGAAACGGCACGTGAGTCGTCACCAGCACCACCCGCAGCTCGGCCGACGCGAGCATCATCGCCACGTCCACCCCGCCGGCGAGCTTTGCCAGCCACTCCGTGTGCCCCGGATAGGGGAACCCGGCCAGGTGCAGGGCGTGCTTATGGGCGGGCGCGGTGACAATCGCGTCCACCTCGCCCGCGAGGGCCAGCTTGACCGCGGTCTCCACCGCGTGCCCCGCCACCCGCCCCGCCCGGATGGTCCGCGCGCGATCCTCCGCGCGCTCGCCGCTTCCCAGCCCCCACGTCCCCACGCCGATCCGCCGCGCGGCCGACAGCCCGGCGATCTGATCTTCCGCCCCTACCAGTGTGATCTCCGCGTCGAGCGGCTGCTCGAGCGCGTGCGCCACGATCTCGGGACCGATCCCGCGCGGATCGCCGAGGGTGATGGCCAGACGGGTCATGGGAGAAGGGATGCTACGAGCGGATATCCACGTACGTCGCCCGCCGGAGCCGCTCGATGTACCGCTGGATCGCGAGCTGCTGGCCGAGCTGGTCGCGGATGCGGTCGCGCACGTCCTCGAAGCGGATGTCACCCGGCGGGCGGCGCCGGGTTACCTGCACCACGACGAACTGCGCCCGGGTCCCGGCCCCGGGCAGCTCGAACACCGGGGCGACCGACCCGGAGTCGGCCTCGCCGATCGCCTTGGTGTACGCCTCGGGCACCTTGTCCGCCGGCACGTTGTCGGCCTGCCGCTCGGCCGACGGGTCGTGCAGGAGGCGCTGCAACGAATCGAAGTTCGCGCCGCGCAGCACCAGGCGGCGCACCGAGTCGGCCAGGGCCCGGGCGCTGTCGACGTGGATCGAATCGATGTCCGGGATGAGCAGGATGTGCCGCGCCTGGACCTCGCCCGGCTGCAGCCGCTCCACCTGGATGATGTGGTATCCGAACGGCGACTCGACGGGGTCGGACACCACGCCGGGTTTGAGCGCGAAGGCCACCCGCTCGAACTCCGGCACCATCACGCCGCGACGGAACCAGTTGAGCGAGCCGCCCTGGTCCTTGGAGCCGGGGTCCTGCGAGAACCGCTTGGCGGCGGTGGCGAAGTCCGCGCCTCGGCGCAGCTCGAGCACGATCGAATCGGCCTGCGCGTGGGTCCGCGCCTTGGCCTCGGGACTCGGGTGTGGCGCGATCACGATCTGGCGGAACGAGAGCGTGGCCGGGCGGGACCCGAGGTTGCCCTTCTGTGCATCGAAGTACGCCCGCATCTCCTGCTCGGTGGGCGGCACGGGCTTGAGCTTGCCGTCCTGTCGCAGCTTGTCGATGAGCCGGTTCTGAAACGCGGCGCGGCGCTGCTGGTCGGTGAGCCAGCGACGATACTCCTCGGGCGTCTCGAACCCGGCCTTCTTGAGCTCGTTCTTGTAGTCCACCTCGGACTGGAAGTTGGTCCGCACCTTCCGCACCTGCTGCTCGACGCCGTCGGCGATCTCCTGATCGGTCACCTTGATGGCGGTGTCCCGCTGGGCCTGCTGGACCAGCAGCTCCTCATCCACGATCGACGACACGACCTGCTTGCGGACGGCGTTCAGCGAGTCGGGGTCGTTGGGAAGCTGCTGCCCCTGCGACTGCCGCGAGAACATCTCCTCGTCAACCTGCGAGGAGAGTACCGGCCGGTTGCCGACCACCGCGACGACGCGGTCCACCACTACCGCGGTGTCCGGCATCATCGCCCGGGCGGAAGGCACCCGCGCCGAGGTATCCGCCAGCGTGTCGGGTCGGCCGGCAGGCGCCGAGGGCGGCGGCCCGGGGCGGGGCGTCGAGTCCAGGGGTGCGGGGCGGGCCGTCGAATCCAGTGGCGCAGGGCGAAGGGTCGAATTCGGCGCGGCGGGGCGCGCCGAGTCGGAGGGCAGGCCGGGCGCCGAGTCGGGCGGCGTGACCGACGGAACCGGCCGCGCGATGCCCGTGGTGTCCTGCGCCAGGAGACGCGTGCCGAGCGCGGGCCCGCCCAGGCCGAGCAGCACGAGAACGAGCGCCGCGCCGGCCCCGCGTCGGGTCATGGCTGCTTCGCTCCCGGGGCCGCACCTTGGGGCGAGGGCGCGGGCGCCGCGGGGGCGGGCGTCGGCGACGCGGAACCGGGCACCGGCTGCATGCCCGGCACCGGCGGCGGGCCGGGGGCGCGCTGCATCGCACCCTTGGGCGCCGCCGAGTCGGCCTTGGCTTTGAGATCGGTCGCCAACTCGACCGACCGGCTTACGCCGGCCTCGTGGACGGTGTACGGCATCCGCTCGCGGAGCAGCGTGGCGAGCGCGGAGGGAAGCGGGCGGAGCCGGGTCTTGCCCACGATGAGATCGTCGAAGTAGCGCTCGACCTTGAGCCCCGCGACCTTCTCCCGCTCGCCGATCGCCACGGCGGAGTCGGTGATGTCCCCGTTCTGCAGCCCCATCTCCTGGCGCAGCGTGTCGATCTGGTTCTCGTACCGGCGCTGGAGCGACGCCCACTCGAGCGGGCTGATCGCGATCTTGTTCCGGTCGGCCTCGCGCAACAGCAGCACGTTTTGCGTCAGGATGCGGGCGAACCGGCTCAGCGTGCTGTCGTTGGCCTCGCGGAGCTGCTGCGAATACTGGGGCGGAAGCGCGCGGACCCAGCGCAGGAAATCCTTCACGGTGAGCTCGCCACCCCGGTACTTCACCAGCGTCTTCCCGGATTTCCGGCTCTCGTCCGACGCCTCGGCAGCGGCGCGCATGGCCGCCGGCGCGCCGGCGACGACCTCGATCTTGTTCGCGGCGGCCAGGCTGTCCATGTAGAGCGAGTCGAGGTGGCCCCCGGCGCGCTCCTCCAGGAAGTCCACGATGTGGTGGTGGGCCTCCTGCTGCAAGGGCCGCTTGATGATGTGGTATCCGAAAGGCGTTTCCACCAGCCCGCTCACCTGTCCGGGCTGGAGCGCCCACCCCGCGCTGTCGAAGGCCGGCACGAACCGGCCCTTGGGGCTGGGCGGCAGGAAGCCGCTGTCAGCCTTGCTGCCCGGGTCCTCCGACAGCTGGGCCGCCAGCTGCTCGAAGTTGGCCCCCTTCCGGATCTGCGCCAGCGTCGCTTCCGCCTTCTTCTTGATGGCGGTGCGCTTGGTCGAGTCGATGTTCGGCTGGGCGCCGAAGAGGATGTGCTGCAGCACGCGGGTGTCGGCCGAGCGATAGAGGCTGTCCACCGCGGCGTCGCTCACCGAGGCCCGGTGCGCCATCAGGGTGTCGTGCCAGTGGGTGCCCTTGAGCTCGGAGATCTCCGGCCACACCGCGTCGGCCACGCTCGCCGAATCGAGCGGCAGCTTGCCGTGCACCACGGCCTGCCCGAACAGCGCATAGTCGACCCACACGTTCGCCACGTAGTCGGCGGTCTCGCGGTTGATCTTGACCCCCTTGCCGCCGGAGCTCAGGATCTGCGCCAGGCGCTGCGCCGGAAGCTGCTGGCTGGCGGCCTCGGCCGCCACGTCGGCGTGGGCCGAGAACAGGTCGCGGAACGAGTTGCAGCCGAGCAGGCCGGTCGAGAGGACCGCCATGAGGATCACGTTGCGTCGCATGACATCTCCGAAAAAGGTTACTTCACCGCCGCCTTAAGAGCGCGGACCAGGCCCGGGACGATCGGCTCGCCGCCCAGCCGGAGGAGCCGGAGGGAGAGCGGGACCGTGCGCCGCACCTCGGCGGCGAGTTGAACGTCGTCCAGTGCCGACGTGAGCCCGGCCAGCCGGGGGGTCGTCCCCTGGCGGAACGTCAGCCGGGCCTCGTCCCCGCGCACCAGCACGTGCTGAAGGCCGAGCGCCGCTCCCAGGGCGCGGAGCCGCGCCATGTCGAGCAGCGTCTCGGCCTCGGCCGGCAGCGGCCCGAAGCGCTCGCGCAGTTCGTCGCGAAGCCCATCAATTTCGCCTGGCGTCGTGGCCCGCGCCAGTCGGCGGTACAGGTCCAGCTTGACGTCGTCGTCCGGGACGAAGCCGTCGGACAGGTGGGCCGGCCGGTCCAGGACCACATCCGGCGGCGCGGGCTGCACCGTCGTGCCCTGGCCGCGCAGGGCCTTCACGGTCTCCTCCAGCCACCGCATGTACAGGTCGAACCCCACGGCCTGCGCGTGCCCCGACTGCTCGGCGCCGAGCAAGTTGCCCGCCCCCCGCAGCTCCAGGTCCTTGAGGGCGATCCGGTAGCCGGCGCCCAGATCAGTATGATGCTCCAGCACCTTGAGGCGCTCCTCGGCGTCGGCATCGATGGTGTCGGGCACCAGCAGGTAGCAGTAGGCCCGCCGGTGGCTCCGTCCCACCCGGCCGCGGAGCTGGTAGAGCTGGGCCAGCCCGAAGCGGTGGGCGTCGTGCACCACCATCGTGTTCGCGTTGGGCACGTCCAGGCCGGATTCCACGATCATGGTGGAGACGAGGATGTTGACCTCGCCCGACACGAAGTCGCGCATCACCGACTCCAGCGCCTCCGCCGGCATCTGGCCGTGGGCCACGCCGATCCGCGCTCGCGGAGCGAGCGTGCGGACCCGGGCAGCGATCGTCTCGATGGTCTCGATCCGGTTGTGCACCACGAAGACCTGCCCGCCCCGGTCGGTCTCCCGGGCAAACGCCTCCTCCAGCAGCGCGTCGTCCCACGGCTCCACGAACGTCAGGATGGGGGAACGGTCGCGCGGGGGAGTCTCGATCAGCGTGAGGTCGCGAAGGCCGGCCAGGGAGAGGTGGAGCGTGCGGGGAATCGGCGTGGCGGTGAGGGTGAGCACGTCCACCGAGAGCCGGAGCGCCTTGAGCCGCTCCTTGTGCCTCACCCCGAAGCGGTGCTCCTCGTCCACGATGAGCAGGCCCAGGTCCTTGAATTCGACGTCCTTCGAGAGCAGGCGGTGGGTGCCGATCACGATGTCGATCTGGCCGGCGCTCAGCCGGTCGAGCGCCGTCCGCTGCTCTTTCGGGGTCCGGAAGCGCGACAGCACTTCCACCGACAGCGGGAAGTCGGCCAGCCGCTCGAGGAAGGTGCGCCCGTGCTGTTCCGCCAGGATCGTCGTCGGCACCAGCACCGCCGCCTGCTTGCCGCCCTGCACCGCCTTGAACGCCGCCCGCACGGCCACCTCCGTCTTGCCGTAGCCTACGTCGCCCACCAGCAGGCGATCCATGGGGCGCGGTCGCTCCATGTCGGCCTTGACTTCCTCGGTGGCCTTTCGCTGGTCGGGCGTGTCCTCGTACAGGAAGCTGGACTCGAGCTCGCGCTGCCAGCGGGTGTCGGACGCGAAGGCGAAGCCCGCGCTCACGGTGCGGCGCGCGTACAGCTCGAGCAGCTCCGCCGCCATCTGCTTGATGGCCTG
The DNA here is from genome assembly GCA_050733015.1 of Gemmatimonadales bacterium. Classification (GTDB taxonomy): domain Bacteria; phylum Gemmatimonadota; class Gemmatimonadetes; order Gemmatimonadales; family GWC2-71-9; genus CAVVWJ01. The sequence goes on from JBOHSB010000436.1 coordinate 14,008, forward strand.
CCGGGTCTTCTCCCGCACCCGCGCCCAGGACGAGCCGCCCAGCCGGTGGAGCCTCGGCGGTGGCCGGTCGCCATCCTCGCCCGCCGCCCGGTAGCGCTCGAGCTGGTCCATCCGGTAGAGTGGGACGTTGAGCCGGTCGCCGCCCTCGTACTCGACGATCGCCACCTCGAGGGTGGACTCCTCGGCGGTGATCGTGTTGATGCCGCGATAGATCCCGATGCCGTGGTCGAGATGGACCACGTAGTCGCCCTCCACCAGCGCGCCGGTCGCGGCCGATGGCGCGGCCTGCCGGTAGCGGCGCGGCCGGCGGAGCCGCCGGGCCCGCCGGAAGATCTCGTGGTCCGTCAGCACCCGCAGCGACGGCATCACGAAGCCGCCGTCGAGCGCGCCAACCGCGAGGGTCGCGCGGCCCGTGCTCCGGGGCCCCTCCTCGAGCAGCTCCTCGAGCCGCTCGAGCTGGCCCTCGTTGTCGCACAGCACCAGCGTCGGCGGCGCTCCCGACAGCAGCGCGCGCAGCCGGTTGAGGTCGCGGTCGATCTTCTCGGGCGGGAAGAAGCCGAACTGGAAGTCCGCCTGGTCGTCGCGCAGCACCAGGCGCGGATAGCCGGACAGACGGGCGCGCCACTGCTCGGGCGGCTCCAGGATCTCGTCGCGTCCGGGCACGTCTTCGCCCAGCCGGCGGGCGACCTCGAGGTGATGTTGGGCCTCGTTCCACGCGCGCCGGACCTCGTCCTCGTCGGGACCCACGGCTTCTTCGAGGACGATGGTGTCGGACGGCAACAGCTCGAGGAGGGTACGGCGGGACGGGGGGGCTGCGTCACCTTCGGGGCCGACACCGACCTCGAGCTCCTCGCGCACGCCGCGGGTGTCGATCGGCAACACCGTGACCTCGGTCAACTCCTGCAGCGAGCGCTGGGTGGTGAGGTCGAAGCCCCGGATGGACGAGATGTCGTCGCCCCACCATTCCAGCCGGGCGGGGCCCGCCATCCCGAATCCATACAGATCCAGGATGCCGCCCCGGATACTGAACTCGGCGACCTCGGTCACCGTTGGGACCCGGCGGTACCCCATCCGCTCGAGCGTCCCGGCCACCTCTGCAGGCGGCCGCCGGTCGCCGGCCGCGAGGCGGAGCCGCAGCCGCTCGAGCGCGGCCGGCATCAGGGTCCGTTCGGCGGTGGCCCGGGCGGTCGTCACCAGCAGCCGGAGCCGGCCCTGCAGCAGGGCTTCGATCGTCTCCGCCCGCTCGCCGGCGATTTCGTAATGCGGTTCGTCCTCGCCTAGCGCCTCCCGCTGCGGGTACAGCGCGACGCCCTGGTCGGTCAGGTGCGCCAGATCGGTGAGCCAGCGCTCCGCGTCGCCCGGGGTCGGTGCCACGATGGCGAGCAGCCGCTGCGGAAAGCGCGCGGCCAGCCAGGCCGCGAGCACCGCGCCGCTCGAACCCGGCAGCCCGCCGAGCCGCACCGTTTCGCCCCGCGCCGGCAGCCGGTCGGCCAGGTCGAGCGTGGCCGGCGTCCGGGCGAACGCGTCGAGCACGGGCCTGAGTCTCATCGCGATTCGCGCCTCCACAGGCTCGCGAGCGCCGCCTCGGCCAGGGCCAGCAGCAGCGCCGCCCACAGCAGCAGGCCGCGGAGATCGCCGCGGGCTGCGCCGCTGAACACCTCGTCTCCGACATCGGGCAGCGAGACGAGGCGCGCGCCCCGCCACAGCCGGCGGGCCTGGGCATCGGTCGCGGGGGCCAGCAGCGACTCCCGGGGATCGATGTTCGCGGTGATCGCCCCGACCGTGTCGTCGCCGGCCAGCAGGTAGTAGGCGCCGGGCTCGCCCGGCCGGAACACCCCGCCCGGCTCCACCCGCCAGTCGCGCTCCCCCTGCCGGACGTCCGAGACCAGATCGGGCAGCGCCACCGGATCGCCGGGCGCCCCGTCGGCCAGCGACACTTCGCCGCGGGCCAGCCGGTTGAGGAGCGCATCCATGAAGGGCATGAAGCCCGCGGACACCGGGAGGTCGGTCCACGCCGGATCGAGCCGGCTGCCGACCAGCACGACGTCGCCGCTTCGCACCAGCCAAGGGGTGCCGGCCACGGTCGCCAGCACGCCGGTGCGGCCGCTCTGTCCGGTCTCGAGCCGGTATCGCCGCAGCACGCGGACCCGGCCCACCAAGGCTCCGCTATCGGTGCTCGCGGGCTCGATCAGCGGCGCACCGTAGTGCCACGCCACCCCGCGAGCCGCGAGGGCGCGGTTGAGCGCGCCGAGCCCGGCGGGATCCTCGGGCGGCTGCACGATCGAGCTGCCGCGGCCCAGGCGGCCGAGCGTCACTTCTCCCCCGCGGGCGATGCGGCGATTCGACTCCAGCACCTCGCAGGCAGCCGCCACGAACCGGCTGGCCGAATCCCAGTTCACCCGCGCCACCGGCGCCACACGCACCACGCCCACCCGCCGGTCGTCGATCCGGAGCTCGTCAGGGTCCAGCTCGGCATCGGCGTCCCACCAGCCCGGCGCCACACCCGGGATCGCAAGCACGGATCCGCTCCCGACGTGGGCCAGGGCCTGCCGCGGTGGCCGGGTGCCCAACCGCGCGGTCACCGGGGTGCCCGCCCCCGAATCACCCGCCAGCCACACCGTGAGCCGTCCGCCATCGGCGCTCCATGGTTGGGGTCCGGTCTCGAGCCGGGCGATGCCGACGTTGGGCGGGGGCGGTCCGTCGGGCCGGCCCACCACCAGCGGCACCCGTACGTCCGCCGCAGCCACGGCGCTCGCCTGCAAGTCGGTCAGGAGCGTGATCTCGCCCGGCCGTGGGTCCCCGGCAAGCACCTGGCCGGCCAGGCCCACCGCGGCGCCGAGATCCAGGCGGCGGGGGCTCACCGGCAGCGCGCCCACCTCGTCGAGCAGCGCCTGGCGGTCGCCGCGCCGGGGGATGCCGTCGGCGGCGAGGAGCCAGAGGGCGTCGGCCGGGGTGGCGCGGCTCAGGACCTGGCGGGCGGCGGCCTGGAGCTGCGACAGGCGGGTCGTCCCCGCGACCACGACCCCACTGCTGGGCGAGTTGTCCACCACCAGGACCAGCGCGCTGGGCGCATGTCCGGCGACGCCGCGGCTCGGCACCGTGGGTCCCGCCGCGGCGAGCACGAGTGCCACGATCAGGAGGGTCCGCAGGGCGAGCAGCAGCAGGTGCTGCAGCTTGAGCCGGCGCTGGTGCTCACGCGTAGTGGTGATAAGGTAGCGGACCGCGGGAAAGACGACGGTCGGCGGCTCTCGGCGGGCCAGCAGGTGCAGCAGCAGCGGAATCGCCGCCGCGACGAGTCCGGCCAGGGCCCAGGGATGGAGGAAGCCGATCATGCCGTCCTGGAAGAAGGAGCGAGCGCTTCGCGGAGCACGATGCCGTACGGAGTGTCGGTGGTCACCCGGTGGTACCCGATGCCGTGCCGCCGGCAGGAGAGGCGCCAGTCGTGGATCACGGCCCGGACCGTCTCGCGGTAGGCGCCGGCCCAGTCGCGGGGACGGAGCACCACCGCCGCCCGCGATTCCGGATCCTCGAACCGGGCCTCGGCCGGGCCGGCCAGGGTCACCTCGCCCGGGTCCATCAGGTGGAGCACCAGGACCTGGTGCCCGCGGTGGCGCAGGAAGCGCAGCGCCTTGAGGGCCAGATCGCGGTCGAGCAGCAGGTCGGAGACGAACACCACCAGCCCCCGGCGCCGAAGCTGGTTCACCACCCGGCGGAGGGCGGGCTCCGCGGCGGTCCCCAGGCCGGCCTCGAGGTCGCCCAGCGTCGCGAGCAGGTGCCGCCAGTGGCTGAGCCGCGCCCGCGGGGGGAGCACGGTCCGGACATCGTCATCGAAGGTGATGAGCCCGGTCGCGTCGCGCTGCCGCAGCAGGATCAGGGAGAGCGCCGCGATCAGCCGCTGGGCGTAGCCCAGCTTGGGAAGCACCGTGTCGGGGCTTCCGGTCCAGGCCATCGAGCGGCTCGCGTCGCACACCACCATCGCCCGAAGGTTGGTCTCCTCCTCGAACTGCTTCACATAGAGGCGGTCGTTGCGGCCCAGGATCTTCCAGTCCACGTAGCGCAGCTCATCGCCCGGCTGGTACATCCGGTGCTCGGCGAACTCGACGGAGAAGCCGCGGCGGGGCGAGCGGTGGAGGCCGGACAGGAAACCCTCGACGACGCCTTCCGTGATCACCTCGAGCCCGCCCAGCTTGGAGACCTCGAAGGGGTCGAGCAGGTCGAGACGCGGGCGATTCTGGACGGCAGCGGGACGGTGCATGAAGGCGTGAATCGTAGGGGAGTGGAAAGACGGAGGCAATCGGCGTCTCGGCGCGAGGACGCCTCCCGGGGCCGGATCCGCCCGACCATTCGCCAATGCTTTACCTGCCCCTATCTTATGCCGACACCCCATCCTGGCACACCGCCTGCTGTCAGCCGACCGATACGCCTCAAGTTGCCGGAGGGCTCATGCTCGTCACGCTGGGATGGATGCTGCTCGCCGGCTCCCCCACTGCACCGACCACCAGAGATCACGACCCTCACCCGCCGGCCCGCGCTTCGGCGGCCGGGCGGGTCTCGGTGTGGACGGACCGTGACGATCCCTACGCCCGCGGCGAGGCGGCCGACGTCTTCCTGAGGGTGGACGAGCCATCGTACGTTGCCGTACTCCGGGTGGACACGGACGGCCGGATCCGGGTCCTGTTTCCGCGCGAGCCCTGGACCGACACCTACGTCCGCGAGGAGCGCGAGTTCGAGGTGTCCGGCGTCCGGGACGGCCGCTCATTCCTGGTGGACGACGATCCGGGCGTGGGCTACGTCTTTGCCGTCGCCTCCGCCGAGCCGCTCGACTTCCGCTACATCACCCGCGGCGACTACTGGGACTACCGCCTGATCGACGGGGGACGCATCCAGGGCGACCCGTACGTCCGGCTCACCGACCTGGCCGCCCGACTGGTGCCCGAGGGCGAGTACGACTACGACATCTCGCCCTACTACGTGGACCAGCGGTTCGACTACCCCCGCTTCGTGTGCTACGACTGCCACGCGTACGCCAGCTACCGGGAGTGGGACCCGTACCGGTCCTCCTGCACCCGCTACCGGGTCGTGATCCGGGATGGCCCGGAGTACTACCCGTACCGCTACGGCGGCCGAAACGTCGTCGCGGACCGCCCGGCCCATCCCGGGCCGCGCTTCGTATTCCGCGACGCCGACCCCCGGCGACCCCCAGTGAGTCGCGGCGAGCCGGAGCGGCGCCGAGGCGGCGAGGACCAGGATATGGGACGGACCCGCGAGGACGTGGGCGGACGCGGCGCGGTGCCGGCCCCTAGGGTACAGTCGCTTCGGCGGAGGGACGCCGAGGTTGCACCCGAGGTCTCGCCGGCCCGGCCCCTGATCGACGAGCGCCGCCGGGTGGAGCGCCGGCGCGAGGCGGAGGGCGGGCACCAGCCTCGCGAGGGCACCGACACCTCGGGGGACGCGCCCGAGGGCCTACGCCCCTCGAGCGTTCCCCGGAGCACCGGCGAGCCCGAGCTGCGCCGACGCAGCCCCTGAAGCCCGCACCCCGCTATACTCCGCCGGCATCCGATCGCCGGCGACCTCTACCAGGACTGTTTCGCATGCGCCGTCTCCTGCTCGCCGGCCTCGTCCTCGCGACGGGGCCGCTTGCCGCCCAGACCACCGCGCCCGCCAACGCAGGCGCCGCCTCCATCATCCCTGCCGACGTCGCGCGGCGCATCGGCATCATCGCCGATGACTCGATGCTGGGCCGCGATACGCCCAGCCGCGGGCTGGAGCTGACGGCGAAGTACGTGGCCGACCAGTTTCGCTCCTTCGGCCTCCGGCCGGCCGGCGACAGCGGGACGTTCCTGCAGCGCTATCCCATCACCCGCCGCCGGTTCGAGGCCGAGAGCTCGCGAGTCACGCTCAAGGCCGGCGGCATCGAGGCGGAAGCGCGGTTCGACCGGAGCGCGCGCTACCTGCAGGGAACGGTGTCCGGTCGGCCAACGACCGGTCCGGTCGTGCTGGTCGGGGGGAGTCTCGATGCCGGCGGGGTAAGCCGGCTGGCCCTCCGCGACAAGGTCGTGCTCTATCCCATCGATCCCGGCGCCGGCGCCGACCGCACTACCCAGGTGACCCGCGCGCTCCGGCTCGCCCGGCCGAGGGCGATCGTGCTGGTCGTGAACGCGCCGCCGGAAGCCTACGCCGCGCGCATCCCCAACACGGCCGTCCCGCGGACTGCGGTGGACCTCAAGCTCGTGAGCCCGCCGGTCGTTGAAGTGAACGAGGCGGCGGTCGCGCCGGCGCTGCGCGCGGCCCGCGTGGACCCTGCAGCGGTTCGGGCCGCGACGGGGCCGGTGTATCGCGAACTCTCTGGGCTCGAGTTGATCGTGACGCTCAAGGACTCCGTGCTGCGCGCGCTCACGGCGCCGAACACCGTGGGCATCCTCGAGGGCAGTGATCCGGCGCTCCGCCAGGAGTATCTGGTGTTCTCGGCCCACATGGACCACATCGGCATCACGCCCGGCCTTCCCGACAGCGTGAACAACGGGGCCGACGACGACGGCTCCGGGACCGCCGGGGTGATGGAGCTGGCCGAGGCCTTCAGCCGGACGGGGGCGCGGCCCAAGCGCTCGATCATTTTCCTGACCGTGAGCGGCGAGGAGAAGGGCCTGTGGGGCAGCCGCTACTTCAGCGAGCACCCGCCGGTGCCGCTCAAGAGCGTCGTCGCCGACTTGAACATCGACATGATCGGGCGCAACTGGCGCGACACCATCGTGGCGATCGGCAAGGAACACTCGGACCTCGGCGCAACGCTCGCCCGGGTGAACCGCGCGCATCCCGAGCTCCACATGACCGCCATCGACGACCGCTGGCCCGAAGAGCGGTTCTACTTCCGGTCGGACCACTACAATTTCGCCCGCAAGGGCGTGCCCATCCTGTTCTTCTTCAACGGCGTGCACCCGGACTATCATCAGCCGTCCGACTCGCCCGACAAGATCGACAGCGAGAAGGAGTCGAGGATTCTCCGGCTGCTGTACTACCTCGGCCGCGCCGTCGGCGATGCGCCCGCACGCCCCAAGTGGCGACCGGAGAGCTACCGCGAGATCGTGGACGACGCCTCGGATCACTGACGCCGGAGCCGAGGTATATTGCGCGCCATGACCGACACGATCGCGGATTTCAACGCCTTCCGGACCCGGATGAACGATCTCATCCTCGGCGCCGGCAACCTCACCATCAGCCGCTTCTTCGCGCTCGACAACCGCACCTACGAAGCCGGCGCCCTGGGCGCCAAGACCAAGGAGATGCTGGGCCTGGTCTCGTCGCTGGTGCTGCGCTGCGACGACTGTGTGACCTATCACGTGATCCGCTGTCGCGAGGAAGGCGTCACGCGCGAGGAATTCCTCGAGATCTTCTCGGTGGGGCTGGTGGTGGGCGGGAGCATCGTGATTCCCCATCTGCGCCGGGCAATGGCGCGGCTGGAGGAGATGGAGGAAGGGCGGGAGAGCCGAGAGGGCGATAGGACGAGCGGGCGATAGGAGGACCGTTGGTCCTATCACCCTAACGGCCCTCTCACCCTACCGCCCTCCTTCCCACCGCGTCAACAGTACCCCCCCGATGATCAGGATCGCTCCCACGGCCTGCAACGGCCGAGCCTGCTCGCCGAGCATGACCCAGGCGGCCGCCGCCGCCACGAGAGGCGTCACGCACATGTAGATCGCCGTGCGGGTGCCGCCGACCGTCTGCACGCTCCGGTTCCACAGGATGTAGGCCACCACCAAGGAGAGGAGCGTCGCATAGGCCAGGCCGGCCCACGCCGTCGCCGGGACCGCGGTCCAATCGAGCCGGAAGACCCCAGGCAGGCCGGCGAGCAGGAGTCCGGGAGTGCCCGCGATCGAGGTGATCGTGGTTACCCGGAGCGGGCTGACCCCGGCCGGCAACCGGCGGAGACCCACCGTGTACCCTGCCCAGCAGAGGACGCCCAATACCGTCAGCAGGTCCCCGTAGAGCGTGCTCGCCGAAAACTCGATGCCGCTCACGGCGATCACCAGCACGACGCCCAGCGTGCCCAGGGCAATGCCCGTCCACATCCGCCGAGTGACCCGCTCGAGTCCTCTGGCACCCGCGATGACTGCCACCACCGTGGGGACCGTCGCGACGATCAACGCGCTGTTGGTGGCCGTCGTGTGCGCGAGGCCGAGGATGAATGCGAGCTGGTAGAGCGTGTTGCCGACCACCCCGAGGACCACCAGCCGGCGCATCACATCCGGCGCGAGCCGCACCGGACGCTCGACCGCCCGCAGCACCAGCCAGAGCAGCAGGCTCGCCAGAGTGAACCGCACGGCCGTGAAGGGCAGCGGCGGGATCTCGGCGATCGCCAGTTTCATTACGCTGAAGTTCACGCCCCAGATGAGGCAGACCAGCACCATGCCCAGGTCGGCGGCCGCGGTGCGAGGGGCGGGACGGTCGGACGTAGGGTCGGGCGGTCGGACCGTCAGACGGTCGGAGCGTTCAACGGGCAGTCCGGACGCTCCGATCGTCGACTCGTCGGACGGTTCCAGGATCGGACGCTCAGACGGTCCGATGGTCGAGCGATCCGGGCGCTCACTGGGAGAATGGGTCACGCATAAGAGTAACATCGGATACCCAACGGCTCCGTCGGGCCATCCGGTCGCCTTGGTCCTTCCATCGTTCGTCCTCGTGTCCCTCGCCCTCTCGCCCTCTCGCCCTATCGTCCTATCGCCTTTTCGTCCTCTGCCGAACACCTGACCGTTCGTCGGTCCGACCCTCCGACCGTCCGTTCTCCCCCCCGCGTTATATTCCCGCCATGTCTCAGGCCCGGATCCGCAACTTCTGCATCGTCGCCCACATCGACCACGGCAAGTCGACCCTCGCGGATCGGCTCATCGAGGCCACGGGGACGGTGGAGAAGCGTCAGATGCGGGAGCAGCTGCTCGACACGATGGACCTCGAGCGCGAGCGCGGCATCACCATCAAGCTCAACGCGGTCCGGATGAGCTATACCGGCCGCGACGGCGTGACCTACGAGCTCAACCTCATCGACACGCCGGGCCACGTGGACTTCACCTACGAGGTGTCCCGGTCGCTCGCCGCGTGCGAGGGTGCGATCCTGGTGGTGGACGCGTCGCAGGGGGTCCAGGCGCAGACCTTGAGCAACCTGTTTCTGGCCATGGACGCGGGGCTCGAGATCATCCCGGTGCTCAACAAGAT
>JBOHSB010000437.1:0-16940 GCA_050733015.1 Gemmatimonadales bacterium
GGATGAGGGCCGGGGGGCAGGCTACCGAAGCAGCTCGGCGAGGGCCTCCACCGCCGCGTCGATCTCGCTCGCGGTATTGTAGTAGTGGGGGGAGAGTCTCAAGGCCGAGGCGGCGCCCTTGGCGTCCATGTCGATCACGGCGTCTTCCCGATCGGGCGAGCTGGTGTTGATCCCGCGGGCCCGAAGCGCCAGCTTGATGTCCGCGCCCCGACGTCCGGCCGGCTCCACGGTCACGATTGCGCAGAGCTGCTGCCCCCGGTCGAGTACCCGCACGCCAGGCACCTGGGACAGGCGTCGCCGAGCATAGGCGGCCAGGGCATGCGAGCGGTCGCGGGCTGTCTCGATGCCGACGGTGTCCAGGGCATAGCGGGCGGCGGCGCCGAGGCCCAAGGCGAGGGCGTAGGCGACCTCCCACGACTCGAACCGGCGCGCATCGGGAGTGAGGGCGAAACGGTCCGGGTCGGTCCAGGTTGCGCCGTGCATGTCGACCAGGAGGGGATAGGCCCCAGCGGCGAGCGTTCGGTCGGCAACGTACAGGAAGCCGATGCCGCGTGGTCCGCGGAGGAACTTCCGCGCCGCGGCCGCCAGATAGTCACACCCGATGGCGCCCACGTCCACCGGAATCTGACCTACGGCCTGACAGGCATCCACCAGGTACGGCACCTCGGCGGACCGGCACACCTCGCCAACGGCGGCAACGTCCTGTACCAGGCCGGAGTTGGTCGGCACCCAGGTCAGCGCCACCAGCGAGGGGCGGCGGCGGCGCACCAGGTCGCGGACGGCGTCGGGGTCCACCCCGCCGGTTGGCAGATCGGGCGCTCGGACCACCTCGATTCCCAGTCGTGCGGCCAGGGAGAGGTACATGATCTGGTTCGAGGCGTAGTCCGCCCGGCTGGTGAGAATCGAGTCCCCGGCGGCGAAATCGAAGGCCCCCAGGGCCTGGGCAAAGGCCACCGTGGAGTTCTGGGCCAGGGCAATGTTTCGGCGCTGCACACCCAGCAGCCTGCCGAGGTCATCGCCCACCTGGCTGAGCGCCTCGGCGCGAGCCTCGGCCGCCTCGTAGCCGCCTAGCTCCTCCTCGAGGTCGAGGTGCTGGTCTATGGCCTGGCGCACCGGCCGGGGGACCATGGCCGCGCCGGCGTTGTTGAGGTGGATGCGCTTGGCGCAGCCGGGCGTATCCTCCCGCCAGCGGGCCACGGCCGGCGAGTCAGCGGGAGGCCTCACGGGCGGGCACCAGGGCGTCGTTCGGTCCAGGTAACCAGTTCAGCGACACCCTTCTTCCACTGCTGCTCGAATACTGACGCGCCGCTGTCAGGACCGCCGTCCTGCAACGCTGCGAGAATCTTGGTGTGGGGCAGAGTGGAGAGGCTCAGTCGGCCGGCCTCACGCATGTAGGCGGCCAGGTAGCGTCGGGGGATCTGGCGAAGGGAGGAGACCAGCTCGAGCAACCGGCGGTTGGGACACTCCTCGAGGAGTGCCCGGTGCCAGTCGTCCTCGAGGTCGAGGCAACGGGAGATGTCCCCCCGGGTCCCCTCCAGCCGGCGGTCCAGCTCGAGGAGGCGCACCCGTCGGGACTCCCTAGGCGGGGGAGAGAGGCGCAGCGCCAGCGCCTCGAGCGCTCCCAGAATCTCGCCCACATCCCGAAGCTCGCCTGGCTCGAGGGGCCTGACCCTGAAGCCGCGCCCCAGCGTGGTGTCCAGGACGCCCTCCCGGACGAGGCGGAGGAGGGCCTCCCTGACCGGCGTTCGGCTCACCCCGAGCTCGCCAGCCAGCGCGATGTCCCTAACTCGGCTGCCCGCAGGGAGATCGCCCTGCTGGATCTGGGCGAGAACGCGCTGATAGACCGCATCGCGGAGCGGCACACGAGAAATCATGGCATGGCGGTGGTTGAATGTGATATTTTGTACTCTGTATACAATACACAAGATCAGTTGGCTCGCAAGACCTCCAACCATGAGGTACCGATGGCTGCCCGATCGCTCATCCTTATTGCGGGTCTCCTCGCGCCTGCGGGCGTCCAGGCTCAGTCCGAAGCCGCTCTCAGGGACTACTTCGAGGGGCGAACCGTGAAGCTCAAGCTCGCCATGCCCGGGACCGAGGACGGGGTGGACATCTATCCCGGGGCCCCGAAGCCGCTCGACTATCCGCGCCACGCCAGCCGGCTCAAGGAGTACGGAACGGCTATCAAGACCGGCAGCGATGCCCTGGTCACGAAGGTCAAGGTCAAGTCCAAGCTCATCGAGTTCCAGCTCGATGGCGGCGGCTATGGGACAATGGGCGATGAGACCTCGTCCAGCGTCAACGTGAGCGATGCCCCGAAGACCAAGCGCGAGCAGAATCTCGAAGGCCAGCTCAAACGCGAGACCGATCCCACCCAGCGTCGCGCGATCAAGGAAGAGCTGGACGACCTCAAGGCCGAGCGCGAGCGGGAGAACGTCCGGAACCGCGCGTCCGTCGCGGACGCGCAGGAATCGAAGAAGGCCAACATCCGGCAGCGGCGGCTGGAGGGGGGCTCGCGGTTCAACATCCGCTACCGCGAGGGCGTGCCCGCCCCCGCGCTCACTCCCGAAAGCGTGAAGGCGGCGTTGGAGGCCTACCTCGAATTCCCCGAGGCGAAGGCGGAAACCGATGCCGCGGCTCTCCAGCCCTTCGGTGGCACCGCACCACCGCCGGCGCCCGGCACCGGCCTGCCCACCAAGGGCATGCTGCAAGCGGACGTGGACCAGATGCTGGGCGTGCCGGCCAAGTCCACCGATCGGGCCGAGGGGAAGCTCAAGGTCACGACACGGGTCTATCCGACCAAAGCGGGCAGGGTCTCGGCCGAGTTCGTCGAGGGGGTGCTCATTCGGTACACGATCACCTCGGAGTAATCGGTCGCGCCCCGTCGGGGACGAGCGCCCTCGGCGGGCTGGCCACGGCGATTGTGACGCTGCCGAACCCGGCGTCGGGCCGGTCCGCGTACCGCAAGTCGATCAGGTGGAGGAGCGAGCCGCCGCCGGGCGCGGCCTCGACCTCAACCGCCGGGAACCGCGCCCAGCCGAGGAACCGCCGGCCGAGAGGCGTCGCGCGAGCGGCAGCCATCGCGGGGTCGTCGTCCCGAGGTCGCGGAACGCTTCGCCATGACGCGGGATCGAGGTGCGGCCGGCCCAACCAGCGGAACGTGGCCACGCGGTACGCGTCGCCCTGCACCGCCACGACCTGCCGGACCAATGGCGTCACCAGCCGCGGCGCCACCATGAGCCGCTCGACCGACAGCCCATCCGCCTGCATCTCCCGCCGGACGATGCCTCGCGCCGCCAGCCCCAGCAGCAGCATGCCGACCACATAGGCAGCCGCGATTGCCAACGCCGCTTGCGCCGGCCGGGTACCGCGGTCCATGTACCCGCGAGGCGTCCTTTGCGGCCGGCCGAGCACTACGCCCGCCGCCAGCAGCAGCCAGAGCCAGGGATCGACGATGAACAGCGTGTCGCCATAGAACCACCGGCCATCGAACGGCATCAGCCAGCGCATGCCGTAGACGTTGAGCGTGTCGAGGATCGGGTGGGTCAGGATGGCGATGGCGGACAGCTGAAGGATCTCACGAGGGACCACGTTGGACGGGAGGCCCGCGTGCCGCAGTCGTCGGACCCCGCGGTCGAGCAGGACCATGGCGCCCGTCAGCAGGAACGGCAGCACGATGAGGGCGGAGATGCCGTGGGTCCAGCCGCGGCGAAAGGCGAGATCGGCGGCCGGGCCGTCGGCGTAGGCCAGCACATCGATGTCCGGCAGGTTGGCGCCGATGAGCAGCGTCGCGGTGCCAAGCGCGGTGCGGCGCCCCAGGCCACTCCGCGCGAGCGCGGCGCCGACCAGGGTGTGGCAGACCGGGTCTATGCCAGCCTCGCGTCCAGCTCCATCTGCACGTTGCCCTTGAGCGCCTGCGACACCGGACAACCGTCCTTGGCCTTCTCCGCCGCCGCCGCGAAACCCGCCTGATCGAGTCCGGGCACCTCGCCTCGCACTTCCAGCCTCATCTTCGTGATCCGGAACCCGTCACCCACCTTCTCGACCGTGCAGGAGGCCTTGGTGCTGACGCGCGTGGGCGGCGTCTTGGCCGCCTCGAGGCCGGCCGAGAGCGCCATGCTGACGCAGGCGGCGTGCGCCGCCGCGATGAGCTCTTCGGGATTGGTGCCCTTGGCGCCCTCGAAGCGGGTCGCAAAGCTGTAGTCGCCGGCGAACGCGCCGGAGCCGGCGCTGAACTTTCCGTGTCCGTGGCGGAGGCCGCCCTCCCAGACGGCGCTCGAGGTACTGGTTGGCACAGGGTCTCTCCTTGAGGAAATGGTCCGCAGCGCCTGGTCCGGCGCCCGCCTACAGGCCGTAGGTGACGCCGGCCGCGAGGCGGAACGGACTGGTGTCGTTGACGAAGGTCCAGCGAAACTCGAGAAACGGCTTGAGCCGCTGGAGTGGGGGCGCGGTGCTGAGCCCGAAGAACAGGTTATAGCCCGTCTTGGTGTCGCCGCCGCCGCCGGGATGGCTGAAGGCGATGCCGCCACCCGCGTAGAGGCCGCCGCCCTGGCCGATGTGAATGGCCGCGTCGCCGTTGAGCTGCCAGCCGGTGTCGCCGTGCTTGGGGAAAAAGAGGTCACCGCTGGGCCGCAGCTCGAACCTCCGTCCGACCGGCACGCTGACCTGCCCGCCCAGGCTCCAGGCGTGGTTCTCGAAGTCGCGCCCGACTCGCGGCCCGATGGCGATCGGGCCGTGGATCAGTGAAGTGCTGCGGCGGTACTGGGCGCTCGCCGTCACGGGGGCGAGCAGCGGGACGAGCAGGGCCACGGCCACGAAGCGAGCCCAGGCAGGCATCCGATCTCCGGTGCGGCGAAGGAGCTGAAGAATACCACGCCCGGGTGCTACGAGGTCGGCACGGCGTTGCCGTCGGCGTCCACCAGGTGGATCTCGCCCAGGTTGAGCTCGCGCAGGGACGCTTCGATCCGCGAGCGGTCTCCCACCACCACCCATACCAGCCGATCGGGCTGGATCACCTTCGCGGCGGCAGCCATGACGGTGGCCGGCGTCTGCGCGCGCACCCGGTCGGCGTAGGTGTCGAAATAGCGGTCGTCCAGCCCGAACGCGACGATCTCGCCGATGGAACCGGCCACCGCACCCATGGTCTCCCATGAGCCCGGCAGCGTGAGCGTCAGCGAGGCCTGGGCGCGCTGCAGCTCGTCGGGGAGCACGGGACGCTCGCCCAGGATACCACGCAGCTCCTTCTGCAGCTCGACCACGGCCTCCTTGGTCTTGTCGGTCTGCACCGGAGCATAGGCGATGAACGGCCGGGGGCCGCGCGCGTCGCGAATGAAGCTGAACGCGCCGTAGGACCAGTGCTTGTCCTCGCGCAGGTTCATGTTGATGCGCGACCCGAAATCGCTGCCGAGCACCGCGCCCATGGTCTCGATCGCGGGCTCGTCCGGGTTGGCCTTGGGCGGCGCGATGTCGCCGGCGATGAGCACGGTCTGGAGCGCGCCCGGCCGGTCGAGCAGATACACCGCGGTGCCCGCCTTGGGCGCCACCGCGGCGATGTTCTTCTCCGGCACGTCCCCCGGGGTCCAGCCGGCGAACAGACGCTCGAGCCGGGGGCGGATCTCGGCCATCGAGGTGGCGCCGGTGACGATCAGGGTCGCGTGGTTGGGCTTGAACCAGGTCTGGTGAAACTTGACCAGGTCGGCGCGGGTGATCTTCGCGGTCGAGGCTTCGGTCCCGGTGCCGGTCCACGGGTTGCCGTACGCGTGGCCCTCGCCGTAGACCACCCGGGGGAAGACCCGGAGGGCCATGCCGACCGGATCGGCCTTCTCGCGCTGGATCTGGGCCAGCCGCTGCTTGCGGAGCCGCTCGAGGTCGGCCGGCCGGAAGGACGGATGCAGGATCACGTCGGCGAAGAGCTCGAGCGATGGCCCCACCTGGCCGGTCAGGGCCTCAAGCGAGACGCTCGAGACGTCCAGCCGCGACGCGGTGCCGAGGGTGGCGCCCAGATCCGCCAGCCGGTCGCTGATCTCGAGCGCCGAGCGGGTGGTGGTGCCCTCGTCGAGCATGCTCATCGCCAGGCTGGCGGTACCGGGCAGGGCGAACTGGTCGGACGCGAAGCCGGCATCGAGCAGCAGGTCGAACTCGACTTGGGGGATCGAGGGACGCCGCGCGAGGACGATCTTGAGCCCGTTCGAGAGCGTGGCCCGCTCGAGCGCGGGGAATTCGGCCTTGGGCGCCGCACCGGGCTCGGGCAGCTTCGAGCGGTCGGCGCCGGTGGGCGCGGTGGCGTAGTCGGGGAAGGGCCGCACCTCGAGCGTGTAGTCGCCGTCGCTCAGCCAGTGCGCCGCCGCGCCGCGGACCTGGGCCGCCGAGGCGGCGGCCATACGGCCCAGCTGCACCTGGTAGTAGTCGGGGCGCCCGGCGAACACCTGGCCTCTGGCGAGCACATCCGATTTCCCGCCGAACCCGCCGATGCGCTCGACGCCGCGAATGAAGTCGGCGCGCACCAGGGTCTTGGCGCGGGCGAGCTCGACCGGCGTCGGCCCTGAGGCGAGAAACCGGGCCAGCTGCTGGTCCAGGGCTCGCTCGACCTTGGCTGGATCCGCGCCGGGGCGGACCCCGGCCTCGATGCTGAAGAGACCGCCGATCTCGCGCAGCTGGAGGGAGGCGTCCACGTCGGTGGCGATCTGCTCGTCGAACACCAACCGCTTGAACAGCCGGGAGGACTTGCCGGTGCTCAGCACCGAGGCGGCCAGGGTGAGGTAGTCGGCGTCGGCCGAGCCCCATTGGGGGATGTTCCACACCTTGTAGAGCCTGGCCTGCGGCACGCGGTCCTGCATGACCCCCCGCTGGCTCCCGGTGCGCTTGGCGATCCACTCGCCCTGGCGCGCCACCGGCGGTCCCGAAGGGATGTCGCCGAAGTACTTCTCGACCTTTTCCTTGGCGGTCTTGGCATCGATGTCGCCGGCCAGCGTGAGCACGGCATTGGACGGGCCATAGTAGGTCTGGAACCAGCCCTTCACGTCGTCGAGCTTGGCCGCGTCGAGGTCCTCCATGGATCCGATGACGGTCCACGAGTACGGGTGGTTGGCCGGATAGAGGCGCGGGGTGAGGAAGTCCCACACCTTGCCGTAGGGCTCGTTCTCGTTCTGCCGCTTCTCGTTCTGCACCACGCCGCGCTGCTCGTCCAGCTTGGCCTGGCTGATGGCCCCGACCAGATGTCCCATGCGGTCGGACTCGAGCCAGAGCGCCAGATCGAGCGCCGACGTGGGGACGTTCACGAAGTAGTTGGTGCGGTCCTCGTTAGTCGTGCCGTTGAGCTCGGTCGCGCCCACCCGCTCGAGCGGGGCCTGGAACTCCTTGTCGTAGTGCTCGCTCCCGTTGAACATGAGGTGCTCGAACAGGTGCGCGAAGCCGGTGCGGCCGGGCCGCTCGTTCTTCGAGCCGACGTGATACCACACGTTGACCGCCACGATCGGCGCCTTGTGGTCCTCGTGGACCAGCACCGTGAGTCCGTTGGGCAGCACGAAGCGCTCGTAGGGGATGTGGACAGGCGACTGGCCGGCGAGTGGCGCGGCGGCGGCGGCCGTCAGCAGAACGGTGGTGCGGATGGTACGGGCGAGCACGTGGGCCTCGAGTGTTGACGTGAAGGCTTCATCCCGAGCGAAGCGAGGGACCTTCTCCACCGGTCCGGAGCTCCGCGGCGACCGGTGATCGGCCGCCAAGGTCCCTCGCTTCGCTCGGGATGAAGGGAGAACCGACACGAAGGGGAGAACCGATATTAGGACGGACCTCGACCCGAAATGGTGTCGCCCCTACCCGATCGGAGCCCCGCCCTGGGCCACCCGGTTGAGCGCGAGCCAGTAGCGGCCGGTTTCCCGCAAGGTCTCCGCGAACTCCCGGAATTCGATCGGCTTCCGGATGCAGCTGTTGGCTCCGGCCTGGTAGCACTGCGCCACCTCGCGGGGCTCGGCCGAGTTGCTGAGGACGACGATGGGGACGGTGGCAGTGCGGGGGTTGGCGCGGAGGGTGCGCAGGATCTCGACGGCATCGAGTCGAGGCAGCCGGAGCTCGAGCAGCACCAGCCTCGGGAGGAATCCGCCCAGCCGGTGCCGGTAGCCGGCGCGGCCCAGCAGCCAATCGAGCGCCTCCTCGCCGTCGCGGGCCACCCCGACCCGGTCGGGCCCGGCCAACTCGGCCAGAGTCCTGAGGAGCAGCTCTGCCTCGAGCGGGTCGTGCTCGACCAGCAGCAGGTCCAGCTCGTCGGGAAGCGTCACGCCGGCGGCGCGCCCAGCGTCAGGTAGAAGGTTGCGCCGGCCTCCCCGCTCGACTCGGCCCAGACCCGGCCGCCGTGCTTCTGCGCCACGCGCTGGACCAGCGCGAGCCCCGCGCCGTTCCCCTCGAACTCGTCGGGCCGGTGCAGCCGCTGGAACACGCCGAACAGCTTCCCGGCGTACGCCATCTTGAACCCCACGCCGTTGTCCTGCACGGCAATGCCGGCCTGGCCCTCGTGCTCGACCGGACGGATGGTGATCACGCTGTGATCGCGCGGGCGGGTGAACTTGAGGGCGTTGGACAGGAGGCTGTGCAAGGCGAGCGACACCAGGCTCGCGTCGCACTCGACCGTCGGCAGCGGCTGCACCTGCCACTCGACCTCGCGGCCTTCGGCCTCCGGCTGCAGACGGTTCACCACATCCTCGACCAGCGAGGTGAGATCGACCGGGCGCCGCATCAGGTCCTGACGCGCGACCCTCCCCAGGCTGACCAGGTCCTCCACCAGTCCCGCCATCCGGCCGGCGCCGTCCCGGATCCGGCGCGCGTAATGCTGAACGCCGGAATCGGCCGCCGGCCCCGCCTCGTCGAGCAGGAGCTGGCTGAACCCGCACATGTGCCGGAGTGGCTCTCGCAGGTCGTGGGAGACGGCGTACATCATCGTCTCGAGCTCGGCGCTGACCGCCCGCAGGGCCGCGCCCCGTTCGGCGAGGCGGCGCTCGAGCTCGCCGGCCTGGCGGCTCAGGTCGTCGCGGAGGCGGGTCTGCTGGATTGCGATCGCGAGCGGCGCCGCGACCTCGACCGCGATGTCGCGGTGCTCGGCGGTGAACCCCCGCGGCGCGTTCGCCGCCAGATTCACCTCGCCGATGGTCTCGTTGTCCGCCACCAGCGGGACGCTCAGCACGCTGCGCATGCCCTCGTCGCGGAGCTCCCGGAGCAGCGGCGCGGGCGACTCGACTGCCGCCAGGTCGTCGATCACGCGGACCGCGCCCCGCCGAAGCACGTCCGCCGACGAGAGTCGGTCCATCGGGATCGGGCCGGCCGGAATCGGCACGCCCGCGGTGTAGCCCGCGATGAGCTGCGCCTGCCCGCGCGGAAAGTCGAACAGCACCACGCTGCAGCGGTGGCACGGCACCATCCGCCGAATCCGCCCCAGCGCGGCGCGACCGATCTCGGTCGGCGATCGGGCCGCCAGGACCGCCTGGTCCAGGTCGCGGAGCACGGCCAGCCGCTCGGCGGAGCGCCGGAGCCGCTCCTCGGTGTGCTTCCGGTCGGTGATGTCGGTGACCATCCCGACGGTGCCGACCGCGGCCCCGTCCCGGCCCGTGATCGGGCTGGCCGAGACCAGGCCCCACAGCTCGGCGCCGTCCTGCCGCCGGAAGCGCAGGTCGATGTTGGTGCCCGCGGCGGGCCGAGCCAGCGCCCGCTGCGCCCCGGCCCGGGCGGTGGCGTCGAGAAAATCGAACACCTGGCGCCCCAGCAGCGCGCCGTTCTGATAGCCGAGGAACTCCGCCATGCGCTGGTTGACGTAGGTGATGATGCCCTGGTCATCGGCCACCCAGATGCCTTCCTGCGCGACATCTACCAGCTGCTTGAACCGCTGCTCGCTTTCCTGCAGCGCGACGGTGCGGTCTTCCAGCCGGGACTGGCGCGCCTCGAAGGCCGCGGCGTGCTCCAGCGACGCGCCCACGAGCCCGCCCAGCAGGCGGAGCGCCTTGGCATCGCGGTCGCTGAAAGCGGCGGGCCGGGGGGACAGAACCTTGAGGATGCCCAGGATCCGCTGGTCATCGCGCAGCGGGACCGCGAGGATGGACCGGATTCCCTGGCCGTGGTACGCCTGATGCCCGATGCGCGGATCCGTGAGGATGTCGTCCGAGCGCTGCAGCTCGCCGGTCCGCACGGCGGTGCCCGAGAGGCTCTCGGCCACGCGGAGCCGGGGGCTCTCGACGCCGAGCTGGACCACGGGGGCGAGCTCCTCGCCCTCGAGGACCTCGATCACCACGCCCGAGGCGCCGGTCAGGCCCATGCTCCGCTCGGCGATGACCCGCATGACCGTGGCCGAGTCGAGGCCGGCCGCCGCCACCGCCTGCTGCACCTCGATGACCGCCTGAAACAGCTCGGTGTCGAGCCGCATCTCCTCTTCGGCCAGCTTGCGCTCGGTGATGTCGAACTCGGTGCCGAGGTAGCCCGCCTGGCGACCGTGCTCGTCGCGGAGCGGCTCCCAGGTGCTGGCACACCAGCGGACCTGGCCGCCACGGGTGACGACGCGGTACTCCTGGTCGCGGAGCGAGCCGCCCTCCGCCAGCCGCGGCCATTCGGCCACCAGCGCGGGCCGGTCGTCGGGGTGGACGTACTGCAGGAACTCCTGGTCCTGGAGGTCTTCCGCGGGGTAGCCGGTAAGCCGCTCGAACGCGGGGTTGACGAGCGTGAGCCGCAGGTCCATGTCGTACGCGATCACGCCCTCGCGCATGCTGGCCGTAATGGTGCGCAGCTGGCTCAGCGCGGCGCTCTCGCTCCGCTGCGCCCGCCGCCGGCGCCGCCACTCGAGCAGCCAGAGCGCCAGCACAACCAGCAGCACCAGACCGACCGCGGACGCGGGGCCGGGGGGGAGCTGATCGAACGGCGCTGGCAGGGCAGGGACCACGGAAGCCATCCTCGGGCGGGGACCACGGCCGCGGCGGGCCGGAGCCGGTGTGCCCCGAAGATAGCGCCCTCAGAAGGCGTGGTCGAGGAGCTGACGGATCTTGGCGGTGAGGACGCCCGGCGTGAACGGCTTGGCCAGCAGCTCGATGTTCTCGGTGAGCTGCCCCTGCCGGGTGATAGCCTCCTCCGAGTACCCGCTGACGTAGAGAATCCGCATCTCCGGGCGGAGCGGCCGGGCCTGCTCCACCAGCTCGTACCCGCTCATCCCGGGCATTACCACGTCCGTGAGCAGCAGGTCGATGCGGCCGGGATGGTCATGGAGCCGCCGGAGCGCCTCGGCGCCGTCCGACGCCTCGAGCACCTGGTAGCCGCTCCGGCGGAGAATCTCGTGGGTGAGCTGCCGGACCAGCTGCTCGTCCTCCACCAGGAGCACCGTCTCGGCGCCGCCGTGGACCGGCCGTGGCGGCGGGCTGGCGACGGTGGGCTCGGCGTCGGCGGTGTGGGCCGGCAGGCAGATGGTGAACGTGCTCCCCGTGCCGGGCGCGCTCCGGACGAAGACCTGCCCGCCGCTCTGGGCTACGATGCCGTACACCGTCGAGAGCCCGAGCCCGGTGCCGTGGCCGACGGGCTTGGTGGTGAAGAACGGCTCGAAGATCCGCTCCTGGACCTCGCGCGTCATGCCGGCCCCCGTGTCGCGCACGGCGAGCGTCACGTAGCGGCCGGGGGAGAGCTCGGACCAGGTCTCCAGCCCGGCCGCGCCGACGTCGAGATCGGCGGTGGTGATGGTGAGGGTGCCGCCTGCCGGCATGGCGTCGCGCGCGTTGACCGCCAGGTTCATCAGGACGTGCTCGAGCTGGCCGGCATCGCCCCGGGTGGGCTGGATGTCGGGGGCCAGGATGGTCTGGAGCACGACGTCCTCGCCGATGACCCGCCGAAGCATCCGGTCCACCCCGGCCACCACGGTGTTGAGGTTGAGGGGCCGGAGCTGGAGCAGCTGGCGGCGGCTGAACGCCAGCAGCTGCTGGGTGAGCTCCGCCGCGCGGGCGCCCGCCTGGCGGATCTGCTCCAGGTCCTCGCGGCTCGGGTGCGCCTCCGGCAGATCCGCCATCACCATCTCGCTGTAGCTCAGGATCGCGCTCAGGAGGTTGTTGAAGTCGTGGGCGATGCCACCGGCCAGGCGGCCGACCGCCTCCATCTTCTGCGCCTGGCGGAGCTGCTCCTGCGACTGCCGCAGGGCCTCTTCGGCACGCTTGCGGCCGCCGATGTCGACGTACAGCGCGACCGAGCCGACCGGCCGGCCGGCCGCGTCGTGGATGGCGGAGGTCGAGATGCTCACGTCGATGCGGGTGCCGTCCTTCCGCACCCGCACCGTCTCCCGTCCCATGAACGGCCGGCCCTCGAGCACGTCGGTGCGGAACTCGTCGTACTCCGCCTGGCGGTCCTCGGGCACGCACAGCAACCGCCGGCCGATGGTCTCTTCGGCGGTCCAGCCGAACGTCTGCTCGGCGGCGCGGTTCCACAGCAGCACCTCGCCCTGGACGCCGACCACCACGATCGGGAGGGGGGACGCCTCGACGATCGCCTCCATGCGGTCGCGCGTCGCCCGGACAATCTCCTCGCTCAGCCGCTGCTCGGTTACGTCCCGCTGGGTGCCCCACACGGCGGTGAGCAGGCCGTCCTCGACCACGCCGAGGAGGTTGTTGACGAACCAGTGCGGGGCGCCGTGCCGGTCGAACTCGAAGGACTCGAGCTCCACCGTCCGGTAGCCGCTCCGGACGAAGGCCCGGAAGAACGCCACGCTCCGGGGGTCCTCGAGGTCGAAGGTGGAGGACAGCTGGGAGCCGACCAGCTCGTCGGGGGTGGCGCACCCGTACATGCGGGACATCGCGTCGTTCACCTCGACCAGGCGCACGTCCCGGGTGCAGCGGTACACCTGTTCGTCTTCCGGCGCCGCCACCGGCATGGGTGGCTCGACCGTGGCCCGCCAGACGCCTTCGGCGGTCCGGCTGATGAAGAAGCGGTAGCGCTCGGTGCTCCGGCGCACGTCGTCCGCGACGCGGGTGGCGTCGGTGACGTCCTCGGCATCCTCCACCCGCTCGGCCTCCGTCGCCGGCGCCGCCGGATCGAAGGCGCGGCTCATGTCGGCCGGGTCCCCCCGTCCGGGCGGCCCAGGGCCTGCCGCACGGTTCTGAGCAGGCGATCGAGCGAGAACGGCTTCTCCAGGAATTCCATGCCCGGCTCGAGCAGGCGCAGGCGGGCGACCGAGCCTTCGTTGGTGCCGGAGATGTAGAGCACCTTGATGGCGGGGCGGTGGATGCTGAGACGGGCGGCCAGCTCGCGGCCGCTGAGGTGTGGCAGCAGCATGTCGGTGACCAGCAGGTGAATGTGCCCCGCGTGGCGGTCGGCGATCGCGGTCGCCGCCTCGGCGTCCCGCGCGGCGAGGACCGTGTAGCCCACCCGCTCGAGGACCCGGCGCGCTAGCTCGCGGATCTGATCCTCGTCCTCCACCAGCAGCACGGTCTCGGTGCCGCCCGCGGGCTCGCGGAGGTCGGCCGGCACCCCGACCGGGCCGCTGCCCTCGTGCCGGGGGAAGTACAGGGAGAACGTCGTGCCCCGCCCCGGCTCGCTCGCCACGTCGATGAGGCCGCCGCTCTGCTTCACGATGCCGTACACGGAGGCGAGACCCAGGCCCGCAGTGGCCGAGAACGGCTCGAACACCCGCTCGAGCTCGGCCGGCTCCAGGCCGCGACCGGTGTCCCGGGCCTGCAGCACGACGTAGACACCGGGGCGGGGTGCCGAGACGCGGATCGCCGTCGCATCGTCGAGCCGCTCCTGGCGGGTGACCAGCTCGAGCGTCCCACCGCCGGGCATGGATTCGCGCGCGTTGGCCGTGAGCTGGACCAGCACCTGCTCCAGCTGGGTCGGATCCGCCACGATCGGGTCGAGATGCGTTCCCGGGCTGGTGACGACCTGCACCCGCTGACCCGCGACCTGGCGGAGCCGCGTGAGGCAGCCGGCGACGACCTGATTGAGATCGAGGACCCGCGGGGCCAGCACCTGGCGGCGGCTGAAGGCCAGCAGCTGGCGGGTGAGGCTTGCGGCCCGCTCGGCGGAGCGCTGGATCTGGGCGAGGTCCTCGCGGGCGAGCTCGCTGAGGCCGGCCTCTTCCAGCAGCAGGGTCACGTGCCCGCTGATGCCGGTGAGCAGGTTGTTGAAGTCATGGGCGATCCCGCCGGCGAGCTGACCGATCGCCTGCGCCCGCTCGGCCTGCACCAGGCGTTGCTCGAGCTGGCGCCGGTCAGTCACGTCGGTACTGCAGCCGATCAGCCCCCGGAACCCGCCTTCCTCGTCGAACCGCGGGACGGCGACGTCCAGCAGCCAGCGGTACTGGTCGTCGTACCGGCGCATGCGATACTCGTGGCGCAACGGCTCGCGCTGCGTCAGCGACTTCCGGAACTGCTCGAGAGAGGCCTGCCGGTCGTCGGGGTGGATCCGGTCGGTCCAGCCGCTGCCCAGCTCGGCGCCGAGCGGGCGGCCGGTGAACTCGAGCCAGCGGGCATTGACGTAGTCGCAGGTGCCGTCGGCCGCGACGGTCCAGAGCATCACGGGCAGCGCGTCGTACCCGGGCGAGGCTGGTGCCAGCCGCCGACTCAGGTGGTCGCCGGCGATGCCGGCCAGATCGTGCAGGATGGCGAGCTCGCCCGGCGTCCAGCGGCGGGGCACGCGGTCGATCGCGCACAGGGTGCCAAGGGCGCTGCCACTGGGCGCGAACAGCGGCACCCCGGCGTAGGCCACCAGGCCGAGCTCGGTGACGGCCGGCAGCTGGCGCAGGCGCGAATCCTCGCGGGCGTCCTCCACCACCAGATCGGCGCCCGCCGCGACCGCGTACTGGCAGAACGACTGGCTGAGCGGCGTCTGGCCGGTGGCGGCGAGCGGTCCGGTGAGCCCCTCGAGGCCGAGGAAGATCTGCCGGTCTCCGTCCACCAGGCATATCAACGCCACCGGAACCTGGAGGGCGCCGCACACGACCCGCGCGAGCCGGTCGAGCGCGGGGTCCGGAGCGGAATCGAGCCGGTCCGGGCGGCGCACCGCGGCCACTCGTTCCGGGTCCCGAAGCGAGGGAGAGAGATCCTTCTCGATGCCCAAATAGAGCTCCGACGACCTGCGGGCGGTGGGGTCTGGGGTCACGATAATGTCGCGGTTCGTCCGGACCGCGGCAAGGCCGATGCCGCTGGCGACGCCCGAGGCCCCCACCTACTCTTGGGCATGCCGTTCATCGACACCAAGCGCCAGCGGGCGGCCCTGCTGATCTCCGCTCTGGGGCTTGGCCTGGTCTACGCACTGTGGCCCTTCATTACCGGGCTCATGGGCGCCCTGGTGCTCTACGTGGTGTTCAGCCCGCTGCACCGCGCGCTGATCCGCTCGGGAGCCCGGCCCGGCATCACGGCGGGCATCGTCGTCCTCGTGGGACTTCTTTTGGTGGTGGGCCCGGGGATCTCCTTCATCGGCTTGCTGGCCAACCAGGCCCAGGACATGGCGCAGGGAGTCCTCTCGAGCCCGCTGCTCGCCCGGCTGCGCGAGCTCCACCTCGGTCCCTACGACATCGGGGCCCAGATCGAGCAGCTCGGCTCGCAGATCGTCTCCTGGGCGGGGAGCAGCGCCCTCACCGTGGTGGGGACGGCCACGCGGGTCGGCATCCAGCTCACGATCGCGTTCTTCGGCCTGTTCTACCTCCTGGTCGCACCAGCCGGCGTGTGGCCCGGTATCCGGCCGTTCATCCCGTTCTCGGCCAAGAACGCGGAGCTCATGCGGACCCGGTTCCGGGACGTGACCTTCTCGACCATCATCGGCACCGGCCTGACCGCGACGGTCCAGGGCCTGTTTGTGGGGCTCGCCTTCGCCGCGGCCGGCCTCGCCAACCCCGTGTTCTGGGGGGTGGTGACCATCATCGTCGCCATCCTCCCGATCGTGGGAAGCGGCCTGATCTGGGGACCGGGCGCCGCGTCGCTCGCGCTGCAGGGCCGGTATGGCTGGGCCATCGCGATGGTGGTCTGGGGCATCCTGGCGGTGGGCAACGTCGACAACGTGATCCGGCCCTACGTGTTCCGCCGCTGGGCGCGGATCCACCCGTTCATCACGGTGATCGGCGCGTTCGCCGGCATCAACTGGTTCGGGCTGCTCGGCCTGCTGATCGGTCCGCTGGCGATCTCGTATTTCTTCGAGCTGATCCGGATGTACCGCGCCGAATACCTCGAGGAAGAGGAAGGACTGCCGGCCTGAAGGAAGGACGGAAGGACGGAAAGGCGGAAACACGGAAGGACCCACGGTGTGAGACGTCCCACCGTGGGTCCTTCCGTCTTTCCGTCCTACCGTCCTTCCGTCCTAGTTGAGCCTTGTCAGCTCCACCCGCCGGTTCTGCGCCCGGCCCGCCGCGGTCTTGTTGCTGGCGATCGGCTTGCTCGGCCCGAAGCCCGCTGCGGTGAGCCGATTCGCCGCGACGCCCTTCGAGATCAGGTACTGGCGCACCGCCTCCGCGCGCCCCGCCGAGAGCCGCTTGTTGACCGCTGCCGAACCGGTGTTGTCGGTGTGGCCGCCGACCTGGACCTTGATCTCCTCGTTGGCCACCAGCGATTCGGCGACGCCATCGAGGATGGCCTGCGACTCCGGCGTGAGCTCGGCCTTGCCGGTGGCGAAGTTCACACCCTCGAGGATCAGGCTCTTCCTCGCCTTCTCGAACAGCACTTGGCAGCCCTCTTCGTCGACCTTGACCCCGGCCGGCGTATGCGGGCAGCGATCCTTGTCGTCGTTCACGCCGTCGCCGTCGGCGTCCTTGGGCAGCGAGCAGCCCTTGGCGTCCACCTTGTCACCGGCCGGCGTGTCCTTGCACTGGTCCACGTCGTCCATGACGCCGTCGCCGTCGGCATCCTTGGGCAAGGAGCAGCCCTTGGCGTCCACCTTGTCACCGGCCGGCGTGTCCTTGCACTGGTCCACGTCGTCCATGACGCCGTCGCCGTCGGCATCCTTGGGCA
>JBOHSB010000438.1:0-3350 GCA_050733015.1 Gemmatimonadales bacterium
ACGCTCAAGCCGGTGGACTACTACTTCAAGATCCCCGCGGCCGAAGTGGAGCGCGACTTCTACCTGCTCGATCCCATGCTCGCCACCGGGGGATCGGCCGTCGCGGCGGTGTCGGCGCTCAAGGACGCGGGGGCGCGGCGGATCCGCTTTCTCTCCGTCGTCGCCGCGCCGGAAGGCGTGCGGCGCCTGTTCGCCGCCCACCCCGAGGTTCACGTCTTTACCGCCGCGCTCGACCGCGAGCTCGACGAGCACGGTTACATTCTGCCGGGCCTGGGCGACGCGGGCGATCGCCTGTTCGGCACCCGTCACCTCTGAGCACTCACCCTCGATCCGGATCGACACGTGAGCGGTATCCGTCTGACTTTCTGGGGCGCCGCCGGGCAGGTGACCGGCTCGATGCATCTGCTCGAGGCCGCCGGCGGCCGCTTTCTGCTGGACGCGGGGCTGTTCCAGGGGCCGCGCGCGCAGACCCATGCGCTGAACGCGCGGCTACCGTTCGACCCTCGCCGGGTCGACGGCATCGTGCTCACCCACGCCCACATCGACCACGCCGGCCGGCTCCCGCTGCTGGTGCGGCACGGCTTTCACGGCCCGATCCACGCCACGCCGGCCACCCGCGATCTGTGCGCGGTGATGCTGCCGGACGCCGCGCGCATCCAGGAGAAGGACCACGAGTACCTGGTGCGCCGCCACAAGGCTGGGCCGGAGAGCGAGCCGCTCTACAACCTGGCCGACGCGGTGGCGGTCCAGGACCTGATGGTGGGGGTGCCGTATCGGCGGATCACCCACCTTCGGAAGCATCTCGCGCTCGAGTTCGTCGAGGCCGGTCACATCCTCGGCAGCGCGTCGGCCGACCTGCGCATCACCGAGGGCGGCAACCACCGGCTGGTCTTTTCCGGCGACATCGGGCGCTCGGGGCTTCCGATCGTCCGGGACCCCGAGCCGCCATCGGGTCCGATCGATACCCTCATCGTCGAGTCCACCTACGCCGATCGGGACCACGAGTCGGTGAAGGACGCCGAGGAGCGGCTGGGCGAAGCCGTCCGCCGCACCGCCGCTCGCGGCGGCAAGGTGCTCATCCCCGCGTTCGCGCTGGGCCGGATCCAGGAGATCGTGTACAGCCTCCATCAGCTCCACCGCGCGCGCCGCATCCCCGACCTCCCGATCTACATTGACAGCCCGCTCGGGGTGGACACCACCACGGTGTTCCGCCTCCATCCCGAGGTGTTCGACAACCGGGAGGTGATGGTCGAGGACAAGATCCCGCTGTTCGACTTCTCGCTGGTGCGCTACGTGCGCGACGTCGCCGAATCCAAGGCGCTCAACACGCTCGCCGGGCCGGCCGTCATCGTGGCCGCCAGCGGCATGGCGGAGTCGGGTCGCATCCTCCATCACCTCGCCAACGGTATCGGCGACCATCGCAATTTGGTCCTGTTCGTCGGCTTTCAGGCGGAGCACACGCTCGGCCGGCGGATCCAGAGCGGCGAGGAGGTCGTCAGGATCTTCGGCCAGGAGTACCCCCGCCGCGCCGAGGTCGAGACCATCGGCGGCTACTCGGCGCACGCCGACCGCACCGAGCTCCGCGCCTGGATCCGCCGGCTCGGCGGGCCGATCCGCCGCGCGTTCGTGGTACACGGCGAGCCCCCGGGCCTCGGTGCGATGGCGACGATCCTGCGCGAGGAAGGCGTCCGCGACGTGGTCCTGCCGAAGCACGGCGAAGGGTTCGACCTCTAACCGGGTCGCGCCGCCTCGTGCGCCCCGCGCTCCGCCACCTGAGTCAAGCCGCCGGGCTCCTGCTGCTCGTCGCGGCGATCGGGTACACCGTCTCGCTGGTCATGGTGCTGGTGGTCAGCCAGGAGGACCAGCGCGTGCCGGTGGACGCCATCGTCGTGCTGGGCGCGGCGCAGTACAACGGCCGGCCGTCGCCGGTGCTCCGCGCGCGGCTGGACCACGCGCTGGGCCTCTACCGCGACCGGCTGTCGCCGCTGATCCTGGTCACCGGCGGCGTGGGCCGCGGCGACACCACCAGCGAGGCGATGGCGGGGCGGCGCTACCTCATCGCGCACGGCGTGCCCGCCGATGTGGTCGTCGCGCAGAGCGAGGGCCGCACCACCATGGCCTCGATGACCGCGGTGGCGGGCTGGCTCCACGCCCGAGGACTCCGGCGCGCCCTCCTCGTGAGCGATCCCTTCCACATGTTTCGCCTGCGCCTCGAGGCCCGGCGCACGGCGCTCGAAGCCTATACCTCACCCACCGAAAGCAGCCCCATCTCCGAGAACCCCGTGCTCGAGCTCCGCTACCTGTTCGCCGAGGGGTACAAGATCCCCGTGGCCTGGGTCCGGAGCTGGTGATGCCCTCATGCCCTTGATCTCGACCGAACGGCTGTACACCGGCCGCATCGTCAACCTCGACCGCGACACGGTCCGCTTTCCTGACGGATCCACCGGCCAGCTCGAGATGCTGCGTCACCCGGGCGCGTCGGCCGTGGTGCCGTTCCTCGACCATCCGCGGGCCGCAGATCCGCGCGTGTTGCTCATCCGGCAGTTCCGCCACGCCGCGGAGGACTTCATCTGGGAGGTGCCGGCCGGGCGCCTCGATGCCGGCGAGACGCCCGAGGCCTGCGCCCGCCGCGAGCTGGAGGAGGAGACCGGCATGCGCGCCCGGACCATCGAGCGGCTCACCACGATCTACACCACGCCGGGGTTCACCGACGAGCGCATCCATTTGTTCTTGGCGCAGGGGTTGGAGGCCGGCACCCACCACCGAGAGGCCGACGAATTCATGGAGCAGCATCCGATGCCCTGGTCGGCCGCGATGGAATTGGCGCGCACCGGCGCGATCCAGGATGCGAAGACCCTGACCAGTCTCATGTTTGTCCATTGTTTTTATAGGTAAAACGGTGAAGACTCGGCTCAACCGCGCGCCGATACCCGTTTGCCCGGCGTCCGTCTAAGATTCGGCATGCCCGCCCGGACGTACGACGCGCTGCTGCGCTCCCTGCCCAAGGGAGATCTCGCGCCGGTCTACTACCTGCACGGACCCGAGGACATCCTGAAGGACGAGGCCGTCGAGGCGATCCTCGGTCTCGCCCTGGAGCCCGGACTGCGCGACTTCAACCTCGATCAGCGCTCGGCCGGGCAGCTCGACCCCGAGGCCATCTTCGCCCTCTGCACCACGCTGCCCATGATGGCCGCGCGCCGGGCCGTCGTGCTGCGCGAGGTCGAGGGCTGGAAGCGCAAGCCGAAGACCCGGGCCGCCTTCCTCAAGTACCTCGAGCGCCCGTCCGTCGAGACCGTCGTCGTTCTGGTGCAGGGCTCGACCGAAGAGGAGCCCGACCGGGACCTGGTGCG
>JBOHSB010000439.1:0-10236 GCA_050733015.1 Gemmatimonadales bacterium
CAGAAGTGCACCTTGCCCAGGCGCTCATCCAGCATCCGGCCGAACATCTTGGGGAACCAGTAATAGGCGCCCGCCGTCAATGCGAAGATCGACCCGCCGAAGAGCACGTAGTGGAAGTGCGCCACGACGAAGTAGGTGTCGGTCTGCTGGAGGTCGGCCGGGGGCACCGCGTGCATCACGCCGGACAGCCCGCCGATGATGAACATCGCGATGAAGCCGAGGGCGAACATCATCGGCACCCGGAACCGGACGCTCCCGCCCCAGACGGTCGCGATCCAGTTGAAGATCTTCACGCCCGTCGGGATCGCGATCAGCATCGTGGTCAGCGAGAAGAAGGTGTCGGCGATCGGGCCCATGCCCGTGGTGAACATGTGGTGGCTCCACACGCCGAACCCGAGGAACGCGATGAACACGCCCGAGAACACCATGGCCGCGTAGCCGAACAGCGGCTTGCGGGAGAACACCGGCAGGACCTCGCTCACCACGCCGAACGCCGGCAGGATGAGGATGTAGACCTCCGGATGCCCGAAGATCCAGAACATGTGCTGCCAGAGGAGCGGATCGCCGCCGCCCGACGGGACGAAGAAGTGGGTCCCGAAGAAGCGGTCGAACATAAGCAGGATGAGCGCCACCGTGATGACCGGGAACGCCAGCAGCAGCAGGACCTGGGTGATGAAGCTCATCCAGGTGAACATCGGCATGCGCATCAGCTTCATGCCGGGCGCCCGCAGGTTGACGATGGTGACGAAGAAGTTGACCGCCGCCGCCAGCGAGGCCACGCCGAGGATCTGGAGACCCAGCATCCAGAAGTCCACGTTGAGCCCCGGCGAGTACTGCCGCGAGGTCAGGTTGGCGTAGCCATACCACCCCTGGTCCGGCGCGGCGCCGAACAGGAAGCTCGAGTTGAGGAACAGGCCGCCCCCCAGGAACGCCCAGTAGCTGAAGGCGTTGAGCCGCGGGAAGGCCACGTCCCGCGCGCCAATCTGGAGCGGGATCATGAAGTTGAAGAACGTGGCACTGATCGGCATGATCGCGAGGAAGATCATGGTCGTGCCGTGCATGGTGAACAGCTGGTTGTAGGTCTCGGGCGACAGGAAGGTGTTGTTGGGCGACCCGAGCTGGATGCGCAGCAGGATCGCCTCGATCCCGCCAATCAGGAAGAAGATGAAGGCGGTGGTGCCGTACAGGATGCCGATCCGCTTGTGATCGACCGTGGTGATCCAGCTCCACAGGCCGGTCGGCTCGGTGTGACCCGCGGCGTGCGCCCGTTGCTGATCGAGTGCGGTGGTTGCCATAAGCCCTGTTATTGGTGAGCGCGGAGGAAGGCGACGAGCGACTTGGCCTCGTCGGGCGTGACGCCGAGGTTGGGCATGAGCACGCCCTTCTTCAACGCCTGCGGGTTCTGGATCCAGCGGCTCAGGTTCTCGTCGGTGTTCTGGAAGCTCCCGGCGCCGATGAACGACCGGGCTCCCACGTTGGCCAGGTTGGGGCCGATCATGCCCTTCGGCGCGTTCACCGCCGTGAGCGAGTGGCAGCCCACGCACCCCTTGGCCATGAACAGCTTCTCACCCGCCGCGTAGGCCGGATCGACCGGCGCCTGCGGGGCCGACGGAACGGAGTCCTTGGGGGCGCCCGGCTTGGCCGGCTCTTGGCCCGCCTGCAGCTTGGCGCCCGCGCTCGCGGTCTGCATGGAATCGGCGGGCGGGGCGGCCGCCTGCGGCTTGGGGCCGAGCGTCTGCATGTGGGCGATCCAGGCCTGGAACTCCTCCGGAGTCTGAGCCTTCACCCGGAAGGCCATGCGGCCATGCTCGATGCCGCAGAACTCCGCGCACTGCCCGGGGTACTCGCCCGCCTGCTCGGCCTTGAACCACAGCCGGGTCTCACGATTGGGGAAGACGTCGCGCTTGCCGGCAAACCGCGGCGGCCAGAAGCTGTGCACCACGTCCGCGGTGCTCATGTGGAACGACACTGTCTGCCCGACCGGGATGTGGACCTCGTTCGCGGTGGTCAGGTTGACGTCCGGATAGCGGAACTCCCACCACCACTGGTGCCCGACGACCTCGATCTTGAGAATGTCGCCCTTGGGGGTCGCATTGGTCTCGAAGATGCCCCGCACGGTCGGCACCGCGATCGCCGCCAGGATCAGCGCCGGGACGACCGTCCAGATGATCTCGATCGTGGTGTTGCCGTGCACCTGCCGGGGTTCCGGGTCGTCCGGTTTGCCGCGGAAGCGGAAGATGGCATACACCAGCGCGCCTTCCACCAGCACGAACACCGCGAGCGCCCACTTGAAGGTGGTCGTCTGGATGTCGTCGCCGATCTTGCCGAAGTCGGAGATCGGCCGAAGAGCCGTTTGCGGATAGTGGTCGGGGCTGCAGGCGCTCGCGACCAGCACGAGCAAGGGGAGCAGGAAGGCCACCCGGCTGAGCAGCCGGAAGCCACGGATCCGAAGGTGCATTACGCGGCCATCCTGTTGGCGAGAATTGACGTTCACCACCGCGGGGCACGCAAGCCGCCGCAGTTTACGGGTTTCATACCGGAAGGTCAAGGAACGCCGCGCCTTGCGATGGCTCGCGACGCCTGGCGCCGCGATCGTTGGAGATCGACCGACGCAAGACTCGGTTGCGGCTTGCTACCGGCCCTGCGATCAAGCATGAAGCGATCGTCAAAGAGCCCCCGGCCCACGTCGCGCCGACCGCGAACACCGCCTCGCGGCCGAAGGAGCAGCGTCAAAGTAGCATGGTAGTAGCACATGCGACTATGACTGCCCGCTCACTCCACCACGCACAGCCCTAATGGTTCGATCGAACGGCACCGCCCCCTCCACCGGATAGCTGAAATGCCACCACTCCTGCTCGTAATTCACGAACCCTTCCGATTCCATCACCCTCACCAGCAGCTCGCGATACCGGCGCACGCGGCCCTCCGCGTTCGCCGTGTGCGCCGCCTCGGAGAACGTATCGAACGGCGTTCCCATTGGTACCTCGGTGCCGGTCACCAGGTCCACCAGGGTGAGATCCACCGCCACCCCCATGTTGTGGCGGCTCCGCCGGGCGATGTAGCCGCTGTCGAGCAGGGCCCGCCGCCCGGTACGCTCCGCCCAGTCGACCATGGCCAGGGTCGCCCGGACGGGGCGATACCCATCGAACACACGGAGGCCCAGGTCGCCGGTGCGAAGCCTCCGCTGGACCCGGGCAAGCGCCTGGGCCACCTCGCGCCGGAGCAGGATACGCGAGGCGTCGTACCCCGGTAGCGGGGCACCGGGGAAGTTTTTCGCCGTGGCGTAGCGGACGTCCACCCGGATCGTCGAGTCGACCGACCTGACGTCCACCAGGAGCGCATCCGCCACCGAATCCGGCGCGATGGGAGCCGGCGGCGCCTCGGCCGACGTCGCGGCCGAGGCCGGGCTTGGCGCCGGGCGGGGGCCGGATGAGCAGGCCGCGAGCGCCGCGGCGATGGCCAACCCGATGGCGCAACGTGTCTTCATCGGCTCTCTCCAGTCCTGATATGGATGGCGCCCGCAGCGGTCATTCGCCAGTCAAGCATTGGAACGCCACGGCGTTAGCACAGCGCGCATTCCGCACTGGCCGTGGCGGTGGTATCTTTTGTCGATCTTTCCACCCTCGCCCTGAGCGCCGCCGCTGCTCGGGGCCGTCGTTTCTTTATCGTCCGGTTGGACCAATGATCCGTGAGATGCGGGAGAGGCTGGGCCGCGAGATCGAGCAGCTCAGCCATGAATTGAACATCCTGTTGCCGCAGGCCATCGCCCAGGCGGTCGAGTTGGGCGACCTGCGGGAGAATAGCGAGTACAAGGCGGCGCTCGAGCGCCAGCAGTTCGTCCAGGCCCGCCTGGGCCAGCTGCACCAGCGGCTCCACCAGCTGAGCCAGCTCGCCAACACCGAGGCCCCGGCCGATCGGGTGGGGCTCGGCTCCAGGGTGAAGGTGCTGGACCTCGACACCAACGACACCGACACGTATATGGTGGTGCTGGCCGAGATGATGGATTTCGACGCCGGCCACATCTCGCTTGCGTCGCCGCTGGGCCGCGCCCTGTCCAACGGCCGCGTGGGCGACGAGATCAGTCTCCGCCTGCCGACCACGACGCGCAAGCTCCGCATTCTCGAGCTGGTGACCGTGCACCAGGCCGAGGGCGGCAATGGAAACCGATGAAGTGGAGTTTCCCCGAAAGCAGCTGATGGTCGTCGGTGATCGGGTGCTGATCACCCCCGAGGATGGGGATGATCGCACCCGCGTCGGCCTGTACCTGCCCGCCACTGCGATCGACGCGCAGCAGGTGCAGACCGGCCTCATCGTGGCCACCGGTCCGGGTACCCCCGTCGCCGATCTCAGCGCGCTCGACGACGAGCCCTGGAAGCTGGACGCGCGCGAGGGCAAGAACCGCGGGATGCAGGCGCGCGTCGGCGATCACGCCATCTTCTTCCGCAAGGCGGCGGTCGAGATCTCGTTCGAGGAAAAGAAGTATCTCGTGGTGCCACAGGCCGCCATTCTCGTACTGATCCGCGACGATCTCCCGATCTGACCTCTGTGCTACCTCCTCTACGCCGCGAGCCCGCTCACCCTCAGTGAGATGCGGGCCATGCTGCCGGCGGGCCTCACGGCCCAGCCGGCCGACCGCGAGGTCCACCACCGCATCCGCGCGCTCCATCCAACCGCCCAGACCGTCGCGCGGCTGATCGTGGGGGCCTGTTCGTGCGACCTGGTCCGCCCGCGCCACGAGATCCCCCGTGAAGACGAGCGCCACCATCGCGAGCGACATCGGAAGGCCGGCGGCGGCCGGGAGCCGCTGCTCGCGGCCATCGAGCGGCACCGGCGGGGCGCCGGCATTCCCGTGCCGGCGGGCGGCTGGCCTCGAGCGCTCGCCGCGTTCGTCGCCGAGCACGCCCGGAACGCCGGGCCGACCCTGTATCTCCTGCGATTCGTCACCGACGCCGCCGCCGAAGCCCCGATCCCCGACGCGCCGGCTCGCCCCATCCGGGTAGCGGACGTCAGGGAAAGGCCCGACAGCTGGCTCGAGGAAGGCGTCGCGCTGGTCGTCGTGCGCTAGCGGTGCGCCCAACCGGACCGCCCTCCGACGCCCGTAGGCGCCGCCGCGGGCAGGCCGCCGGTCAGCGCCCGCTGGTAGGCCGCGAGGATGTGGCTCCGGCTCACGACCCCGAGCAGCCGGTGGCTGCCGGCGCTCAGCACGGGGAGGGCCGACGCTCCCCGCACGCCCATCCGCCGGGTCGCCTCCAGCAGCGAGTCCGACAGCGTCACCGTCTCGATCGGACCGGCCACGTCGGCGGCCAGCCGCCTGTCGTCGGCGGCGGCGGCCTCCTCGGCGAGCCGAGCCAGGTCCGCCATGGTGACCACACCCACCAGGGCGCCGGCGTGATCCACCACGGGAAACGTCGTCTGCTCGCCGGGTCTGAGATGGGCGAGCAGGGTGGCGAGCGGGGCGTCGGCCCGGAACACCTGCGGGGCCGGATCGTAGGCCTCGCGGACCGTGAGGTCGGTCAGCAGCGCCCGATCCGCGCCGTGCTCGATGCGCTCGCCCCGGCGGCGCAGCCAGCCGCTGTACAGTGAGTCGGGCTCGAGCCGTCGCGCGATGAGGTGGCAGATCACCGTGGTGAGCATCAGCGGCAGCACGATGGCGTAGTCGTTCGTCATCTCGAACACGATCAGGATGCCGGTGATGGGCGCGTTGGTCGCTCCGGCGACCAGCGCGCCCATCCCCACCAGCGCGTACGCCTCGGGGTGAATGTGCAGCCCGGGGAACAGCTGTCGGAGCGCCACCCCGAACCCGCCGCCCGTGGCCGCGCCGATGTAGAGCGACGGGGTGAACAGCCCACCCGAGCCGCCCGACGTCAGGGTGATGGAGGTCGCGAGGATCTTGCCGAGCGCGAGCAGCAGGAGGAGGTACCACGCCATCTGCCCGAACACCTCGAGGTGGACCGCGAGGTGGCCGTACCCCACCAGGATTCCACGCGACAGATAGACCAGGGCGCCGACGATCGCCCCGCCGATCCAGGGGACCGCTGCCTCCGGCAGCCGCACCCGCGCGGCCCAGTCCTCCGACCGGAAGAAGCACCAGATGAACAGCGCCGACACCAGGCCGGTGACGGCGCCGAGCAGCGGGTAGAACAGCACCACCTCGCGCGTGAGCGTGTAGCCGTACTCGACCGGAATCGGAAAGGCGGGATGGTTGCCGAACACCGCGCGCGAGACCACGGCCGCCAGCACGCTGCTCACTACCACCGCCGAGAACGCGCCGGCGGCGAAAGAGCCGAGGATCTCCTCCAGGGCGAAGAAGGCCCCGGCGAGCGGGGCGTTGAACGCCGCCGAGATCGCCGCCGCGGCGCCAGCGCCCACGAGGGTCGAGACCCGGCTCGACTCGAACCGGAAGATCCGACCCAGCCACGAGCCGAAGGTCGAGCCGAGCACCGCCACCGGGCCCTCGCTCCCGGCCGAGCCGCCCGCTCCGATGGTGATGGCGCTGGCGGCGGTCCGCGCGAGCGCCGGACGGACGGGTATGCGTCCGCCTTGGCGCGCGACCCGCAACTGCACGTCAGGCACGTTGAGTCCCTGGTGTCCGTGCCCGAATCGGCGGTAGACCGCCCACGCGGCCGCGAAGCCGGTGGCGGTGACCAGCGGCCGGTAGGCCAGGAAATCGGACCGGGATAGAAAGGTCTCGGGCCAGAGGTAGAACAGCCCATAGGCCGCGTCGATCAGCTTGTAA
This sequence comes from Gemmatimonadales bacterium, assembly GCA_050733015.1. GTDB lineage: Bacteria > Gemmatimonadota > Gemmatimonadetes > Gemmatimonadales > GWC2-71-9 > CAVVWJ01. The sequence goes on from JBOHSB010000439.1 coordinate 6,737, forward strand.
AACACCACCACGCCAAGCGCGCCACCGACGCCGACCACGACCGCAAACGCCAGCAGGATCGTGTTCTCGCTCAGCCCGAGCCCGTTGACCCAGTCCACGAACCCGTCCCACGCGCCGCGCGCCGCGGCGACCGGCCGGCCTACCACGACGATGGCCCGGCGGCGGGCATGGGCGGCCCTGCGCCAGGTCCGCGCGGCGGTGCTCAGAAAGACGAGGACGCGGCGGCTGTGGAGGTTCATCCAGTCAATCATAGTGTCCCGGTGGTGGTGGGCGCGCGCTCGGTACGCCAGCTACGTTGCGGCCGGTCCCGGGGCGGCTATGTTCCAGCCCAGCAGGGCCTCGTCCGGCCGGGGACGCGTCGTCCCCAGCCCCTCGCTTGGATCCGTTCTTGCCTGGTTTCAGCGCCTGGAGGCGGTTGGCCGTCTCGCCGGGGGCGTGGCGCACGAGACCAACAACCAGATGACCGTCGTGCTCGGCTGCGCCGGGTTCGTCCTCAGGCATCCCGCCCTGCCCGCGGCCGTCCGGACCGACATCGAGCAGGTCCGCCAGGCGGCCGAGCGGACCGCGCGGATCACGGCGCAGCTGCTGGCCTACGGCCGGCGACAGCACCTGCAACCCGAGATCGTGGACCTCGACACGGTCATCGAGCGATTGCGCCCCTTCCTCGCGCGGGCCTTGGGCGACCGTTGCACGCTGCAGGTTCAGCCTGGCTCCCTCGGCCGGCGGGTGAGGGCCGACGTGGGCCAGATCGAGCAGATGCTGCTGAACCTCACCCTCAATGCGCGCGATGCCATGCCCGAGGGCGGCGAGCTGGCCATTCGGACCACCCTCGTCAGCGTCCCGGCCGACGCCGTGGTGCCGTCCCAGGACGACGAGATCCGACCCGGCGACTACGTAGGCCTCACCGTCGCGGACACCGGGCACGGGATGAGCCCGTCCACCCTGCGACGGGCGTTTGAGCCCTTCTTCACCACGAAGGGTCCCGGGAAGGGCACCGGCCTCGGCCTGTCCATGGTGTACGGCCTGGTTAAACAGAGCGGCGGCTACATCCGCGCCGAGAGCGAGGCCGGTCGCGGCACCCGGATCGAAGTCGTCCTGCCGCGCGTGGACAGCCCCGCGCCGGCCGTGGTCGAACCGAGGGACACGGGCCCGGCCGCGTTCGCGGCCCGGGTGCTCGTGGTGGAAGACGACCCGCTGGTTCGGGCCGTGGTCGCCCGGGAGCTCACCACCCAGGGCTATCAGGTCGCGGAGGCCCCGGACGGCGAGGCGGCGCTCGAGCGCCTGGCGCAGACCCTGGAGCCGTTCGACCTGCTCATCACCGACCTCGCCATGCCGCGCATGGACGGTCGCGAGCTGGCCGAGCGGGCCGGCGGGCTGCGCCCCGGCCTTCCGGTCCTGTTCATGTCGGGGCATCCGGACGAGGCGACGCGGAGAGCGCTGGTCGAGGCCGACCGGCCCTACCTGCAGAAGCCGTTCACGGCCGAGGAGCTGCTGAGCCGGCTGGGTGAGATCCTAGGCCGAGTCCGATGAGCCGGCCCGGCGTGGCTGGGGCGACTCCTCGTGCGGGGCGAAGAAGTCCGGCTCGTCCGGGGGACGCATGAGCAGGTCGAAGGCGAGGAACAGGGTCTTCGAGTAGGGAAAGAAGAAGATCGGAAACAGCACCATCAGCACGGCCGTGCTGATCTGAAGGACATCCCACGGCGGATCAGGCCAGGTCTCCCACAGGAATCCCACCACCCACACACTGAACACCGTCTCCATCGCCATCAGGTTGAAGAAGTACGCGCCGAGCCAGTATCCCTGTTCCCCGCGCTCCAGGCCGAGCCCGCAGACGGGGCACACCGGCAGCAGGCGCGACCAGCTGGTGAAGATCGGTCCGCCCCCGCAATGCGGGCACCGCAGGCGCATGGCGCGTACGAAGTGGGACACCACGCATCCACTGTAGCGACCGGCCCCCGTGCGCGCGAGAGCCCGCGACACCACCGGCAGTGCGCCGCTGGTCGCGGGCAGTCGCTCACATGGCCGCGCGGGCGAGCACCCATTCGACGATATCCCCGAGCACGCGCCCACCCTCGACGTCGGCGAGCAGCGCGTGGTACCCGTCCGGATACTCGATCAGCCGCCGGTCGGGCTGGCCGCCGCCGTCCACGAATCGCCGGCTCCCCTCGGGCGGCACCATCCGGTCGGCGCCCCCGTGAAGCACGAGCACCGGCACGGGGAAGGCCGGCGCGCCCGTCTGCACCCGCTCGATGGCCGCGGTCACCTCGGTCGAGAGCCGGGCGGTGCCCTTCCGGTGAAACAGCGGATCGCGCAGTACCCGCTCGGCCACGTCCGGATTACGCGCCAGCCCCGACAGGTCCATGCCGGTGTCGAGCGAGAAGCGAGGCCACACCCGGGAGAGGATGCGGCCCAGCACGAGGAGGGGCCCCGGCACGCCCAGGGGGCCGAGCGGTGGGGCCACCGCCACGACCCCCCAAATGCCGGTCGGGTAGTGCAGCGCGTATTCCAGCACGACCAGGCCGCCCAGGCTGTTGCCCAGCAGGAACAGCGGAACGCTCGGCCGCTCGGCCCGGACCCATACGACCAGGCGGCGCAGGTCTTCCCGCACATCGGACCAGCGCTCGAGGTAGCCCCGCTGCCCCGGCGACCTTCCGTTGCCGCGGAGGTCCGGCGCGAACAGCTCGATGCCGAGCGGAACGACGGCGTCCGGCACCATGGGGTAGAGACCCGAGTGATCACCCAGGCCGTGCAGCGAAATGAGCACCGCGCGGGGCGCCGTGGCCGGACGCGCGTGCCGGCAGAAGAGCCGCGCGCCGCCGGCGCCTTCGAACCATTCCTCGGTGGCGTTCGACCACCCGTCGGTGAGCATGCTGGAAGGTATCCGGGCGCTCTTGACAGGACCCCGCGCGAGGCGCATCTATAGGGCGGAGCCGAACAAAAACCGAAGATCGAGGACCCGCCCCATGCCCCCGCTCCAGCCCCGTCCCAGTCCCGCCGTCACGTCGCCCGATTCCTTTCCGCCGACGACCGTGCGGGTGTGTCCCGAGTGCGCCGGCCCGCTGGTCCGAGCCTCCGGCTGTGTCAGCTGCCGCCACTGCGGCTGGGCTCGGTGCGGGTGAGCGGCCAGCTCGACCTGCTGCCCGCGCCGGAGCGGCGCGATCGAAGCTTGACGGTGCTGGACGAGCGGGCGCGGGGCACCCGGTTCCTCGAGCTGCCGGTGCGCTCGGTGCTCAACTCGGCCGCCTCGACCCACATGGGCTTCTGGTCCATCAATCCCTACGTGGGCTGCGAGTTCGGCTGCACCTACTGCTACGCCCGGGACACGCACCGCTATGCCGTCGAGCGCAGCGGCCTCGCGCCCGAGCGGCTGCCGGACTGGGAAGCGTTCGAGCGTCGGATCCTGGTCAAGACCGGCGTAGCGGAGGTGCTCGCGCGCACGCTCGATCCCGCCCGCCTGGGCAATCACGCGCTGGTCATCGGCACCGCCACCGACCCATACC
>JBOHSB010000440.1:0-7571 GCA_050733015.1 Gemmatimonadales bacterium
GCCACGGCCAGCCCGAATCCCATGAGCTGCATCGCCAGCACGCGCGCGAAGGCGAAGATCCCGAACACCAGGATCATGATGAGCGCCGCCGAGGTGATCACCGACGCGGTCGCGCTCAAGCCTTCCATCGTGGCCTCGGTGTTCCGGCCGCTCCGGTCGAAGGCCTCCTTGATCCGGCTCAACAGGAACACCTCGTAGTCCATGCTGAGGCCGAAGACCACCGCGAACACCAGCACCGGCACCGCCACGAAGATCGCCGACGTCGGACCGGTGAGCCCGAAGATCTGGGATCCGACGCCGTGCTGGAACACGAGCACGATGAGCCCGAAGGTGGCGCTCACCGACAGCGTGTTCATGATGATCGCCTTGATCGGCACCAGCAGCGACTTGAAGGCGATGGCGAGCATCACCGCCGTGGCGCCGAGAATCAGAAGGACGAGCAGCGGGAACCGGGCCAGCAGGTCCTCCTGGAAGTCGAGCGCCGCCGCCGAGTAGCCCCCGACCGTGATGGTCATGTCCTTGACGCCCCGCAGCTGCGCCTTGGCCAGCTGCCGCGCCCGGAGCACCACGTCGGTGGCGGTCGTCAACGAGGTGGTATCCGCGAGGATGACGTCGAGCAGGGTGAGCCGGTGGTCGCTGCTCAGGTAGGCGTCGAGGAAATCGGGATACTTGGCGCGCGCCGCCGCCAGGTCGCTGTAGAGCACGGAGTAGCCCAGCAGGCTGCCCTTGGGCTCGAGCGTCACCAGGCTGCGCACCTCGCGCACGCGAGAATCGGCCCGGAGGGAGTCGCTCAGCGTCATCAGGCCCCGGAGCGAGGTCGCGTCCACAGCGCTCCGCCCCTCCGGCAGCTGCACCAGCACCCGCACCGGCTGAATGAAGCCGGCGACACCCATCGCCGTGAGGGCGTCGAGGCCCTCGCCCGCCTCCGTGCCGGTCGGCCACCAGTGACGCGAGGGCAGGCCGATCTTGATGAAGAAGACCGGCAGCGTGAGGATGGCGATCACGGTGCCGCCGTAGCCCAGCGCGCGGATCGGATGCCGGCTCAGTGTGCGCGCCCATTTCTCCCAGACCTGCGGCGCGTGGTACCAGGCAAGGCGCCGCGCCAGCCACTTGGGCCGGTCGATCTCGCGGCCCAGGATCGCGAGCAGGGCGGGGAGCAGGGTGATGGAGAGGCTCACCGCCACCGCCACCACGATGAGGCCGCCGATGCCCACGCTTCGGGTCTCGATCAGCGGCGTGAGCAGCAACGCGCCGAAGCCGACCACGACGGTGAGTCCGGACGTGATCACCGCTCGTCCGGCTGTCGCGAGCGTGTTGACCGCCGCGATCTGGCGTCGCGCGCCGCGCGCGAGCTCCTCCCGGAACCGGGTGACCACCAGCAAGGAGTAGTCGATCCCGACGCCCAACCCGATCATCGTGGTCATGTTGAGCACGAACACCGACATCGGAGTCACGTGCGCGATCAGGCCGATGATGGCGAGTGACACCGCGATCGCCAGCACGCCGACCACCAGCGGCAACGCGGCGGCCACGAGTGCCCCGAAGGCCAGCACCAGAATCACGAGCGTGAGCGGCAGGAGACGCTTCTCCCCCACGGCGCTGTCGCGGGCGACCACCGTGCGCACGTCCAGATCGAGCGGCGCCCGCCCGGTGACGCGCACCCGGTACCGGGAGCCGTCCGGCACTCGGGCCATCGTACCCTTGACCAGGTTGCGCACCGGCTGGACCAGCGCGCCGGCGCTGTCGCCCGGTGTGGCCTCGAGCGCCACGATGACGAAGGTCGCCCGGTGGTCACGGCTCACGAACGTGCTGTCGCCGGTGGAGCGGTAGGAGACCAGGCCGCGGACGTAGGGCTGCCGCCCGAGCACGGCGAGCACGGAGTCCAGCACCCCCCGCGGCCCCGCGGAGTCGAAGGGTGCCGCTGCCTCGAGGGTGACCGCGAAAAACTCGCTGATGGGCCGGCTGAATCGGCCGTTGAGCAGGTCTTCGGTTCGGGAGGCCTCCGTTGGCCGGGCGCTCCCCCCACGGATGTTGAGGAGGGCCGGCGTCGCTGGTGCCCGGACGATGGCCACCGCCCCGACCACCGTCCAGACGACCAGCACCCCGTAGCGCCAGCGCACCAGCGCCCGGGCAAAACGGTCCATCAGGTTCAGAGCTTCCTCCCGGGTCCCTGCCCGTCTCGAAGGTGGCAAAATGTTAGACGGCCGAGGGTTCCGGCGCCAGCCGGGGGGACGGCTAGCGGGCGGAGCGGAAAGTGCTCCATATTGTCATCATGCGGCGCCACCACCTCCTGCCACTGGTGACTCTGGGCCTCCTGTTCCTGGTTCTGGCCGACCGGGCCTTGGAGGCCACCAAGCGTCGGCTGGCGGCCGCGGAGCCGGTCGCCCGGGCCACCAGCAGCGCCACCCCGAACCTCAACCGGGGGCCCGGTGCCGGGACCCGGGTAGCCTCTCGGGCAAATCGCGCGTCCACCGGCGAGGCCCGGATGGCCCGCCTGGCGGCCCGCGAGGCGCTGACCCGCGAAGCCAATTCCACGTATCTCGACTCGCTCATCCTCAGCACCGACTCCGTCGTCCGGCGTTGGCCCGACCGGTGGGGCACGCCGATCCGGGTTGCCATCATCGAGGGTGGGGTGCCGAACTGGACGCCGCGGCTGACGGGATACGTGCGGACGTCGCTGGACCGGTGGGAGAGTCTGGGTATCGGGCTTCGGTTCGATATCGTGACCGACACCAGCCGGGCGGACATCCTGGTGCGGTGGATCGATCACTTCGATTTCGATCGCGCCGGCCAGACCGACCTGACGTGGGACCAGTCCGGGCGGGTGCGCCGGGCGCTCGTGTCGCTGGCTTTGCGCACCAACACTGGCGTCGTGTTGCCGGACGATGCTCTGCTGTCGGTGGCGGTGCACGAGACCGGCCACGCCATCGGCCTGCCGCACTCGGCCGACTCGAATGATGTCATGTTCCCGGCTACCCGCACCGGCACCCTCTCCGACCGCGACCGCCGGACGGCCGCGGTGCTTTACCGTCTGCCTCCCGGACCGGTCCGCGACGTGCCCGACGAGGAGCCGTAGACCGCGCCCATCCGCCCGCCCACCTCCGTTGCAACATCCGCGTAGCGACTCAGCCCAGCGTACGGTGTACTTCGGGGCACGATGGTTGCCTGTGCAGCTGGCAGCTCCGGTTGAAACCCGGGGCGTCCCAGAGGGTCCACGGTCGGACCGGCGCCCGGGTCTCCGGGGGGCCACACATCGAGAGAGACCGGCCGGGCGCAGGCCAGGCCCGCGAGCAGGCCGGGGATGAACCATGTCTGCAAGATGGAGAATTGCATGGGTGCGACCGCGTGGCGCACGATCCTGGTGTACGGAGCTCTCCTGATGTCCTCGGGTGTTACCCCCGCTCGGGCCCAATCGTTCGCCGAGATCGACGCGGCGGTCCAGGATGGGATTCGGAGAGGGATCTATCCCGGTGCGGTCGTGGTCATCGGCCGGCGGGACTCCCTGATGTATGCCCGGGGCTACGGGCACTTCACCTGGAGCCCGTCTTCTCCGGTCCCCGACCCCGACTCGACCCTGTGGGACGTCGCCTCGATCACCAAGGTCGTGAGCACGGCCAGCATCGCCATGCGCCTGGTGGACCGGGGGAAGTTGGAGCTCGATGCTCCCGTACGGCGGTATCTGCCAAGGTTCGCCGGCGGGCTCAAGAACGACGTGACCGTCCGCATGCTGCTCGACCACACCAGCGGCCTCAAGAGCTACGTGCCGTTCTATGTGAAGGCTCGAGGCAGTCGGGCCCGCGCGATCGATCTGCTCTACACCCAACCTCTGATGCGTACCCCTGGAGATAGCGCCGAGTACAGCGATCTCAACGCGCTCTTCCTCGGCCTGATCGAGGAGAAGCTGGGGGGCCAGTCCCTCGACCACCTGGCCAAGCACGAAGTGTTCGATCCGCTCGGCCTGAATCAAACCATGTACAAGCCATCCTCACGGATGAAGCGGCGCATCGCGCCGAGCGGGATCTGGCGCGGCCAGCCGGTTCCGGGCGACGTCAACGATCAGAACGCCGTCGCGATGGGAGGGGTGGCCGGGCACGCCGGCGTGTTCTCGACGGGAAGGGACCTGGCGCGATACGCGCAGGTCTGGCTTCGGTCGGGGATGGGCCCCAACGGACAGTGGGTCAGTCCGCAAACGGTCCAGCGTTTCCTGGTGAAGGGTGCCAGGAGCGGATCCCGGCTCCTCGGCTGGGATACTCCGGAGGCCAAGCCTGACGAGCCGAGTGTGTTCGGAAGCCTCGTGAGCGACGCCTCCTACGGACACACCGGGTTCACCGGGACCGAGCTCTGGGTGGACCCCGCGCGCGACCTGTTCCTGGTCTTTCTCACCAACCGGGCCTTCGACCCGCGCATCCGCGAATCGGTCAAGGAGCTCAAGGTCGTCCGGGCCGCACTCAGCGACGCGACCGTGCGCCTCGTTCCACATGGATGTCAGCAGGAGCTCGTGGCGCGCTGCTGAGCCGGCCCTGGGTGCCCGGAGCGGCCGCGACGGTGGCAAGTGGCGGCGAAGCGGTTAGGATTCTGGTATGACCGAAGCTATCCCGACGCCAGACACGGTCCGCAAGGCGCTCCGGGCCGTCAAGGATCCCGAGCTGAATCTCAACATCATCGATATCGGGCTGGTGTACGATGTCGAGGTGGCCGACCCGGGCCGGGTGCAGGTCAAGATGACGCTCACCAGCCCAGGTTGTCCGGCCGGCACTGAGATCATCGATGATGTGAAGCGGGTGGTGACCGACATGGAAGGGGTCGAGTCGGTGGACGTCGAGCTGGTGTGGGACCCCTACTGGACCCCGGACAAGATGGACCCGCGGGTCAGGGCGTTTCTCGGTTTCTGACGACCGCGATCGCCCAGCAGTATCACGCCATCATCGAACCACTCGTTGACGCAATGACTGCCAACACGTTGCGGATTTTGAACTTGCAATCCATCATCAGCCGCTAGCTCCTGCTTCGCTCGCGCCCTCTTTCACCCGTAGCGCCGCCAGCAGCTCACCCCCGATCTCGCGCAGCTGCCACCGTCTGAGCTCCGGCAACAGCCCCAGCTCCTCCAAACTGCCGGGATTCGCTTTCGCGATCGCCTCGAGCGTCCCGTTCGGGCACAGTACGCCTGGCTGGAGGTCGAGCTCGGTGGCCAGCCGGTTCCGGGCCGCCTTGAGCCGCTCCAGCCGGGCGTCGAAGGCGGCATCGTACACCCGGCGCGGGCCGCGCTCGACCCTGGGCAGATCCCCATCGGGGATCTCCAGGCCGCGCTTGACCGCCGCCAGGATGTCGCGCCCGCGGCGCTCGACTTGGTCGGCGCTGATGCCTCGAATGGTCTTGAGCGCCACGAGGTCCGCCGGCGGCTGCTTGGCCAGCGCCAGCATGGGCTCGTTGTTGAGGACGCGAAACGTGGCCCGGTCGCTCCGCTGGGCGACCCCTTCCCGCCAGGCGTACAGCTCCCGCAGGACGGCCAGCTCTCGGCCTTTGAGGGCCTTGGCGCCTTTGAGCCGGAGGAAGCCGGGCTCCCCATCGGATTGGCCCGCCCGAATGTCGTCCAGCAGGGCGAACTCCTCCATGGCCCAGCCCAGACGCCCACTCGCTTCGAGGCGCGCCTTCAGGATGTCGCGCAGCTCGGGTAGGTGGCGGGTGTCGGCCGCCGCGTACTCCAGCATCTCGGGTGACAGCGGCCGGGCGGACCAGTCGGCCCGCTGGAACCGCTTGTCTAGCCGCACCCCGAGATACTTCTCCAGCAACGCCGCCAGCCCGACCCCGGGCTCGTTCAGGAGCTGAGCGGCGATGCGCGTATCGAAGACGCTGGTGGCGCGGAAACCGTACTCGCGATCGAGCAGCCGCAGATCGTAATCCGCGTCGTGGAACACGATCTCGACGTTCGGATCGGCCAGCACCTCGCCGAGCGGATCGAGGCCCTGGGTGGCGAGAGGATCCACCACCGCCGTCTCGGCCCGCGAGCTCACCTGCAGCAGGTAGACCCGATCGGTGAACCGGTGGAAGCTGGCCGCTTCGGTGTCCACGGCCAGCAGCGGCTCTCCCCGGAGACGCTGGAACAGCGCCCCCAGCTCCGCCTGCGACTGGATCAGCGGGACCTCGCGGCTCACTCGGACCGCGACACCTGCTCCAGGGCGGCGGCGATCTCGTCGAGCGCTTTCGACAGGGCCTTGTAGAACTCGGCGTCGGGCTGGGGCGTCCCACCCATCGCCGCATCCATCTGCAGCTTGCGGGCGAGCTTGGCGGCGTGCCGGATGTAGTCGGTGGCGGGCTTCATAGATGGCGGGGAAGGAGAGAACGGGATGGCGGAGAGCGAGTCTCCGGGCGGTCGCCGGAAGTGTAGTCTCGCGCGCTCGTTTTCGCTCGGCAGCCGCGGCCTTCATCCTCTCCACTATCTTGTTGGCATGCCCCACCCCAGCGAGATCGACCTCACCGTCTACCCGGACGAGTGCGACGCGTTCGGGCACCTGAACCAGGCCTCGTTTCTGAGCCTGTTCGAGCGGGCGCGGTGGGAGATGCTCGTGCGAGGCCCGGGGATGGATGTGTTCACCCGCGCCGGCGCGTGGCCGGCCGTTCGAAGGACCGTGATCGACTACCACGCGGCCGCCTTCCCTGGCGATGTCCTGCGATTCCACCAGACCCTGACCCACCACGGGCGCACCAGCTTCACCATGCGGCAAACGGCTCGCCGGATGAAGGACGACGTCCTCATCGCGACCGCGGAGTTCGTGTTCGTCTGCATCAACCGCGACGGCCGGCCGATCGAGGTGCCCGTGGAGTTCGGGGAGTTCATGCATACCCGGCCCGCTTCGGGCGGCGCGCAGCGGCTCACGGTCAATGGGGTGAGTCTCGCGGTCGAGATTCGGGGCGACGGGCCTGCTATCCTCTTCGTCCACGGCTATCCCTTTGACCGCACCATCTGGCGGGCCCAGATGGACGCCCTGGACGGTTACCGCCGGATCGCCCCCGATCTGCGCGGCATGGGAGAATCGGACGCACCCGACCTCGGCTACGGGATGACGATCTACGCGGATGACCTCGCGGCCCTGCTCGACACGTTGGGCGTGGACGACGTGGTGCTGTGCGGGCTCTCCATGGGCGGCTACGTGATCTTCGAGTTCCTGCGCCGCTGGCGGAACCGTGTGCGGGCGCTGATTCTGGTCGACACCCGGGCGGAAGCCGACGGGGCGGAGGCCCGGCGGGCGCGCGACGCGGCGGCGGCGACCGCTCGAGAGAACGGCGCCCAGGCCATCGCCGACGCAATGCTTCCCAAGGTCTTGTCACCGGCCACACTGGCGCATGAGCCCGAGACGGCGGAGCGGATCCACCGCATCATGGCAGGCACGCCGGTGGCGGGATTGGTCGGCGCCTTGTCCGCCATGCGGGATCGGCACGACAGCACCGGGCTCTTGCCGACCCTCGCAGGCCTACCGACGCTCGTCATCGTGGGCGAGGATGACACGCTCACCCCGCCGGACGGCGCTCGCCGGATGGCGAGCGCCATTCCCGGCGCCCGGCTGGTCGTGGTC
>JBOHSB010000441.1:0-22013 GCA_050733015.1 Gemmatimonadales bacterium
GCAGCACGTCGGGATTGGTAGCCGAGCTCGGATACGGGCCACTGGTCAGCGAATCCAGTCTGCTTCGGTACGTCTGCAGCTGCTGGAACATCTTGCCGACCACCGCGTCGGTCGCGATCTCCGGCGCGAACGCCATCGCATCGAGCTGCTCCCGGCTGGCGCTGTCCTTGGCGGCGTCCAGGCGGCTCACCAGCGACCTGAAGACCGCGCGATCGGCCTCCAGATCGCCGCGCCGGGTATCGAGCGTCATCAGGTCGGCCTGCTGGCGGGCCAGCTTGTCCGAGGAGCTCGCCAGGCGCTGGCGGCTCCGGAAGGCGGTGAGGCCGGCCTGAGCCTGGCTGTATTGCTGCTCGGCCTCTTGGAGCTGCGCCTGGAGGAACAGCCGGCGTCGGCGTCCCATCTCCTGGGAGGAATTGATGGTCGACGCGTAGAAGTTCCGGACCACCCCGTTGGTGATATCCATGGCCCGCCGGGGGTCGCTGTCGATGTAGCGGACGTTCAGGGCGTCGGTGTTGATCAGCGGTACCACCGACAATTGGAGCAGCACCCGATCGATGGCGACGTCGCGCGGGTCGATGGCGAGCACCGCGCCGGCGACGTCGGGCGCCTTGGGGACGATGAACATCGCGCCGCCCGCGTTGATCGGCCGCCCGTAGGCCTGGCGCGCCGAGCTGTCGGCATGGCGCACGGTCAAATAGTCCTCGGCGAACTGCAGAGTCACCGTGTCCGCCTTGACATCGGGACGGACGTGGATGCCCGTCAGCCCCAGGTCCGGCTGGCTGGCCGGGTGCAGCAGCGAGAACACCGGCACGGGCCGCACCTGCAGCCCCATGGAATCAACTACGGCCCCGATGATCCCTCGGCTCCGGACCCGCGGGACGAGCGAATTGACCAGGACAACGTGGCGCACATCGAGGTCTGGACTCGGGTCCAGGTCCGGCGCCACCGCCTGGCGCTCGCCGACCAGCCGCAGCACGGCCTGCGCCTGGAAGTTGGCGGGCTCCCGGAACATGATGAACGCGACGGTGGTCGCGCAGGTCGTGACCGCGAGCGTCAGGACGATGTGGCGTCGAACGGCCGTCAGAATCCGACGAACCGCAATGGCGCCAGGTCGGGGTTCGGGCTCCCGCGCAACGGGCCCTGACACCCATACGTTTCGCGGGGCGGGCTGGGCGGGTGTGGTGAGCGGAGTCTCTTCCAGCATGACGGTGTGCCTCGGATGAATCCTAGCGGCGGCCCGCACGAACGAACCGCCTCGCCTGGTTCGGTGACAGTCCTAGTCGACGTCGACGCCGAGTTCCATGAGCGGCTGCGCAGGGAGGGGACCCCTCCCTGCCGGCGTACGCGGCCGCCCCAGCTCGAGCAGTTCGCTGATGCCCTGGGCCCACTCACCTACGGCGGGCCAGGGATCGTCGCGCTTCCAGGCCTCGAGCCGAGTGCCGCTCGGCTGGGCCTGAAACAGCTCCGTCATCCCCTGGTACCGCGTCGGAAACGGCCCCGAGTAGCCCGCGGGCCGCCCCCTCAAAATGGTCAACAGGCGCTTCACGTCACCCCACAGCCATCGCAAGGCGACGCCCGGCAGGTAGTCGGTCACCGCCGGAACGGAGCGACCCTCCAGCAACTCCACCCAGAGCCGCGGCGCGTCGATTCCGACCTCCACCGCGAGCTGCGTCGAGCCCCAGAACCGTCCGTTCACCTCCATGAGCCATGGAGGCGAAACCCCATCATCACGGAACTCGACCATCACCGGCCCGTCCCACGCCAGCTCCCGCAGCAGCCGTTCGGCCGGTTCCCCCAGCCGGGGCTCGAGCGCGACGGACCGCCGGAGGCTGCTGCCCGACCCCGTGGGTCGGACGTCCCGCAGCCGCTCGTGGGCGTAGAGCGCCACCGGCCGCCCGCGGTCGCAGATACCTGACACGCCCCTGCCCTGTCCCGGCACGTATTTCTGGAGAATCGGCCAGTGCGCACCATGTCGGTTGGCCCGTACGGCCGCCGGCACGTCGGCCGGTCCTCCCACATAGCTGGTACCCCCGGCGCGCTCCAGCCGGCCATCCACGAACGTCTCGCTGAACCGGGCCTTCACGACGCAGGGATACCCCAGCTCGTCGGCGGCTCGAACGAAGGCCGCTTCGGAGGTGGCCAGCCGGGTGGGCGGAATGGTCACGCCGCACGCGCTGGCGACCTCGAGGGTGCGGGCCTTGTCGAATGCCTGGAGGAGCGCCGCGGGCTCGGGGCAGCCGACCCGGATGCCGGCGAGTTCCCAGGCCTCGCGATCCGCGTTGCACAGCAAGCATGAGCGCTCCGTCATGGGCAGCACCAGGCGCACGCCCTGCGCCACGGCCCAGTCGCGCAGCCGCGCAAACTCCGGCAGCCGATCGCCTCCGATCCGATGGTGCCCCCCGGCCCATCGCGACCAGGCTGCCAACGGACGGCGCCGGCGGCTGGCCACGAGCACGGGATATCCCGCTCGACCCAGCGATCGGACGCAGGCGAGCGCCTGGTTCGTCTGCCCGTCGAGGACGAGGACCCGTGGCAGGCTCACTCGCGCATCACTCCCTGGCCGAAGTAGGGCCGGCTACCGGCTGAGCGCCACTTCGGCGGCGGGGCGTCTCGCCTTCCGCGCGCGCACGAAGTGATCCAGCAGGCCCCGCAGGTAGCCCACGCCGTAGCTCACGTGCATCGCTGGGAAAACGCCGCCCAGCGCGACGGCCACGCGGGCACCCTGGCGTTTGGCCGCCCGGACCGCCGTGACGCCGATCAGCGCACCATACGCCGCCAGCAGGAGCCCGAGCCCAACGCCTGCCCAGCGCCACCACGGCGCCAGCGCCAGCGAGCCCGCGAGCGCGAGGACGAAGAGCGACGGCACCAGCTGCCGGACGGTCAGGATTTTTCCGTTCTTGCGGGCGACCAGCGGCTTGAAATACCCGTACTGATACATCATCCGGGCCAGCTGCCCGATCGTGCGCCGGCCCCAATACCGCGACACCACATCCGGCAGCAGCAGGATGCGGCCGCCGCTGTTCAACAGGCGCCCGTTGAACTCCACGTCCTGATCGCGCACCATCTCTTCGTCAAACATCCCGATCCGATCGAACAGCTCGCGGCGCCAGCACCCGAATGGCACGTGATTTACCCATCGCCGCGTGGCCGTCCCCACCCGGAAGTGGGAATTGCCGACGCCGAGCGGGTGCGACAGCCCCACGGCGACCGCGGCGGCGACCGCGGTATCGTCAGCGGGAAGGGTCTCGATCACCGTCCCGACGTTCTCCGCCCCAGTCTCCTGCTGCGCGGCCACGAGACGGCGAAGGTAGTCCGTCGGATACATCGCGTGGGCGTCCATCCGGATGATTACCTGCCCCCGCGCGGCGCGAATAGCCAGGTTCATCCCGCATGGCGTGATGCGCTTGGGATTGTCGATCATCGTGATCGACGGGTGCATCGCGACGTAGCGGGCGACGACCTCCCGCGTGCCATCGTCGCTCATGCCATCGGCGATCACAACCTCCAGCCGATCGAGCGGGTAGTCGCTGGACAGGATCGAGTCCAGGCACCGCCCCACGTGCCCCGCCTCGTTGCGGCACGGGATGACGACCGACACGAAAGGCCAACCTACCTCGGAGCCGGTCAGGACGCCTCCCGAGCCCGCTGTCCGACGACGTAACGGTAAAGGGGCGGAAAGCTCCGCCGGGCGACAGCCTTCATGCGTCTGAGCGCCAGCGCTCCCGTCCACCCGCGGAACTGGGCCAGTTGCTCCATCCGCGACCGCTTGGTCCGCGCCTTCACCATGTAGCGGCCGAATACCCGACATCCGCCCTCGTCCCCGGGCCGGACTGTCGGCTCGACGGTGAACAGATACCGGAACCCCGCCGCGGCGCCGGACCGGAGGACGGCCTGGGAGATCTCGCCTCCGGGAACCGAAGCCGCTTCGCACGGCGCGCCCAGGAGATCTGAAAGGGCAGCCGCGCTGGTCTGCCATTCCGCCAGCATGTCTCGCGGGGCAAGCTCGCGAAAGATGTCGGGGTGGGTGTGCGAGTGGCTCCCCACCACGTGACCTGCCCGGTGCAACTGCCGCACCCCGTCCCGACTCAAGAAGGTCGACGTCCCGATGCGACCCGTCACGATGAAGAAGTGCCCCGTCCACCCGCGGCGGCTGAGCTCGTCGGCCGCGTCCAGGGCGCTGCGCCCGCCATCGTCGAAGGTGAGCATGATGCAGCGCGATGGCGAGCCCGGGCCGAGATCGGTGACCCGACGCGGCGTCCAGGGACTGGCGGCGATGGCGTCGAGGTGCTCGATGAACGTTCGCCGGGTCAGTGTAAACGGCGCCGCGCCGCGCCGTTGGAATCCCGTCGATCGCGGCTCGTCGGTCACTTCGTGGAAGCAGAAGGTGGCGACCTCCTGGCTCAATGGGCGCCGCGCCGGGTGAGCACGGCCGGCAGCGTCCTCCATAGGATGGAAAGATCTTCCTTGAACCGCCAGCCGCTGACATAGCCCAGCTCGATCGCGGCGCGCTGCGGGTAGCCGACTCGACTGCGTCCGATGATGGCCCAGGCCCCGGTCATGCCGGGCTTGACCGACAACAGCACGCGGCGCTTCTCGCCGTATTCGTTGAGCTCGTCCGGTACGACCGGCCGTGGGCCGATCAGCGCCATCTCCCCTCGGAGTACGTTCCAGAACTGGGGGAGCTCGTCGAGACTGGTGATCCGCAGCAGCCGGCCCATTCGGGTAATCCGTGGATCCTCGCCTTCCGGCAGCTTGAAATTGTTCGCGACATACTTCGCGTGGAGCACTGGATCGCGGCGGAGCATCTCTTCGGCATCCATCCGCATGGTGCGGAACTTGAGACACTTGAACCGCTGCCCCCAGGCCCCGACCCGAGACTGCCGGAACAACACCGGGCCCCGGCTCTCGAGCCGGATGGCCAGGGCGATCATCGCGAGGAGCGGTGCCGTGATCGTCAGCCCCACGGTTGCGCCGACGATGTCCACGATGCGTTTGACCAGCAGCAGGAACGTCCGACTGGCAGGGCTGGTGAGCACCATCAGTGGCGAGCCATGCGGCGCGATGACACGCGGATGCAGCCGGTACCCCCGGGGCGAGCGCGTGAGCGAGACAAGGCCGCAGCCCATCGCGTTGGTGGCGTCGACCAGGAGGTTGAATGCCCGGTCATCCAGCGCCCCGCAGCAGAGCACGACGGTATCCGCATCCGCCCGGCGAATGGACTGACAGAAGCTTTCCAGCCCGCTCGGTCCGGCCAGGTCACCGGGATCGAACACGCCGCGGATGGTGTACAACTTGGGATCCGTCACCGCCCGGTGCCGCTGCGCCCTCGGTAGATCGCGGGGGGCCGCCACCAGCAGCACGTTGCTGGCTCGCAGGCGATGGGGCGTGACCAGCCGGCGCACCGATTCGGAGAGCCGCTGCGAGGCGATCAGAAAGAGCGCCAGGATCGCCGTCAGCAGCGCATAGCCACCAAGAAACGAGGTCCCCGTGAACTCCCAGAGCTTGGTCCAGGACGGCAGCGTCATCATGAGCGCGGCCGCCACGGTCCGGAGCATCATCGCCCGGCGGACGTCGACGACGCCGTAGGCACCCAGCAGGCCGAGGCAAAAGATGACGGCGAGCGGGAACCTGGCGCTCTGCACCGCGCCGTGCGGGAGCAGTTGGTCCAGGATTTCGCCGACGCTAGGCGGAAACCAGGGGCTCACGCGGATCGCCTGCACCAGCGTGGAGAACAGCGACAACAACACGAGGTCGGCGAACAGCAGAAGTCCCGTGCGGGCCAGACGCCGGGCCAGATGTCGCCCCCCCAACCACGGCGCGCGGGTAGTCCGCGAAGGCGGTTCCTTCAGTGGCTTCAGGCGGGCCGTAACGGCGGGCGAAAAGGAAGACACGGCGGCGATCTCGTCAGTTTGCGACCGGAGACCTCAGCGTCCACGTCCCCAACCGCGTCGGGAGTGGGACCGGATCCAGGGGGGATCTTCGGTGCCCACACACACGCCAACGGCGGTTCAGGATAGCTGGAGCTTGGTCACTCGTAATCCAAGCGATATCGATGCAGAACGTCTTGTAACACGCAAGTCACAGGCCAGCGACACCTCTGTATTTATCATCTGGGGAGGCCAAGTGCAACGCCCCGTTACCGTGTTAGTTAGAAGTGCATCCCTCGGTTCGCGACAATTGTTGCATTCACAGGAGCGGTTGGTCGCGTGCGTCATTGCCGCGGTGACGCAACAGCAGATTACCGCACTACCGGGGCAGATCGCCGCACAACACGCGTCGGACGACCGAGGAGCGGGGAGCGACCTGGCGCCGACTCGCGGCCCAAAAAGGGGCCATTTGGTCGCGATCGCACTTGGACGGGGGGTCCATGTGCTGCTCCGCCGGTAGAAATCAGCCAAGATCGGGGAAAGAATCGCACCCGTAGTAGTGCTCGCGGCTCCTCGCCGTCATCCCCTCGGGATCGTTCACGAGGGCGCCAACTCCCCTGGCCCCTGCCGCCGTCAGCTGCTCGCGAGCCCTTTCCAACGACTCGCGGTCGGTCGATCCCGCTCGGACGACGATGATAACGTCGTCGGCTAGGGGCGCCAGAATGGCAGCATCGGCGCTCACCAGCGCCGGCGGAGTGTCCAGGATGACCACGTCGATCTGCTCGGTCAGATTCCGCAGCGCGGCGCGGACCGCATCCACTCTCAGTCCCTCAGCCGTACCCGCTGCCCATGACCCCGCTGGGAGCAGCCAGAGCCCGTCTACCGCTGTACCCCGGACATGAGTGCTTCCGTGCGGCGTCCGGTCGGGTACCGCAATCGTCAGGATCGGCGCGCGCGCAGTCGGCCTCCCGGGTTCCCCGGCATACTCGGCGCCGAGCAGGAAGCTGTAGGACCGCAGGCGCGGGTGGCGGTCCTCACCCGAAGTTGTCCCCACTTCGGGGGTTGGAGCCGGGTTCAGCAATTCCAACAACCCTGGCGCCCGTGGGACCTGAAACATCCGATGCAACCGGGCGTGGCGGACATCGCAGTCGACCAGAAGCACCCGGGCTCCTTCCCGGGCGAAGGTGGCCGCGAGGTTGCCCGCGACGAACGTCTTTCCCTCCTGCCGGCCGACGCTGGTGACCATGAGGGTGCGTGTGCGATTGCCCCAGCCGCGGACCAGGCTCGAGTAGAGCACCCGGAAGCTCTCGGATGCCGCCACCGGCTGCGCCGAAGCGAGGTCGACCCGCGTCCGGTTGCCGCCGGATACGCGCCCGCTGCCGATCAGTCCCAGGGGGGCCATCCCCTCGACAACCTGCGGGACGATGCCAAAGCCAGGCACTCGAAGGACCTGTGCCACATCATCCGGCCCTCGAATCGAGCGATTGCGCAGGTCGACGAATGTGGCCGCCGCAATCGCGAACCCGAGGCCGAGCACCAGGGCCACAGCCGCCTTCAGCCACCATGGAATCCCGGCCGGCAGATACGGCTGGCTGGCCAGGTCCACGATTTCAATGTCGCCAACGGCGAGCCTCTCGAAGAGTTGCGCGCGTTCAAAGTGAATCCGAAGGAGCGATTGGAAGTCGCTGAGCGCCGAAACCTGCTGCGACAGCCGCTCCTCCTCCGCTTGGAACGCCGGCAGTGCCCGCAGGTTGCCCGCGCTCGTCCGCCCCAGCTCGCTCAACGCCCCCATCCGCGTCTGGAGCGAACCGAGCCCGGTCCGCACCGCGGTCCCGAGCTCGGCCTGGGCGGTGGCGAGCAACTGACGTAGCTGCACCACATCAGGGTTGTCGGCCGAGCTCGCCCAGGGCCCGGCGGTCAGCGAGTCGAGGCGGGTGCGATAGAGCAGCACCTGCTGATACAACTGCGCGAGGACGGGATCGGCGGCGATCTCGGGTGCGTAGCTCAGCTCCCGCTGAAGCTCGGCCGCCGCGCTGTCATCCCGGACCTGCAACCGGGCCGCCAGGGACTCGAGCACCCGGAGATCGACCTGCAGGTCGTCGCGCCTGGCGTCCAGCGCCATGATGGCCGACTGGTGCATGGCCAGGCCATCGGCGTTGCCGAAGACATGACGACTGCGGAACGCGGCGAGGCTTCCCTGGGCCCGAGCGAGCTGCTCCTCGGTCTTCCCGAGTTGCTCGCCAAGAAACTCGCGCCGCTGGCGGGCTTGCTGCTGCGTGCCGGTGACATTGGCGGTGTTGAAGGTCTTGACGATCTGATTGGCCACCCGCTGCGCTCTCGACGGGTCGACATCCAGGAATCTGACTTCGAGCGCGTCGGTGTTGACCAGCGGAACCACGGCGAGCTGGCCGAGCAGCTGGTCGACGGCAAGCTCCCGCGGCACCACGATCGCCAGGGCGTGAGCGACGGCGGGTTTGGCCGGCACGGTAAACCGGATCGCGCCGAACTGGACCGGAGTGCCATACGGCGCATGCGCCGAAGCGGTGGCGCGCCGCACGAATACCTCCGAGTCTCCAAAACCGAGTTTCAGCGTATCGCCGCGTACTTCCGATCCCACCGAGACGTCCCGCAGGTCCAGACTGACGGTTCTCCATGCCGGCCAGGCTGGGACGGGCGCCAACGCCCGCAACCGGAGGCCGAGCGAGTCGACGACGGATCCGATCACGGTTCGGCTGCGAAGTCGCGGCACCAAGGACTCGAGGAGCGCGAGGGACCGGTTGGGCTTGGCCATAGGGTCCCGCATGGCCACGGCGAACCCACGGCGCTCGGGCCCCAGGCGAATCACGGTCGTGGCGCGGTAGGTCGTCGGCCCGGTGAACATCAGGAGCGCGATGGTCGCGGCGAACAACGTTACCCCACCCAGCAGCATGCGCTGCCGGCGGACCGCGCGGGCGATGAGCCCGACGGCGATCGACCCGGCCGAGATCTCCTGCAGCCGGGGGGCGACCGGGGACGAACTGCTCATCCCTGTCAGGCGGATTCTCCGACCGACGCGCCGGTCACCACCGGGTCTTTAGGCCGGCGGCTGCGCGACAGAAATGTCGTCATGGCCCCAATGGTCCACATGCCCTCGGATCCGAGGCAGTGCTGCGGATAGCGCCGCATCAGCCAGAGGACGGTTGCGCAGCTGGCAGCGCCGGCAAGCCCGAGAATCGGAAGCGCCGGTGCCGACGCCTGGCGCAGCAGGGTGGCTACGGTCCAGGACACCACACCCGCCGCCCCGGCCACCAACAGGCTGGGTCTGTGAGCGCTCCAGAAACTGGCCCAGGTGAGCCGGCAGACTTCCAGGCTGAGCTGGGCCATGAGCAGAAAATTGGCCACCAGCGCGCCCAGCACGCCGACCGCCACGCCGGTGATGCCCCAATACCTGCCGAAGAACGCGCCACCGATCACGAGCGCGGCATAGATCGCTTGCCGTTGCGCCCGCCGATAAACGACCCCCGTCGTCCGCGCCAGTGAGTCGCTCATCTTGTAGCTGCTGCGAAACAAGGTGCCGGCCGCGAGCACCTGAAAGGGTACCACCGCGTCGTTCCACCGGGAGCCCAACGCCACCCGAATCAGCTCCGGCGCGAGCACGACCGCGACTGCGCTCGCCGGAAGCGCCACCAGCGCGATGACTGCCACACCCCGCCGGTAGGCCTTGCCCAGGCGCACCACGTCGTCCTGCACCCGGGCCATGGTGGGAAAGAGTACGGCGTCCAGCACCTTCCCCAGGGCTGACGCGGGATTGGCCATGATGCCGTAGGCTCGCTCGTACGCACCGAGCGCCACGGGCCCGAGCCAGTGACCCACGACCAGATTGTCACCCTGGAGCGCGAAGTAATTCGCGATCTTGGCCAGCGTGAACCCGCCCCCGAAATACATCATGTCGCCCAGGGCGGCCCGCTCCGGCCAGAGGCCGATCGTGGGACGGCGCACGTAGAGCAGCGTGGCGGAGCTGAGCAGATTCTGGGCGAGAACGCCTCCCACCAGGGCCCATACGCCATAGCCGGCCAGGGCCATAGGAATCGCCACCAGGCCCTGACTGACGGCAAGCGTCGTCAGGTCCAGGTTGGCCATCCACCGGAAGCGCAGGTCCCGGTACATGAGAGACTCGGCGACCGCCGAGATACCCTTGAGCGGGAAGACACAGGCCAAGACTCGCATGACGGGCAGGACCTGCGGGTTGCGGTAGAACGTCGCCGCGCTGGGCGCCAGGAACCAGATGACCAGTCCCGTGACCAGGCCGAACAGGAGCGAGCCGGCAAACGCGGCCTTGAGGTGGCGCGGCTCGAGCTGTTGACGCTGGATCACCGCCGGTCCCAAGCCCAGCCGAGAGAAAATGGAGGAGAACTCGATCACCACGAGGGCCGCGCCGACGGTACCGAACTCGCGCGGGGAGACCAGCCGGGCCATCACCATGAGGCTGAGGAAGCTCAGCACGGTGGAGCCGCCGTTCCCCATCGCCGTCCACACCAGACCCGAGATGGTCCGATGGGTCAGCCCCCGGCTGCCTTCACCCATGCGCTATCCCGGTATCCAAGGGTTCCAGCCCGTCTCCCGCTGCGACCGCGCGTCGCCGGAGACCGAGGTCGGTCAGCCTGTTCCCAGCACTACATGCGCGGCGGTCCCGGCCCGCCCGCGCGTCAAGCGCGGGCGGCACCCGGTCATGTAGTCAGGTTCATTGCGACAAGGTATCACGATTGACACGGACCGCCAATGCACGAGCTCGGCGGCGACGTCAACCGAGAAATTCGGATGCTGCGCCGGCGCAACAGCGATGGCGCATCGCGCTGCACTCCTCGCGTCCGCCGGGTCCGCGCAGAACTCGCGCCAGGCAGGACCTGAAACAATCGCGCCGCAGCGAGCGCGCCACATCGGCTCCGGAAGCGACGGGCTCGCCCGCCGACGATCTCCCCAATGACTAGGGCCGGCGACACTTGGGCGCGGGTCTCATCCGCGCGCGGCGGCTGCACAACCCTTGCGTAAACGGGCCTGCTCCTGCACTCTCACCTCGAAGCGTGGAACGAGAGCGCTGTTGCTCTCGAGCGCCATGCCTCCGACACCCCGCGAGGCAAGTCGATGTCCTGTGTGGCTCCCGGCGCGCGGTGGTCCGACGCGCGTCGCTCCCGACGAGTCGCCAAGTCAGCCGGACAGAGCCGATGACGGAGGCGTACCCATCCCGACAGAGTGCCCCAGCGGTCGCTCCATGCCTGAAGGAGATCGCTGCGCTGTTTCGCCGGATGCACGACGCGAAGATCGAGTACTGTCACTGGAAGAGCAACGAACATCTCGGCGCCTCGATTCGGGGCGAGACCGACCTCGACATTCTGGTGGCTCGCCGTGACGTCTGCTGCCTTGCCCAGGTTCTCGGAGGCACGCGGTTCAAGCGCTGCCTGACCGCGCCGGCTCGGCAGTACCCCGGGATTGAGTCGTATGTCGGCCTCGACGAGGAGACCGGACGCCTCATCCACCTCCACGTGCACTACCAGCTGACGGTGGGTGAGCGGCACCTCAAAGGGTATCGGGTGCCGTGGGAGCACCTCGTGCTCGCCCGGCGAGTGTACCGGGAGACCGAAGGCCTCTATGTCGTCGACCCGGAGCTGGAGCTGCTGTTGCTGGTGATCCGGGCCGCACTCAAGCTGCGCAACCGCGACCTGATTCGCGCTTGGGTCTTGGGGAAGGAGGCCCGCCCGGACATGGTCCGGGAGTTTCACTGGCTGGCCTCGCGCGTCGACCGGGAGGAATTGGCCGGCGTCGCAGACAGGCTGGTGGGCTCGCGAGCGGCCCAATTGGTGGGGACCATGGTGGTCGAGGCACGGGTGACGCCGCGGGCGCTCGCCCGGTTGCGAGGTGCCCTCGCCCCGGGGGCACAGGAGTACCGCACCTATGCGGCCTTCGGGGCGCGTTGCCGGCGCTGGATGCGAGAGCTGCTGTTGGTCGGTGCCCCCCGCCTGCGCCTGCCGCAAGGCGGCGCGGTCGTCGTCGTGGTCGGCGCCGATGGGTCCGGAAAGTCGACCGTGGTTCGCGAGCTCACCAGGTGGCTTTCGAACAACCTCGATGCGACGTCGATGTACCTCGGCAGCGGACAGGGTCCGGTTTCAATGCCTCGCCAGGCGCTCCAGCGCGCGGCCGCCGTATTCAAGCGGGTTCGCCCCTCGGCCAAGGCCTCGGCGCCCTACCGGCGCCGCGGCGAAGGGCTCTCGAGGCTGCGCACCGCCGGTGAACTCCTGTGGGTGGCCTCGCTCGCTGTCGAGCGACGTCGCCGCGCTGCCGCGGTTCGACGGGCGAGAAACCGCGGGACTATCGTCCTGTGCGACCGGTTCCCGCAGAGCCAGACCGCCGGCAACGACGGGCCGTGGCTGGGGCACTGGCTGGACCATTCGGGATGGGCCCGACGAACCGTCGCACGCCAGGAGCTGGCGTCGTTGCGATGCGTCGAGCGGCTCCGCCCCGACCTGGTGATCAAGCTGGCGGTCACTCGGGAGGTGGCGGCGCTCCGGAAGCCGGAAACGGCGCCCCACCTGTTGGACACCCGGCTGCAGGTGCTGGAACAATTGCGATTCGACCCGGAGAGCCGGGTCGTCGAGCTGGACGCGACCCGCCCGCTCGAGCGGGTCCTGCTGGAGGCCAAGCGTGAGATATGGAGCATGCTCTGATATGACCGGCGCGCGATCCCAACCGCGCCGTGTCCCGCGATGAATACCACCGCGGCCTCGCGGCCTGCTCCCCGACATGTCCTCACCAGGGCCAGGGTGCGGACCATCCCGATCGTGACGTGGGCGCTGTGCCTGCTGTCCATTTCGATTCCCCTCGAGGCGCCCGACCAGTTCGTGGTCGAGGTGACGGCGATGACCGGGGCCTTGGTCGTGCTTGCAACGGCGTTCGACCTCCGGGGCTGCTACGCCCGCCTGCCGTGGCCGGCCGCGTGTTACGCCCTCTATTTGGCGGCGCTCGCGGTCTCATTCATCCTGCAGGGTGGGACCTACCCGGCTGGAACGGACCTGGGCCAGGTCGGGATCCACTTTCTGCGGCTGCTTACCTGGCTGCTGCTGTTCTGGGCGTGCACGAATCTCCTGCGTGACGAGCGCAACTATCGGGCTGGCCTCTGGTCGCTGGTGTTCGGCTGCCTGATTCGCGCGGTGCTTCCCCTCGTGGGATTTGCCCGAAGCACCAGCTCCAAAGGGGCCGAACGCGTCGCCGCGCTCGGCCAGGATCCCAATCAAAGCGCGCAGGTGCTTGCGATGGGACTGCTGGCCCTCATCGGCCTGGTGTTTCTGCAGCCCAAGGGTCCGGGGCGGTTTCGCATTTTCGCCTTGGGGGGGTGCGCGCTGCTCGCGGTGGGGATCGTGCAAACCGGCTCGCGCGGCGGGTTCGCGACGGCATGTATCGGGGGCATGATCTACCTGGCCACCGGGAAATCCCTGCGGCTGAAGGTGAGGAACGCCGCCATCGGCCTCGTCATGCTGCTCGGCCTCGGCGTCATCGCCTTGCAATCGGACACGATGCGCGCCCGAGTCGAGAAAACGTTCCAGCCGGGGGACGCGGCCACGCCGGGATCGCTGAACCTGGCCGGCCGCGAGATCATCTGGCCCATCGCACTGGGGATGTTCCGGCAGAAGCCGCTACTCGGTTGGGGTCCGGTCACCAACAAGCAGGAGGTGGGGCTGCGGTTGCGCGATCCGGAAGAGGGGCCGCGAGACACCCACGACCTGCTGCTCGAGATTCTGACCGCCAGCGGGCTGGCTGGTGCCCTGCCCTTCATCGCCGGGACGTGGCTGTGCGTGCTCGCCGCGTGGCGCGCGCGGAAGGGCCACCGCGGTGCCGTCCCTCTCGCGATGCTGTTGGCCATTCTGGCGGGCAACATCACCCAGAACCGCCTCACCTGGGCGGTGCTCTGGCTCATGCTGGCCTACGCGGCCGCGAGTCTACCCGATCCGGACTTGGCCGACCAAGCCTCCGGCACCGGCAGTCAAGCGCCGAGTGGCAGCTCGCTGACCGGGGCGCCGATCACAGGCCCCATCTGATGCCGCACGGGCGGTGCGGCACCGGACGGCCAGCGTCGTGTTGATCACTTTCTCCGGCCTCGACGGCGCCGGCAAGTCGACCGTGATCCGTCGGGTGCAGGAGACCCTGGAGGCCCGGGGCCGACCGGCCGTCGTTCGTCACATGACCTACGACCTCGGAGTCCTAGCCACCGCCATGACCGTGCACATACGGCTCCTCGGCGTCGCCGGCCACGGGCGACGCGGGGAGCGCCGGTCAGGGCACGCGAGTGGCACGTCGGCCGCCGGGGGGGCCGCGGCGGCAACATCGCGGTGGAGGCGCCTCCGCTCGGCCATCGTCTGGAACAAGCCGCTGCGGCGTGCCATCTACCTGGTCGACCTGATGATCTTCTCGGTGTATCGGCTCTACACCGAACGCGTGCGGCGCCGGGTGCTCATCATGGATCGGTATTTCTACGACACGCTCGTGGATGTAGCCGAGCCGGGCGGCTGGAGATGGGCCCGCTTTCTGCTCAGGATCACCCCGGTCCCAAGCTTGGCGGTGTTCCTGAGAACCACCCCCGAAGAGGCCTTCGCCCGAAAGCAGGAGTTCTCGGTCGAGTACCTGACACGCCGATCGCTCGTGTATCAGCGCGTGCTGGAATGGGTGCCGTCCGCGGTAGTGCTCGACAATGTCGATCTCTCTCGGACGGCTGGAGAGATCACCCGTCTGGTCGAGCAGCGCGCTCACGGACCCGGCACCCACGAAGGGACGCCGTAGGAAGACGGGGCGACTGCACATCGACAAGGGAGCCGTACACGTGGAGACGCCGATCCGGGTTCTGATGGTCACCAGCGCCTGGCCTCACCGCGGCCGGGAGGCCACCACTCACTTCATTGAGCGGCAGGCCAGATTCCTCAGGAACGCTGGGGTCGAACTCGACGTGCACCACTTTCACGGCCGCGGGCGCCCGTGGCGTTACGTCATTCCGTGGCTACAGACCCGGCGAAAGCTGGCGACCCGGCGCTATGACCTGGTTCACGCCCAGTTCGGCCAAAGTGGGCTGGTCGCGCTCCCGACCCACCTTCCCCTGGTCGTGACCTTCCGTGGCAGCGACATCCTGGGCATCGTGAGCGACAAGAGCGGCCAATACACCTCCGCGGGCTGGATCCTGCAGCAGCTCAGCCGCATGGTGGCCCGGCGAGCCGACGCGGTCGTCGTCGTGTCCGAGCACATGAAGCACAGCCTCCCCAACGGCGTCTCGGCCACGGTCATCCCCTCGGGGCTGGATCTGACCGAGTTCCAGCCGGCTCCGCGCGATGAGGCCCGGCGGGCGCTGGGCCTCCCTCCCGACACGCCACTGGTGTTGTTCGTGGGACGGCCGTCCCAGACGCGCAAGCGACATCAGCTGGCCGCGGAAGCGGTGGACCTCCTCCGCCGCTCGATGCCGGCCGAGCTCGTTGTCGCGTGGGGCGTGCCGCACGCGCAGGTCGGCGTGTACATGAACGCCGCCGACGCGCTGGTGTTCACCTCCATGCAGGAGGGCTCTCCCAACGTGGTGAAGGAAGCCCTGGCATGCGGTCTCCCGGTCGTGTCGGTGAATGTGGGGGACGTCGCCGAGCGGCTGGCGGCGGTCGAAGGCTGCGTGCTGTGCCCGGATGAGCGGCCAGAAACCATCGCCGCGGGGCTCGAGCGGGTACTGAAGGCTGGGCGGCGAATCGACGCGACGGGTGTGGTGGCTGCGCTCGACGAGCACCGGCAGACGGCGCGGCTGATCGAGCTCTATCGCGAGGTCCTTCGGCGACCTCCCAGCCGACGCCGGGTCGCCGATCCCGGACTCCCGTCGCTTCCCGGCGCCCCCGAGGCCCCCAGGTGACAGCCGCGAGGTTCGCCAGGCAGTGGAGTGGCTGGACCGCCGCGCAGCGACCCGCGGCGACACGCGATCAGGTCCAGTCGAACTCCTCACCCAGCCATTCGAACAGCCTGCGGTTGTGGGGTTCGAAGTAGCCGGCGAGTTTCGCCCGCAGTTCCTCCGGTATCCCGCGGTGGTAGTTCCCCTTGTGGTAGGGCTTATACTGCCGCAGCTCGTGCGGGCGGAGGCCCAGGAAGCGGTGCACACCCCCCATGGCGACCGAGGGGTCGCGGAACATGCGCTCGCTCTGCAGCACCAGCAGCTGGGAACGGGGGAAATGCCGCAGCCAACGCTCGAGCTGCTCGTGGTACAGCCCGCGCCGAGCGTACGAGTAGCGCTGGTGGTTATAGCTGTAGTAGTCGGGCTGAGTGCGCAGTCGCTCCTCCTCCTGAGCGAGCCGCTCGGGCTCCTGGGCGATCGCCTCGGCGAACGACAGCGACTCCCGGCCGCCTCTCACCTCGTGCTGGTAGTGGGAGAGCGCCCGGTCAATGGGGTTCCGGAGCACCGCGATCAGCTTGATGTCGGGGAGGAGTTGCGCCACCCGTTCCGGGACCAGCGGATGCGCCAGGTAGTAGGGGGTGGCGTCGAGGGTCAGCCCGCCGCCGCGTAGCCGGTGCGCGTAGGGGAAATTGCTGCGATACCACGCGAGCCCCCGGGTGTGGTGCAGGTCGAAGAAATGGATCTCCTTCGTGATCGGGCGCAGGACGTCGGGATGTTGCACCAGATACTTGAAGAGTGAGGTCGTGCCACCCTTCTGGGCACCGATGATGAGGGCCGAGGGCAAGCCCCTGAGCGGCCCGGTCAACAGCCGGTACGGTGCGCTCAACCGTTGGTACTCGCCGTTGAGCCGGCGGAACGATTGCTTGAATCTCTCCACGGCCAATGGCCCTCGTCACGGTTGGGGTCCGCACTTCCGAACTGCGCAAGATGCTGCCATCGAGTGGTCTGGCGTAGAGCCTTCAGTCACCCCCATGTTCGATGCGCGTGGCAGCAACAACGGCCGACACCGACCCGAGGGTGCCTGTGTGGGGAGACCCTGGAGAGTAGTAGCCGTCATGCGGGTATGGCACGCAACGAAAGTACGATGATTGCTGCAGGGTCCATGCCCCGGAGGTCCGTCGAACGGCGCGATCCCGGGGCCGGTACCCGTGGCCGCCCTTCGGCCCCAGGTGGTCGGCCGCAGTGCCTCCACAAGAGCCGCCTTGCCGCAGGGTTGGACCCGAGCTGAGCGCGGCCACCGGCCCTGAGTCAGCTGTTCGCGTCCTCGGGCCCCGTCTTGCTCAGTGAGCCAGGCTCCGCTCGTGGTGTGGTGCTCGCGCAACGTTGAGGAACGACAATGTGGTGGTCGCTGTCCGAACATCCGATCAAGCAACGCCCATGACCACGCTTGGCAGGTTGAAGATCGTATTCATCGGTGGCTCCAGTCGCGCCGGCAGCACGCTCCTGGAGCGGATGCTGGGCGAGGTCCCCGGCTTCGTGTCGGCTGGAGAGGTCCACTACATCTGGCAACGCGGCTTCGGGGAGAACCGGCCCTGTGGATGCGGCCAACCGTTCAGGACCTGCGAGTTTTGGCGTCAAGTTGCGAACGAGGCCTTCGGCAGCACCGTCTCCGCTCAGGCGGCGCGTGCGTACGACTTGTTCCGCTTCCTCGACCGACCGCGGTACCTGCCGCAGATCGCCATCGGCCTGCGGACGAGCGCTTTCCGGGCGCGACTGCTGGAGTACCAGACCATCCTCGACCAGCTGTACCGCAGCATCGGCACCGTCTCCGGGGCGGAATTTCTGATCGACTCCTCAAAGGAGCCCGCCACCGCCTATCTCCTGAGCACCATGCCTCAGGTGGACCTCCATCTCGTCCACCTGGTGCGCGACAGTCGGGCCGTTGCCTTCTCATGGCAGAGAACCAGGAAGCGGAATCCGCATTCGGAGGGTGGATCGGACGGGAGCGACATGCCCATTCACGGCCCGGCCCGCAGCGCGGGCATGTGGGCCTATCGCAATCTTGCGTTCGGGCTGATGAACGCCACGGGCGGACGCCTTCGCGGCCTGACCGGCATGGCCAACCCGCCGCGCTACTTCCGGGTCCGCTACGAGGACCTGATCGCGGACCCCCGCGCTACCCTCACGGCCATCCTCGACTCATGGGGTATACGCCATCCCCGGCTCGATTTCATTGTGAGAGATCGGACGGTACGCCTGGGGCCAAATCACATCCTGTCGGGGAATCCGATGCGTTTCACGACCGGAGACGTGGCCCTGCGGCTGGATCAGGAATGGCGCGAAACCATGCGGCCGCGGCACGAGCGTCTCGTGCGCCTGATCACCCTCCCATGGCTGTGGCGGTATGGCTACCTGAGGGACCACTCCGGCTGACGCCGGCCGCCCGGTGCTCAGGGCCCCGAACCGACCTTGAGCTCGATGCCGAGAGCTCCACCGGGAGTGGCGGGCCAGCTGGCGTTGATCGTGCTGCGGTTGACGGCCGATTCCGTCTGCAGATCCCCGGCGGCGAACTCGCCGGCGGGCTGCTCGCTGAGCTCGGTGAAGCCGCTCCCCGGCGTGACGCTCGCGGTCTGGCTCTTCACTCCGAAGACGCCGAACGCGACATCGTTGGGATCCGCGAACGCCCCGAGCGACACGCTCAGGCCTCCCGAGGCGTCGGCGCGGTTCGTGCCGGTCTGCACGATCGCATTCGCGCCATTCGCGCCGCTGGTCTCGACCCCGCCCCACTGCGACACGCTCCACTCGGCGTTGGAGGTCTGGCTCGCAAAGGTGATGGTGATCGGCCCGCTACCGGGCGAAGCGCTCATCGCGCGAAAGACCAGGAGGCGCCGGCGCGGCGTGAGCACGGTGTCGAAGTCCACCGAGGTCACCAGCGTCCACGATCCCATCCCACCACCCACGATCGTCGGGCTGATTGCACCCGCGGCCCGGTAGCCCAGGACGGCGATGGTGATCAGCTTGTTGGCGGCAGGGGCGATGCTGGCGGTGGTGTAGACCGTCGCATTCGTCAGATCTACCCCGGACGTCAGCAGCGTATGCGTGATGCCCGGTGGCGGCTGCGCCGTCACGATGACGGCCGCGGTCTGCGTGATCGCAGTCAAATCGGCCGTCGCCGAGACCGTCTTGGTCTCGGGATTGGTGGAGCTCAGCGTGCCGGTCGCCACGCCGCTGGTGTTGGTCAAGCCCGACGGCTGGGTCAGCGTGTTGCCGGTTCCCGTGGCGGCCAGGACGACCGAGGAGCCGCCGACCGGGTTGGCGAAGGCGTCGCGGACCGTGACGGTGATGGTCGAGCTCCCGGTTCCCGTGGTGATGGTGCCGGGCGAGGCCGCCACGGTCGACTGGCCGGCGTCGGCCAGACCGGCCGTCACCGTCACGGTGGCGGTCTGCGTGATGGCGACGCCGCTGATCGTCGCCGAGACGGTCTTGTCCCCGGCCCCGGTGGAGCTCAGCGTGCCCGTGGCCACCCCGTTGGCATCGGTCGGATTGGTGGGCTGGGTCAGGGTGTTGCCGCTGCCCGTGGCCGCGAGAACCACCGTCTGACCGCTCAGCGGCGTTCCGCCGGCGTCCTTGGCCGTCACGGTGATGGTCGAGGTGTTCGCTCCGCTGCTCGCGACGATGCTGCCGGGCGAGGCGCTCACGGTGGACTGCGAGGCGGAAGGCGCCCTCGCCGTGATGTCGAAGGCGCTGGAGGTGGCGCCCGTGAGACCGCCGGCGGCGGCGGTGAGGGTATAGCCGGTGCCCACGTTGTCGATCTTCAAATCGGCGAAGCTCGCCACCCCGTTGGCCGCCGTGGCCGTCAAGGTGCCGGTCAGCGTACCGCCGGCCGGATTGGTGCCGATGTCGACCGTGACGCTGTTGTTGGCGCCTGTCACCGGATTGCCGAACTGATCCTGGACCGTCACCTGGACCGGCGGCGTGATCGACGCCGCGGTCTGCGTCGTGGTCGGCTGCACCGTGAACGCCAGCTGGGCCGCCACGTTCGAGGTCACCGTCACGGTGGCGGTCTGCGTGATGGCGATGCCGCTGATCGTCGCGGAGACCGTCTTGGGCCCCGCCCCGGTGGAGCTCAGCGTGCCGGTCGCCACACCGCTGCCATTGGTCGGACCGCTGGGCTGGGTGAGGGTATTGCCGCTCCCCGTCGCGGCGAGGACCACACTGGCGCCGCTCACCGGCGTATTGTTGGCGTCCCTGGCCGTCACGGTGATCGTCGAGGTGTTCGCTCCGTTGCTCGCGACGATGCTGCCAGGCGCGGCGGCCACGGTGGACTGGGAGGCTGACGGGGTGCCGGCGCCGCTCGGCGGGCCATGGCACGCCGTGCTCGAGCTGTCCGTGAACGACTGCCCCGCGATCGGAACGAACTTCCACGCGTAGCTGTCGTCGTAGAGATAGAGCTTGAGGACGCCGAACGTGGTGCTGTTCCGCACTTGGCTCTGAGGGTACACATTGGTCTGGCTGTTGTGGCCAATGCCGCCCGTCCCCACGACGAAGGACCGGATGCCGAACGTCGCGTCGACAGTCCCGTTGGGCTTGATTGGCGCGATCCGCTCGTAGGCGTGCCGATGCCCGTTGAGGATGACATCCGCCCCGTGCGCGTACAGGGTATCCCACAGGGGCCGGGCCGACGCATTGGTGCTGCCGCCCGACCCGCTGCCCGACACCGAGGAGTAGAGCGGCTCGTGCCAGTAGGCCAGGGTGCACAGATTCGAGTGCGCCGCCAGGTCGGCCTTGAGCCACGTCATCTGTGCCGACTTGGCGGTCTTCGAGATCTCGGAATTCAGAGCGATGATGTGCCAGGCGCCGACGTCGTAGCTGTAGTAGCCCTGGCCCGAGGTGCCCGCGGCAGATCCGAAGTACGCGAAGTAGCCGCTCCCACCCGGGGTGTCGTAGTCGTGATTCCCGGGGACCGGATTGGTGCGAGCCTTGTGTCGTCCCCACGTTGGGACATAGCAGGAGGTGTAGTCGCTCGGCGCGCCGTGCAGGTAGGCATTGTCGCCGAGGGCCAATACGGTCCCGGGAATATTGTCGACCAGGGCGGCGGTGGCTTCATCATTATTAGAGCTGCAGGTAGCGATGTCTCCCGCGGCCACGGCGACTTCGGGAGCATTCAGCGATTGGAGACCCGTCGGCGTGACGAAGCGCTGCACTTGTTCGCCCGGGCGTTCGAAGGCCGGCCCCGTATTGTCCGTGCACGTCGTCACGGCCGACACCAGCAGCATGGCGGCAACAAGTCGCAGGGATCGGCGTAGACCTGCGCCCATCGACATCGTCCTTCCCGTGGCTGTAGCAGTCTGGCTATCTAGACGCGCATTCCGTCTGACTCGGGCAACCCCGCCATCTCAAGGTCCCGTGCTGGCCTTGAGTTCTAGGCCCACCGCGCCACCGTGTGCGGCGGCCCAACCGGCATTGATGGTGCTGCGGTTGACCGCCGACTCCGTCTGCAGATCGCCGGCGGCGAACTCGCCGGCGGGCTGCTCGCTGAGCTCGGCGAAGCCACTCCCCGGGGTGACGCTTGCGGTCTGGCCGTCGACACCGAACACGCCGAACGCGACGTCGTTGGGATCCGCCAAGGCGCCGAGCGACACGCTTAGACCGCTCACGGCATCCGCGCGGTTCGTGCCGGCCTGCACGATCGCGTTCGCGCCATTCAGGCCGCTGGTCTCGACCCCGTCCCACTGCGACACGCTCCACTCGGCGTTGGAGGTCTGGCTCGCAAAGGTGATGGTAACCGGCCCGCTGCCGGGCGTCGGGGTCATCGCGCGAAAGACCAGGAGGCGCCGGCGCGGCGTGAGCACGGTGTCGAAGTCCACCGAGGCCACCAGCGTCCACGATGGCATCCCGCCACCCGCGATCACCGGGGTGATCGCGCCCGCCGACCGGTAGCCCAGCACCGCGATGGTGACCAGCGCGTTGGCGGCAGGGGCGATGCTGGCGGTGGTGTAGACCTTGGCATTGGTCACATCCACCCCGGACGTCAGCAGCGTGTGCGTGATGCCCGGCGGCGGCTGCGCCGTCACGATGACGTTCGCGGTCTGCGTGACCGGTGTCAAGTCGGCGGTCGCCGAGACCGTCTTGGTCTCGGGATCGGTGGAGCTCAGCGTGCCGGTCGCCACGCCGCTGCCGTTAGTTGCACCCGAGGGCTGGGTCAGCGTGTTGCCGGTTCCCGTGGCGGCCAGGACGACCGAGGAGCCGCCGACCGGGTTGGCGAAGGC
>JBOHSB010000442.1:0-9613 GCA_050733015.1 Gemmatimonadales bacterium
GCCTCGCACTGCGAGGCGGCCGCGCCTGGTGCACTCACCGATGCGGCTTAGAACCGAACGCCGACCGTCAGCGGAATCATGTAGGCAGCCTTCTCGTTGCCGGTGTTGGGGTCGGTCACGCCCTTCATGATCGCGTGGAACCGAGCCTCGGCGTAGAGCTTCGCCTTGCCGAGGCCGAAGTCGAACCCGGCGCCGGCATTGAAGCCGAACTTGGTCTGGGAATCGCTCGAGCCCAGCCCGGTGATCGTGGTTTTGCCGTTGTACACGCCCGCGCCGCCGATCAGGTACGGCCGCGCCAGGCTGGCACCCGGGAACGCGAACACCGCGTTGGCGGTGCCGCCGATCATGCGGCTGTGGCCGTCCACCCCGCCGTCGAGGCCGAACCGAGTGTAGAACGCCTCCACCTGGAACCCGACCGGGCTCGCCGGCGGCTGCAGCCGCACCAGCGCGCTCCCGGTGTAGCCGGTCGAGGTGCCGTCGCTCAGCGTCCCGGTCGGGACGACGACACCACCGCCGAAGCCGATGCTCATGCCCTGCGCGTGCGCGGCCTGGGCACTCAGCATCACGGCCAGACCAAGAACGGCACCACGGATCGTGCTCTTCATGGAGATCTCCTCACGACGGGTTGGCTGCTGGAAGGCTCGCGGAGAGCGGACATCCGCCCAGGGTGGCCGGCAAGCGGCCTGCCAGCCGCGTGTTTCAAACCGGGAACACGCATCCAAGTCATTGGTATGCTTGATCTTCTGTGACAGGATCTAGCCGAATCGTCGAGCTTTCGTGGGTCGGCAGCTCGCCGGCTGCAGCCCGCAGCACCGCGGGGTGCAATACGCCGTGGAGAGCCGCAAGACCTGCAGACCTCCAGGGCGGGCCGTTCCGGCCATTGCCAGGTGGTCCAAGCGGCCGACGTGCCTCAGGATGAGCCCCCGCTTCCCCCCGTGTACTTTTGGGGCGTCCCGGCCCTGAGCGCCCATGGCTCTCTTCGAAATCGTCATCGCCCTGCTGCTCGTCGGCGCGGTCCTGGCCGCCGTGGCGCGGCGCGTGAACGCGCCCTACCCCGCGCTGCTCGCGCTGGCCGGGGCGGCGCTGGCGCTGCTGCCCAACGCCCCCAACGTCACCCTCGACCCCGAGCTCGCGCTGACGCTGCTCGTGGCCCCGGTGCTGCTCGACGCCGCGTTCGATTCCTCTCCCCGCGATCTCAAGCAGAACTGGCGCGCGGTCACTTCGCTGGCCCTGATCGCGGTCGGACTCACCGTGGTGGGCGTCGCGGTGGTCGCTCGGTGGATCATCCCCGGGTTGCCCTGGGCCGCCGCGGTGGCGCTCGGCGCCATCGTGGCTCCGCCGGACGCGGCGGCCGCGACCGCGGTGCTGCGCCAGCTGCGCCCGCCGCACCGGGTCCTCGTGGTGCTCGAGGGCGAGAGCCTGTTCAACGACGCGAGCGCGCTGCTGGTCTATCGGCTGGCGGTGGGCGCGGCGGTGACCGGAACATTCGCCGGCTGGCGCGCCCTCCCGACGCTGGTGGTCGTCGCGCTGGGCAGCGTGGTCCTCGGTGCGGCGCTCTCGCGAGTGCTGATCTGGCTCGCGCCCAGGATCACCGACGTCGCGACCGCCGTGGTGGTGCAGTTCCTCGGCACCTTCGCCGTGTGGCTGATCGCCGAGCGGCTGCGCCTCTCGGGCATCATCACCGTGGTGGTGTTCGCGATCCTGGTTGCCCGCACGGTGCCGGACCTGATCTCCGGCCGGCTCCGCATCCAGAGCTATGCCGTGTGGGAGGTCGCGGTCTTCGTGCTGAACGTGCTCGCCTTCATCCTGATCGGCCTCCAGCTCAAGCCGATCCTCGCCCGGCTCAGCCGGCCGGAGCTCGAGCTCTACCTCGTGGCGGCGGTCGCCATCCTGGCCGCGGTGATCGTGATCCGGATCGTGTGGGTGATGCTCTACGCGGCGACGGCGCGCTGGCGCGGCGAGCGGATCGGCAAGAGTGAGGCGGCCGTCGTCGCCTGGTGCGGCATGCGCGGCATCGTCACCCTGGCCGCCGCCCTCGCCTTGCCCGACGGCGGGCCCGGAGTCGCCTTCCCCTTCCGGGACTTCATCCTGCTCGCCGCCTTCTGCGTGGTGCTGGGAACCCTCGTGGTGCAGGGCATGACGGTTCGACCGCTCATGCACCTGCTGCGGCTCCGGGACGACGGAACCGTGGACCGCGAGGTGCGGCTCGCTCGGACCGAGACGGCCCGGGCCGGCCTCGCGGTGGTGGACCGGGCGGGCACCGACGGTGAGATCATGGGGTTCCTGCGCCGCAAGTATGCGGCGCGGGTGCGCCGGATCGAGCGCGAGGCGGACGCGCCGGCCGATCCGGAGGTGGAAGGCTGGCGCGAGTTCGGGGAGGTGATGCGCCGCGCCCAGGCGGCCGAGCGGCGCACGCTGTCCGAGTTACGAGCCCAGGGGGTCATCGGCGACGATGCATTCCACCGGGTGGAGGAGGAGCTGGACTGGTCGGAGGTGAACCTGCAGGCTCGGGCCGAGCGGGAAGCGGAGCCCGGCTAGGCGCAAGGAGGCGACATCGTTGTCGGTTTTCGACGAGATCGCGGCGACGAGATCGTCGTGGTCGCTGGTGTTCGTCCGCCTTCCGTCTCAGATTACCCGCTGTTCCCCGGCCCGCCCGCACGACCTGGAGCCCCGATGACCTCCCCTGCTGCCGACGAACCCGGCCTCTCCCGCGCCCTGACCGCGCTCCGCTCGCTGCTCATCCCCGGCGAGCAGCTCGAGACCCACGCCATCCAGCGCCGCATGTTCGCGCTGACCCATCGCCGCACCATCGTCGGGGCCACTTCCGGCCGACTGATCGTCGTGGCCCGCGGCCTGTTCGGTGACTACGCCCCGCAGGACGTGCGGTGGCAGGACCTGCAGGACGCCCAGCTCCGGGTGGGTGTGTTCGGCGCGACGCTGAGCGCGAGCGTCCACGGCACTGCCGATCTCGCGAGCGCCGAAGGGCCCCACCGGGTGATCCGGGTGGACGGGCTCCGCAAGGGCGAGGCGCAGGAGGTCTACCGCGCCTGTCAGTCCCAGGAGCAGGCCTGGCGTGAGAAGCGCCGGGTGCGCGAGCTGGAGGAGCTGCGCGCCAAGTCCGGCGGGATCAACCTGGCGGGCGGGATGGGCGCGGCAGCGGGCGCCACCGACGACGGCTCGCAGGCGCTGGCCGGGCGGCTGCAGCGCGCCAAGGACATGCTCCAGCAGGGACTCCTCACCGACGCGGAGTTCGAGCAGGTCAAGGCCAAAATTCTCTCCGAGCTGTAGCGCTGACGCTCGCCGAGCTGGTCGAGACTTCGCGCGCCGTGGCGGCCACGCGGAGCCGGCGCGACAAGATCGCCCGGCTCGCGGCGCTCCTGGCCTCGGCACCCGTGGGCGAGATCGCCCTCGCCACGTCGTACCTCTGCGGGATCGTGCCTCAGGAGAAGCTCGGCGTCGGCTGGGCGACGCTCCAGGCGGTCGCGGAATCGACCCCCGTGCCCGTCGCAGCGCCGGCGGCGCCGGCGGCGCCGGTGCCGGTCGAGCTGGCCGACGTGGACGCAGCGCTCGGCCGGGTGGCGTCCACGGTCGGCAAGGGTTCCGCCGAGGCCAAGCGGCGCATGCTGAGCGAGCTGTTCGCCCGGCTCGATGAGGACGAGCGGCGCTTCATGTTCGGGCTGATCACCGGCGAGCTGCGGCAGGGCGCGCTCGAAGGAATCGTGGTCGAGGCCGTGGCGCGCGCGGCCGCGCTTCCGGCCGCGGGCGTCCGCCGCGCGCTGATGCTGGCCGGCGACCTGCCGCGCGTGGCCCATGCCGCACTCTCCGACGGCGCCGATGGTCTGGCTTCGTTCGCGGTCCGGCTGTTTCGCCCGGTGCTTCCGATGCTGGCCGGCACTGCGGACACGATCGAGGACGCCATGGGGGAGCTGGGCGAGGCCGCGCTCGAGTGGAAGCTCGACGGCGCCCGGGTCCAGATCCACAAGGCGGGCGACGAGGTACGGGTCTATTCCCGCCTGCTCAACGAGGTCACACCGGCGGTGCCCGAGGTCGTCGAGCTGATCCGCGGGCTCCCGACGCGCGAGCTGATCGTCGAGGGTGAAGCCATCGCCCTCCGGTCCGACGGCTCTCCCCACCCGTTCCAGACCACCATGAGCCGGTTCGGCCGGCGGCTCGACGTGGAGCGGGTGCGGCAGACGGTCCCATTGAGCCTGTTCCTGTTCGACCTCCTGTACCACGACGGCGAATCGGTCATGGACGAGTCGCTCGCACGGCGGGCCGAGATGCTGGCCGCGGCGGTCCCGGAACGCCTGCGGGTCCCCCGCCTCGCGACCGCCTCGCTCGAGGATGCGCGCGGGTTTCTCGAGGCCGCGCTCGCGCGGGGCCACGAAGGCGTCATGGTGAAGGCGCTGGACGCGCCGTACGAGGCCGGCCGCCGCGGGCGGCGCTGGCTCAAGCTCAAGCCGGTGCGGACGCTAGACCTGGTCGTGCTGGCCGCGGAGTGGGGTCACGGCCGCCGGCGCGGGTGGCTGAGCAACCTGCATCTCGGGGCCCGGGATCCGGTGCACGGTGGGTTCGTGATGCTGGGCAAGACGTTCAAGGGCATGACCGACGAGATGCTCGC
This sequence comes from Gemmatimonadales bacterium, assembly GCA_050733015.1. Taxonomy (GTDB): domain Bacteria; phylum Gemmatimonadota; class Gemmatimonadetes; order Gemmatimonadales; family GWC2-71-9; genus CAVVWJ01. Next base: position 4,622 of record JBOHSB010000442.1, read on the forward strand.
CTGGCAGACCGCCAGGCTGCAGGAGCTCGAGGTCGCGCGCGACGGCCCCACGGTGTACGTGCGTCCGGAGGTGGTGGTCGAGGTGGCCTTCAACGACCTGCAGGCGAGCCCCCAGTATCCCGGCGGCCTCGCGCTTCGATTCGCGCGGATCAAGGGCTATCGGCCGGACAAATCGGCCGCGGACGCAGACACGATCGACACGCTAAGGGAAATTTGGCGGCGCCAGTCGGGCGCCTGAAGTGGAGCACTGGCGCATGGCGATCGGCATCGCCATCGTAAGGCCCTCACCATCCATGCTCGATACCCACAAGGAGACACTATGGTGTTTGGAGTGAAGTACGGTTGCCTGCTGATTCTCGCGGGTGTGGCCGCAGCCTGTCGATCGGATCGTCCCGCGGCGGACGCTGCCAAGGCACCGGCACCGGCCGATGCCACACCCGCCGCCTCGCCGGCGTCGCCACCGCTCGTCCACGTGACGGCGACCGACTTCAAACTCGACCTGCCCGCCAAGATCCCGGCTGGCGCAGTCACCATGCATCTGATGAACGAAGGCAAGGAGATGCATCAGGCGCTGATCGCCCGGCTGGAGGGCGGGAAGACGATGGCCGATTTCGCTCAGGCGATGAAGTCCAACGGGCCGCTGCCCGAATGGGTCAAGTTCGTCGGCGGTCCCAACGGCATCGTGCCGGGCGCGACGACGACGGCCACGACTGTTCTGACGCCAGGGAACTACGTCGCGATCTGCGTGATCCCCGGCGCGGACGGTGTTGCGCACGCCGCGAAGGGCATGGTCACGGCCTTCGAGGTCACCCCCGCCACCGGCCCGGAGGCGGCGCTCCCGACCGCCACCGACACGGTGGAGATGAAGGACTACGGCTTCACGACCTCGCGGCCGCTGGCGGCGGGCAGCCACACGATCCTGGTCGAGAACGCCGGCCCGCAGGAGCACGAGTTGGTACTCCTCAAGCTCCAACCCGGCAAGACGGTGAAGAACTTCGGCGAGTGGGCCACGACCGGCGGGATGAAGGGTCCCCCGCCCGCCCTCCCGCTCGGCGGGGTCGGGGGGATGCAGCCGGGGGGGAGCGCCGTGTTCACCGCGGACCTCGCCGCCGGCGACTACGCCTTCATCTGCTTCGTCCCGGACGCCAAGGACGGGAAGGCGCACCTCATGCACGGAATGATGCAACAGTTCGCCGTGAAGTAGGCCGTGAAGGTCGGGCCGCGCCGCCGGGCTGGCTCGGGTGAGCGCCGGCGGTCGGGCTCGACGGACCCATCGCCAACCCCGAAACCGCGAGGTAAGTTGGAGCGCTTCTCCACCCCGCCATTTTCCGGAGGTCGTCCATGGTGTCGCTCGGCGCGCTCTGGCTCCCCGTCCTGCTTTCCGCGGTCCTGGTATTCCTCACCAGCTTTCTGATCCACATGGTGCTGCGCTATCACAGCAGCGACTACACCCGGCTGCCCAACGAAGATGCCGTGCGCGACGCGATCCGGAGCGGCAACCCGGCGCCCGCCCAGTACGTCATCCCCTACTGCGCCGACCCGAAGGACATGGCCGCCCCCGACATGCAGAAGAAGTTCATCGAGGGGCCCGTGGCCGTGCTCAACCTCAAGCGCCCGGGCGCGCCGGGGATGGGGCCGAGCCTGGCCCAGTGGTTCGTCTTTACGCTGGTCGTGTCGTTCTTCGTGGCCTACATCGCGTGTCACACCCTCCAGCTCGGCACCGAGTATCTCGCGGTCTTCCGGGTCGTGGGCGCCGTCGCCTTCCTGGCGTATGCGGCCGGGCAGCTGCCCGCGGCCATCTGGATGGGCAAGCCGTGGAGGGTAGCGTGGAAGGAAGTGTTCGACGGCCTGCTCTACGGACTGGTGACCGCGGGGACGTTCGGCTGGCTGTGGCCCAGGTGATCCGGCGCGAGTGAATCTCAGATCTGGGAGCGGAACACCAGCGCCCATCGCTCCTGGAGCCGTTCCCACAGTGGCCGATGGCGCCAGGCCTCCAGCGTCACCTGGCGCGATCGGCCGCGATCCTCCTCGAACACGCGCAGCTGCTCCCGGGCGAACGCCGGATCGAGCACGTTGAGGTTCGCCTCGTCATTGAGCCGGAAGGAGCGGTTGTCGAAGTTGGTCGAGCCCAGCGACACCCACAGGTCGTCCACCACCATGACCTTCACGTGGAACATGGTGGGCTGGTACTCGTAGATCCGCACCCCCGCTGCGAGCAGCGGCCCCCACATCGCCCGCGACGCGCGCCGCACCAGCTGGGCGTCGAGCACCGGCCCCGGGACGATGATCTCGACCTCCACGTTGCGTCGCCGCGCGGCCACCAGCATCGCCACCACCTGGCTGTCCGGCACGAAGTAGGCATTGGCGATTCGGATGCTGCGGGCGGCCGCCGCGATCGCGAGCAGGTACATGAGCCGCATGCTCGCGCTGCCCTCGCCGGGCGAGCTCCGGAAGGCCTGCGCCAGCTCGTCGCCGGCCGGCGCGGGCGGCGGGAAGTAGGCCTCCCCCTCCAGCACGTGGCCCTCGGCCTCGATCCAGTTGTCCATGAACGCGGCCTGGAGCTGTGACACCACCGGCCCTTCCGCGGCGAAATGGGTGTCACGCCAGTGGTCCTTGTCCTGCCCGTGACCCAGCCACTGGTCCGCGATCCCGATCCCGCCGGTGAACCCGACCCGTCCGTCGACGATGAGCAGCTTGCGGTGCGTGCGGTTGTTGATCCGATCGAGGTCGTACCACCGGAGCGGGCGGTACATCACGATCTCGACGCCCGCCAATCGCATCCGGTCCAGTACGGACCGGTCGGCCTTGACCCAGGACCCGGCCCAGTCGATCAGCACGTGCGTCGGCACGCGGGCGCGGGCCCGCTCCGACAGCGCGTCGGCGAACTCCTGGCCCACCCGGCCGGACCAGTAGATGTAGCTCTCGAAATCGATGCTGCGCCGGGCGGACCGGATGGCGGCCAGCATGGCGGGAAAGCTCTGATCGCCGTTGAGCAGGGTGCGGACCCGGTTGCCGCCTACCATCGGCGGGCCGAGCAGGCTGCTCATGACCCGGACGAACTGCGAGTCGCCGGCCGCGTAGGTGTGCGGAATGGTCGGGGCCACCGGCGCCGTGGGCGACGAGAGGTTGGACCACAGGAGCACCAGCACCACGGTGAGCGCGGCGGAGCCGCCGCCCCAGAGGATCCGGGTACGCGCGTCGGGCGACAGGGCGCGGCGAGGGCGCGGCGCGTTGCGGGACTTGGCGGCCACGAGGATAGGATACGGTCAGCGGGCGTCGGGGGCGAGGGTTCGCGACCCCCGACGCCGACGGTCAGACGACGAGCAGGTCGGCCTGGTAATCCTTCGGCGTTACGACGATCTCCCGGTCGCCGATCACGACGTTGACCTCGCTGCGCACGCCGGCCTCGCCGGGGAGATACACGCCCGGCTCGACCGAGAACCCCACGCCCGGAATCAGCTGGCGGTCATCGAAGGTCTCGGTGTCGTCGATCGGCGGCCCGAAGCCGTGGAGGCCGTAGCGGTCGATCGAATGGCCGGTGCGCGAGACGGTCCGGTCGGCCAGGCCGGCCAACCCGAGTACCCGCCGGGCCGCGGCGTCGGCCTCGGCGCCGCGCACCGGCGCGCCGCTCCGCACCCGCGAGCCGATGAGCTCGAGCGCCGCGTCCCGCGCCGTGCGCACCACGCTCCACAGCCGCGCGTCGCGGTCGGAGGGGGCGCCGATCGCGGCCATCCAGGTCTGGTCGGCATAGATCCCGCCCGGCTCGGTGGCCCACAGGTCGAGCAGCAGCATTGCGCCCGGCACGATGGGCGCGCTCTCCTCGGCGGTGGGGTCGTAGTGGGCCCGCGCGGCGTTGGGCCCCCAGCTCACGCTCGGACCGCTCTCGGTCACCAGGCCGGCGCGGTCGAAGCGCTCGCGCACCCACGTCGCGAGCGCGTGCTCGGTGATCGGGTCCGAGGTGGAGACCCGGCTGCCCGCGAGCGCCAGCGCCTCGCGGGCGATCGCGGCGATCGCCTCGGCGGCCCGGCAGTGCGAGGCGACGTCGGCCGGCGACCAGACCGAGCAGTATCGCGTCACCAGCTCCGCCGACGGCACCAGGGTGGCGCCCAGCTCGCGCAGCAGCTCGGCCACGCCGAGCGGCACGCCGTCGAGATAGGGGATCGCTCCACGGGGCGACCAGTCGACCGCCAGCCGCTTGTTGCGTACCAGGCCACCGAGCTCGGTCGCGAGCTCCTCACGGGTCACCCACACGCGCTTGGGCCATTCGGCCGGCCAGGCGCGCCACAGCTCGGCGTCCACCGCGTGCACCAGGGCGATCGGCGGGCCCGCGGGCGGAATCAGGACGTAGACCCTGCGCGAGCCGACGATCTCCGGCCCGAGCACCGCGGCGGCGATCGGGTTGCGCCCACGGAAGTCGAACAGCAGCCAGCCGTCCACCCTCTCGGCGGAGATGAGCGGCTGCAGGCGCGACAGGTCGGTGGGAGTGATCATGACGGCTTCAGGCGACTCGTTGCCCGCTGGCTCAGTGCGACCCGGTCGCACGCGACGGGCCGCTCGGTCCATCCACCCACCGCGTGAGCACGTAGTAGTTCTCGTCCACCCGGAACGCGTCGGGCCGCGCCAGCGCGAGCGTGGTGGTCTGCCACTGCTCGGTCGGCGTCAGCTTCACCGATTGATCGGGCCCGACCGTCACCCGGATCGGCATGGCGAATCCCGGCACGACGTCCGCCCAGCGGTAGGTCAGGGTCGAGCCGTCCAGCCGGTACTCGAGCGTCGGCACCCGCGTGGTAGTGAGGTACTGCGCGAACACCCGGCTCAGGTCGACGCCGGCGTGGGCGCTGAAGTAGTCCTGGATCTGCTTGCCGGTCACGATCTGATGGGCGAAGGCGGCGTTCACGCCCCGAAGCACCGCGCGCCAGGTGCTGTCGTTCCCTACGACCTGCCGGATGGTGTGGAGCATGTTGCCGCCCTTGTAGTACATGTCGAGCGGAC
>JBOHSB010000443.1:0-9828 GCA_050733015.1 Gemmatimonadales bacterium
CGATCGCGCCGTAGTTGCTCTTGGCCTGGTCGAGGTTCCCGAGTGCCTGCCACAAGGGCCGGGTCCCCGCGGTCCGGTCCACCGCGTAGGCCGGCGGCTTGTTGCCGAGGTAGAACGTCTTCCACGCCTCCGCGTCGGGCTCGAGGTCGGCCAGTGCCTTCGCGGCCATGAAGGTGGCGAACCCCTCCTTGAGCCAGAGGTCGTCGAACCACCGCATGGTGACCAGGTCGCCGAACCACTGATGGGCGACCTCGTGCAGGACGGTCGATTGCCGCGCGAGCCGCCGCGGCAGGGTGGGCCGCTCGCGGAAGATGAACCCGTCCTCGCCATAGAAGACGGCGCCCGGGTGCTCCATGCCTCCGAACGGGAACGCCGGCGCCAGGACGAAATCGAACTTCTCGAACGGATAGGGCCGTCCGAAGTAGCGCTCCATCCAGTCGAGGGCCCGGGCGTTGAGCGCGAGGAGGCTGTCGAGGTCGGCCTCCGCCGCGCGCGAGCGGCGCACGTAGGCGGTGAGCGTGCGTCCGCCGCTGGTAAGCGACGCGCTCCGCCATGGCCCGGCCGCGAAGGCGATCAGGTAGGTGCTGATCGGCCGGGTCTCGGCGAACGCGGTCGTCGTGGCGGCGCCGGCCGGCCGAGCCGAGGCGATGGGCCCGTTCGAGACCACGGACCACGCGGCGGGCGCGGTCAGGGTGAGGCGGACCCGGGCCTTGAGGTCCGGCTGGTCGAAGCAGGGAAACAGTTGGCTGGCGTCGGCCGGGACCAGCAGGGTGTAGAGGTAGTCGCTCCCGTCGGTGGGGTCGTGATTCCTGATGATGCTCGCCCCTGTCGGGGCGATGTCCGCGACGAACGCGAGCCGAAGCGTGTTCCCGCCGCCGTGAAGCAGGCGGGCGGGGACGAGGATGTGTCCGTCGCGGCTCGCGCTCGGCGGGAGGGCGGTCCCGTTCGCGGAGGCCGCGCCGAGCCGGCGACCGCGGAAGTCGAGGATCGCGTCGCCCGTGCCCGAGCGCTGGAACTGGATCGTCACTCGCCCGGTCGCGCTGTCGAGCGAGGTCACGTCCAGCGTGAGGCCGTAGCGCACCGCACGGATGGTCGCGGCCCGGTGGCGGGCGAGGGCGTGGGAGATGCCGGGCGCCAGAAGCGAGTCGGCGGGGCCGGCCGCCGGCGTTCGGCCCGGCGTGGGCGGCGGCAGGATCGCGAGCAGCGCGGTCAGCAGGGGATTGGCGATACGCACGCGGGAAATCTAGGTGGGGCGAGGGAAGGATCTCAGAACCGGCCCTATATTTCACCTCATGCGCTACGACCTGATCATCGCGACCGTCATCCCGTCTCTCTGGCTCGCGTGGCTCATCTACTGGTGGTACAGTGCCCGCGACGTGAAGCGAACCACCCGGCCGGAGCCCCTGAGCTCACAGCTCAAGCACCGCGCTCCGCTCATCGTCGGGGTCCTCTGCTTCGCGGCTCCCCGGTGGATGCCGAGGGCCCTCACCACCCGATTCCTGCCCGCCGGGCTGCTCTTCCCTGCGCTCGGCACGCTCATGCTGGCGATGGGGCTGGGCTTCTCGGTCTGGGCCCGGCGCCACCTCGGGCGCAACTGGAGCGCGCACGTGGTGGTGAAGGAAGATCACGCGCTGGTCCGCACTGGTCCGTACCGCTACATTCGCCATCCGATCTACACCGGCATCCTGACCGGCATGCTGGGCATGGCGCTGGCGATCGGCGAGTGGCGCGCCCTGGTGGGCCTGGCGGGGATGGTCCTCTCGTTCGCGATCAAGAGCCGCCAGGAGGAGGGGCGGATGCGAGAGACGTTCGCGGAATACGCCGAGTACCAGCGGGAGACGGCGGCGCTGATACCGTACGTGTACTGACGGAAGGACGGAAGGACGGACGGACGGACGGAACGACCAACGACGGAGCCGGCCCAGGCTCGTCCACACCGCGATCAGGTCGTTCGGTCCTTCCGTCCTTCCGTCCGTCCGTCCTTCTTCACCGCCCGCCCGATCACCACCGTCACGTTGTCGCTGCCGCCGCCGTCCAGGGCCTCCTGCAGCAGCGTCTCGCAGGCCTGACGGGCCGAGGTCATCGAGCGCAACACGTCCCTGATCCTGGCGTCGGACACGTGCCGGGTGAGGCCGTCGCTGCAGAGCAGCAGCACGTGTCCCCAGTCCATGTCGAACCGGGTGACCTTGGGGTGGCTCTCGCGGCCGCCGATTGAGCTGGTGAGCGTGTGCGCCAGCCGGGTGCCGGCCGCGTCCTCCGCCTTCATGACGCCGAGGTCAACCATCTCCTGGGCCATCGTCTGATCGCGGGTGATCTGGGTGAGCTCGCCGTCCCGGAGCAGGTAGCACCGGCTGTCGCCCGCCTGGAGCAGGTAGCCGCGGGGCCAGACGCCGAGATAGAGGGTGAGCGTGGTGGCCATGCCGCGCACGTCGAAGTCCTGCTCGCCGTGGCGCAGCAGCTCGGCGTGGCACTGGCGGGCGCCCTCCTCGAGGGCGTGGCTCAGGTCCGCCTCGTCCTCGGCCACCGACCCGTAGTAGCAGCGCATGGCGCGGGTGACGTAGCGCGTGACCGCCTGGAGCGCCAGGCGGCTGGCGGTCTCACCCCGAGCGGCGCCGCCCACGCCGTCCGCCACCATCGCGAGCGACGCCAGCCGCTCGCTCTCGCTCATCAGCCCCTCGGCCTCGGGGATGCTGGACAGCCGGACGACCAATTGCTTTCGCAGCGAGCACAGCAGGAAGTGGTCCTGGTTGTCCTTGCGAGCCTTGCCCTGGTGGGTCACGCCGTGGGCATCGATTTCGTCCTCCCGCGGCTTGCGCCCGGGGACGGTGGGGACGGTGACTTCCTGGGAATGCATGGTGCTCTCCTGAAGGGCGCGGTCGCCGGTCTCTCAATCTGAAGAGTGCCGGCATGCGGCGAAAGACGGAAGTGTCGGGGGCCTTGACTTGGAGCGCTCGAATTCCCCTATACCCAGGATCGAGGCACGTGACGTAGCCGACCCCTGAGTTGAGGAACCGATGGCGACGAGAGAGCAGACCACCCGCAGCACGGGCACCCGAGCCCCCACCTTCTGGCGAAGGCCATGATCGTTTTGAAACCGAGCGAGGGACCTTGCCCGCGAAACCGCACGGCGGACAAGGTCCCTCGCTTCGCTCGGGACCCCCTCTCTCCAGTCGGAGAGGGATCCCACGATCAGATGTACGGAACCCGCATACACTGCCGGGGACGACCAGCCTCATTGTCCCCGGCGCCGAATGGCTGGCGGCGGTCGTGCCGCGCCGTTGGAGTCGGCGGCGCCGAGCGCCGCCGGGACTTCAGAGCACTTTGGAAAATGCGGTGAGGGTGCGGCTGAATCGGTTCATGGGGTGACGTCGCTTCGTCGGGTACCCGGGACTGGGCGAGCGCCGGATGCTCCTCCCCTCATGCGATGTACACTCCATGAGTACGAATTTGTCCCGCGACTGTCAACCGGGGTTGCCCCGATGTCGCGCTGCCGCTCGCGGAAGCGAGTGCTCGTAAGCAAGAGAGGGCATGCGACCATCGCATGCCCTCGGATGACTGCCTCGCGTCGTGGGCGTCGCTACATCGCTGCCGCTACACCTACCTCAAGCCGCGCAGTCCCGGAGACCCACCGCTGCCCGGATGCCCGCGGCCGCCGCAGCTGCCGCCGTGCCCGCCGCCACGGATGGTGGTGCCGCCCGAGTCGCCGTGCCGTGCGTCGGGCGGACCATGGTCGGTCAGACCGGGCTCGCTCGCGGAGCCGCCGCTGCTGGCTGGGAGCACCGTGACTGTCTGGCCCGGCGCGAGCGCGTACGGGTCCGGCGGCTCGTAGGCCGCCTGGCTGACAGGCAGGGGCGCGAGAGCGGCCGGAGCCGAGGCCTGCACGGGCGTGTCCATCGCGGCCGTTCGAGCCCCCGTATCGCGAGGGCCAGAGGCACGCTGTGGCGCCCGGGTCGCCCGGCGCACCGCCCGCTGGCGCGCCGCACTCCGGTGCTCGTTCGGGGCCATACGCGCAAGCTCCACCGGCGACGCGACCTCGACCTGGGGGCCATCGGCCTGCTGTAGGGTGAGGTCCCGTTGGGGCACCTGGAAGGCCGCCTGCTCCGTCTCGTTCGACGATGGGCGGCAGCCAGCGGCGGCCACGGTCGCCGCAAGGGTAAAGGAGACAAGGACGAGGGTTCGCATGGATACTCCGAAACGAAACGTGTACCGATACAGCCTGACGATTTGGGGACGCCAGAGCCGGCACCCCACGCACGGCCAGTTTGCCCGACCGCGAAGCGGCTGCAGTCGTGGGGAACGAATGGAACGGTGGCGTCGTGCACACAACGCCCCCGGTGCCGCTCAGTTCGCCGTTCCTATCCTTGCCCGCACTGCCTGTACCAGCCCTTCCGGCGAAAACGGCTTCGCCAGGAAGGCCGCCCCCGGCTCGAGCAGCCCGCGCCGCAGGATCTCGCCGTCGGTGTATCCCGAGGTGAACAGGACCGGCACGCCGGGCGCTACCTGGGCCAGCTCGAGCGCCAGGTCCGACCCGCTGATGCCTGGCATGACCACGTCGACGAGCACCAGGGCTGGCCGGTCGCCGTTCCGGCGGACGATCTCCAGCGCGCGAGCGCCGCTCTCCGCCTCGAGCACGCGATAGCCGGCCTCGGTCAGGGCCCGAGCCGCGATCGTCCGCACCTGCGCCTCGTCCTCGACCACGAGCACCAGCTCGCCCCTCGCTGCGACGGCGGGTGCGGTTTCCTTGGCGGCGGCCTCTGGTGTGGCCTCGGTCACCGGCAGGTAGAGCTTGATCGTCGTGCCCTGGCCGGGCTCGCTGTAGGCCCACACGTACCCGTCCGACTGCTTCACGATGCCGTAGACGGTCGCGAGCCCGAGCCCGGTCCCCTGGCCCACGCCCTTGGTAGTGAAGAACGGCTCGAAGACGTGGCCCAGCGTCGCCTTGTCCATGCCGTGGCCGGTGTCGCTCACCGCGAGCTGGACGTACCGTCCCGGCCGCGCGCGGACCCCGTGGGTCGCCATCGCCGACCGCTCGGTCAGCTCGACCGAGGCGGTCTCGACCGAGAGCCGGCCCCCGCGCGGCATCGCGTCGCGGGCGTTGATGGCGAGGTTGAGCAGCACCTGCTCCAGCTGGCCCGGATCGGCGCGCACCGGACCCAGGCCGGGATCGAGCAGGAGAGTGACGGGACAGTCCTCGCCCAGGGTCCGCTGCAGCACCGGCCGGAACCGCTCCAGTATGCCGTTGAGGCCCAGCACCTGGGGCCGGAGCACCTGCCGCCGGCTGAACGCCAGCAGCTGCGCCGTCACCGCGGCGGTCCGCTCGGCGGCGCGGCGAATGTACTCGGCGTCGGCTCGCACCGCGGGCGGGAGGTCGGTCCGCGCGAGGATGAAGTCCGCCGCGCTCATGACCACACTCATCTGGTTGTTCGCCTCGTGCGCGACGCCGCCCGCGAGGCGACCCACCGACTCCATCTTGTGCGCCAGCCGGAGCTGCTCCTCCGCGGTGCGCCGGTCGGTCACGTCCTGGCAGGTGCCGGTCATGCCGGCCGGCTTGCCGTCCGGTCCGGGCACGACGCTGCCGAGGTCGGCGATCCAGCGCACCCGTCCGTCAGGCAGCACGATGCGGAACTCGTAGTCCAGCCGTCCGCCCACGGAGAGCGCGCGCCGGACCGAGGTCTCCACCAACTCGCGGTCGTCGGGATGCACCCGCGAGATGAACTCCTCGTAGCCGGCCACATGGTCGTCGGCGGCGAGTCCGTACATCCGGCGGAGGGTGTCATCCCACGTGAGCCGGTTGTCGGTGGTTGACCAGAACCACACGCCCATCTGCGCCGCATCGAGCGCCACGCTGAGCTGCTCGTCGCGGCGCCGCAACGCCTCGGTGGCCGTCTCCCGCTCGTGGGTCACCGCCGCCGCGAGCAGCAAGCCGGTCACGGCGACGATGGCGAGGTAGCACCCCACCGCGAACAGCGTTCCGCCGCCGCTGTCGGTATTGAACGGCCCGCCGCCCGTGACCGTCCGCCACACCGCGACCACGGCGATGACGAACGTCATGAGCGACGCGCCGCGGCTCCCGAACCTGAGGGCGGCCCAGACGGCGAACGGGAAGAGGAGGTAGAGGTAGTCGAGCCGCCTAAGCAGCGCGGGCACCGGGAGGAAGTGGCCCAGGCCGAGCTCGGCGGCCAGCACGGTGCCCAGGCAGAGCAGCGCGACCTCGAGGGTGCCGCGGACGCTGTGAGGGGATGCCGGCGCGGTGAGCCACGCGAGCGGCAGCGGGGCGACGATGAGGGCGCCCAGCACATCCCCGGTCCACCAGACGGCGGTGGCCGGGGCGAACGACGTCCTGGGGAGCGCTCCCCCGGCCACCAGGGCCGTCACGCCGACGATCGCGCTCACGAAGGCACCGGCCGGCGCGGCGGAGAGCACCAGGGTGCGGACGGTCGTCATCGCGTCGAGGCGGGGGCGGGTCCCCGCGCTCCGGGTCAGCAGCGCAGCGGCGATGACGGCCTCGAGCGTGTTGCCCGCCGCGATGGCGGCGGCCGTCACGAGCGGCACCGGCGTGCCGGCGTTGGCGAGGAAGGCGCCGGCCGCGATTCCGGGCCACGCCCGCCGGCCGAGCACGATCAGGGCGGCGAGGGCAAGGCCCGTGGGGGGCCAGACCAGCGAGATGCTCTGGCCGATCGAGGCGTACCGCAGGCCCAGCCGCGCGGCCGCGTAATAGATCGCCGCGAGCGCCACGACCTCGAACGCGTAGGAGGCCGTGCTGGGGAGTTTGCCATTGGCGCTGGGCACGGCTGGCATGCTGACTCGACGGCAAAGGTCGCAGGGGTGGTGTCAGCATAGTACAGGAAGCCGGCGCTGCCCGCCACGGAGCGGCGTCGAGGGGCGCGACAGGCGGGACCCGTCGCGCATTCGAGAGATGAAGGCCAAGACGTGAAGGAGCGTCACATGTTGATCCCATTGCTGCTGCTCGCATTACCCGCGGATCCGGCGGTGGTTGCCATGTCCCCCGATCCGCCGGTCCGCGTGTCGTTCAACGACGACGGCAAGTACGTGTACGGCGACAAGGCCCGGGTCTACGTCCAGTCCGCGCGGGACGGCTATGTCGTGGTGCTCAGGTCCGACGCCAGGGGCGACGTGCGGGTGCTGTCGCCGGTGGACCCCGACGACGATCAGCAGATCCATGGCGGCAAGAAGTACGAGGCAAAGGGACGGGGCGGCCGCGAGGCGTTCGTGGTCGAGGATACCGCGGGCCAGGGAGTGGTGGTCGCAGCCTGGTCGAGGACGCCGTTCGACCTCACCCGGTTCGAGCGGAACGCCCACTGGAACGCCGAGTCCCTGGGTGACCAGGGCGGGCTCTCGACCTCGGCCGACGATCCGGAAACCAGGCTACTGGGCCTGGTGGATTCGATGCTCCCGGACGGCCATTACGAGTACGACGCGGCGACGTACGTGGTCTTCTCGCCGCGGCTCGCCCGCGCCCTGTACGCCTACCCGTACCCCTACGCGTGGAACGGGGGCTGGTGGGGGTTCGATCCGTGGTGGGGCCGCCCCGCCTTCGGGGCGAGGGTGGTGGTCGTGCCGGGCCGCTTTGGATTCCGCCGACACTGAGAGGCGCCAGACGCCACCCAGAAAGAGAGCCGGGGACGCGATCCGCCGTCCCCGGCTCTGATTGCGTGTCGCACTCCAGGGGCAGGCCCAAGGGCGATCGCGCTGGGTGATGGAAGGCACCTCGTTTCTGGATCCCTCCGCGAGCCCCGATGCGTTCGCCGGCGTCTCGGTCATCGTGGTACCCACTGGCATCCGGACCACGCCGATCCCGATCTGATCCGCGGAGTGCAGGCGCTCGCCCTGCCGGTCACGGCACCATGGATGACCGACTCGACGCGGCCGCGTTTGCCGAACGGCTCGCGCCCGGGCGCGTGCTGCCGGTGCACGACGGCTACGTGAAGGACTTCTTCCGGACGCGCCGGTTCGAGGCCCTCCGGGGGTACCTGGAGAAGAAGCAGATCGGATTCGAGGGAAACAATGTCTGGAGGGCGCGGTCGAGCTGTAGCCCGGCCGCGCCGCTCCGAAACTCGGCCCCGCTCACGGGAGGAGCGGGCGACGTACACGCCGCTAGGTGGTCGTCTTTTCCAGCGTCTTCTGCAGCGCTTCCGCCCGGTCCAGATGTTTCTGGATCACCGGCTTGGCCTTCTCGATCAGCGCCTTGAGCTCGGCGTTCTGGGTCTCGTCATGGCCCTTCTGAGCCAGGTCGAGCACCGCCTTGTGGATCGCCACTTCCTGATCGATGTACGCGCGGTCGAAGGCCGCTCCGCTGCCCGCCGACTGGAGCGCGGACATCTCCGACGATCCCGCCGTCTTGACCGGGTCGTTCGCCGGCGGCTCCGGGGTGACCTTGAGCTTCTTGGCCAGCGCCAGGCCCTGAACCCGCAGGGCGTGGTGCTCGCCCATCATCATCTTGGCGAACGCCTTCACGCCCGGATCGGACGCCTTCTTGAGCGCGAACGCGCCCGCGGCGCTGTCGCCCTGGTTGGCCTCGTCCAGCAGGGCCACGATGTTGGCGTCGGTGAGCGGGGCATTGGCGGCCGCGGCGCCCGCGGTGTCAGCCGGGGCGGCCATGCCGCTGGAAGAGGTATCGGCGGGCGGGGGAGTGCCAACTTGTCCCGTGTCCGCCGTATTCGTGCGGCCCTTGCAGGCGCCGGTTGCGAGGACGCCGAGCCAGGCGGCGCCCATAAGGGTTAGACGCGCGTATCGCGCGAGATCTGTGCGCATAGGAACCTCCTCGTGGAGGGTCAATCCTATGTGCGGCGCGGGGCAGCAGGTGTGACCGCCGTCACGACTGGGATCCGAGGGTCGTGCGAGGGGTATTCGAGCAGGGGTTCCGCTGGCGGAGGGCGTGCAGGGGTCCAGCCCAAGCTCTCACCCGTACCGCCGGGCCACCCTGGCCCGAGCCTTTGCGGCTTCCGCCTCGCGGTTCTTGGGTGCCGTCGAGGTGACCAGCGACCCCAGCAGGCGCTGGACCACCTCCGACACCTCGGACACGGCCTGATCGAACGCCGCCTGATTGGCGGCGGATGGCTTGGTGAATCCGCTGACCTTGCGGACAAACTGGAGCGAGGCGGCGCGCACCTCGTCGTCCGTGACCGGCGGCTCGAAGTGGTACAGCGGGCGGATGTTACGGCACATGAGCGAAGCTCCGTGATCGGGTCCTGATTCAAGTATGGGCTGGGAGGGACTCGTCCGCCACCGACTTCGGTGGGACCGTGACCGGGCGCGGCGTTGCGCCGGTCGAAGCCGCGCCCTATCGTGGGGCGCTCCCGGCGGACCGTCCCCCATGCGGAATCATCCCATGCCTCAGCCGGCACCGGCGCTCGTCCTCGTTCTGCTCGCTGGTCGGCTGCTCCTGCCAGCAGCGGCGACCGCCCAGACCAGCGCGCCGGTCCACTCGCCTCCCAGCCCGCCCGTGGCGGCGAGGATCGCGCACGTGGACACCGTCGCCGGCCTCGAGTGGCCGGATCCCTACGCCTGGCTGCGGGACAACCAGCGCGAGAAGCCGGAGGTCCTGGGCTACCTCCGCGCCGAGAACGCGTACGCCGACGCGATGACGCGACGCAGCCGACCGCTCGAGCAGCGGCTGTTCCGCGAGATGGTCGGTCACATCAAGGAGACCGATCTCTCGGTGCCTGAGCTGTCGGACGGGTACTACTACTACTCGCGGACGGTGAAGGGGCGGCAGTATCCCATCTTCTGCCGCAAGCGTGGCAGCCTCTCGGTGCCCGAGGAAGTGTTGCTCGACGAGAACGCGGTGGGACAGGGCCACCGCTACTC
>JBOHSB010000444.1:0-11037 GCA_050733015.1 Gemmatimonadales bacterium
GTCATCGAGCAGGCCATCTACCCGCGGCCAACCCGGAGGTTCGCCCCGCTCGTCCAGCGCCAGGCCGCCGATATGCGCCGCACGATCCAGCATGTCCGGGATGATTCGACGTTTGTCGCCATGACGGCGGGCACCGCGTTCTACGCGGCCCGTACCGAGGTGGCTCGCGTCGCCACCCTCGGCCTGGCCGGCTTCGACGCGACGGAGTCTCGCGAGGCCATACCGGAGTCGGCCGACGCCCTGCGCGGTGTTCGTCGGGCCGTCGCCGTCTATGAATCCGAGGCCCGGCGGCGAGATCCCCAGGCTTGGACCGCGCTCGCGGAAGCGTTGGACCAGGCCATCGACGCGCTGGATCGCGCGCCCGATTTCGACCGATTCGATCGGTTCGAGTATCTGGCCCGGTACTACCGGCCGCTCGCTAGCGCGCTCGCGACCCTGCGGACCTCGCTGCAGCTGCCCGAGCCCACCGAGCCGACGATGTGGGCACACGGGGCAACGAACATTTACGCCGCCGGCGCCATCGATGCGCGCTGGTTCGCGCCCGACTTCGCGCCGCCGCCGACCCCGGCGCTGATCGACCTGGGGCGCGAGCTGTTTTTCAGTCCGGCGCTGTCAGCCCGCGGCCGGCGCTCCTGCGCGACCTGCCATCAGCCCGCGCTCGCGTTTACGGATGGGCGCCCGCTTGCGTTGGTCGACCCGGGGCACGGCCGAGTCCGCAACACGCCGACCTTGCTGAACGCTGGACTCGAGCGCCACCAGTTCGCGGACCAGCGGGTCATGTTCCTCGAGTTTCAGTTCGAGGCGGTGATGGCCAATCCCCGCGAGATGGCCCTGCCCCATGATTCCGCTGCGCGGAGGCTCAGTGCCGACTCCGCGCTGGCCGGTCGGTTTGCGGCGGTCTTCCGGAAGCCGCCCGGACAGGGTATTACGGGACAAATGCTGGCCATTGCTGTGGCGGCCTACGTGCGTTCCCTGCAGGGTTCCCACGCCCGGTTCGACCGCGCCCTCGCCGGGGATACCGGCGCCGTTACCGCCTCGGAGCGCCGCGGGTTCAACCTGTTCATGGGCAAGGCGGCGTGCGCCACTTGCCATTTCGCCCCGCTCTTCAACGGTGCCCTCCCGCCGAACTACCTCGAGGACGAGCCGGAGGTGATCGGCGTACCATCCAGCCGCCATGGGCGTGCCCGGGTGGATCCTGACCCGGGCGTGATCGCCGCTTCGCGGGCCCCGCTCCATCGGCATGCGTTCAAGACACCAACCGTCCGAAACGTGGGCCGGACCGCTCCATACATGCACAACGGGGTGTTCCGGACGCTCGACGAGGTCGTCGATTTCTACGACCGCGGCGGCGGCAACGGGATCGGCATGCACCTCCCGAATCAGACCCTGTCCGCCGAGCCGCTCCGGCTGACCCGGCAGGAGAAGCGGGACCTGGTCAGTTTCCTCCAGGCGTTGACCGATAGCGCGTACGACCGGCCCTCCGCCGGTCAGTAGCAGGTGGAGGCCAGCTCAGTGGCAGGAGCCGCTGCCGCTGTCGGTGAAGCTCTGTCCGGCAATGGGCACGAACTGCCAGCTGTACGACCCCGTGCCGAGCGTGAGCTTGAGCACGCCCCAGGTGGTACCGTTGAAGAGCTGACTGTTCGGCTTGGCGGTTCCCAGGTCGTTGTAGTGACTCTCCCCACCGGTACCCACCACGAATTCCCGAATCCCCCTGGCGGCATCCGCCACGCCCGCGGCTGTCTGCGGTCCGAACCGCTCGTAGTTGTGCTCGTGTCCGGACAGGACCACGTCCGCATTCAAGTCGTATAGCGCCTGCCAAATGGGCTGTGCCGCCGTGAAGTTGCCGTGCTTGGTGCCCGAGCTGAAGCGCGGGTGGTGCCAGTAGGCCAGGGTGCATCGCTTCGTGCTGGCTGCGAGATCCGCCCGTAACCACTTTTCCTGCGCCGACCCGGCAGCCATGCCGACGTTGCTGTTGAGCGACACGATGTGCCAGTCGCCCAGGTCATAGCTGTAATACCCTTGGCCGCTCGGCCCGGCGCTGGTTCCAAAGTAGCCGTAGTAGCCCGTCGCGCCGGCGGTGGTGTAGTCGTGATTGCCCGGCGACGGCCGGGTCCGGCTCTTGTGCCGGCCCCACGTCGGGTCGTAGCAGTTGGCAAACTCGCTCGGCGTCCCGCTGTCGTACGCGTTGTCGCCCAGGGTGGCCACGGTTCCGGTGAGGGCGTCCAGCAGTTTGGCGGTCGCCTCGTCGCCGCTCGAGGAGCAGGAGGCGATGTCGCCCGCCGCCAGGAGCACCGCGCCGGGGGGCGGCGGCGCCGCCGACGTCACGGTCACCGCGCTGCTGCCGCTCTGACCCTCGCTCGTA
Source organism: Gemmatimonadales bacterium (assembly GCA_050733015.1). Classification (GTDB taxonomy): domain Bacteria; phylum Gemmatimonadota; class Gemmatimonadetes; order Gemmatimonadales; family GWC2-71-9; genus CAVVWJ01. Next base: position 2,363 of record JBOHSB010000444.1, read on the forward strand.
GCCGTGATCGTTGCGGGGCCGGCCGCGACCCCACTGACCAGCCCCGAGGTGTTCACCGTAGCGATCGTCGCCGCGCTGGTGCTCCAGCTGATCGCCCGGCCAGTCAGCGGCGTCCCGTTGGCGTCCTTCGGCGTCGCCGTGAGCTGCAGCTGGGAACCGACCTGTACCGAGGCTGGATTTGGCGTCACCGTGACCGAGGCGACGGGAACGGCCGTCGCCCGGACAGTGATGGCCGCCGTCCCCTTCCCTCCACCGGCCGCGGCGGTGATCGTCGCCGAACCGGCTGCGAGGCCGGTCACCAGGCCGCCGGTTGAGACCCGGGCGACGGTCGGCGCCGAACTGCTCCAGGTGAATGATCTGAACCGGCTGGGCTTGGCGGTGGCGGACAACTGCACCGTCCGGCCTGCGTCGATGGTGGCACTCGCCGGCTTCACCGAGACGGTCACCTGCCGGGCGGCCGCCGGGGCGGTGTCGCCGAGGTTATCGGAACGGCCTGGCGCGCTGGCCATGTCGCGGCACCCGAGGATGAGACCGGCCACGAGAATGGGACGACAGAACCTCGCGAACACGTGAGCCTCCTGGCGCTGGGCCGGTGTGGTGGCGGTCGTCTGGGCCGGCTCGCGCCCGTGTGCTTTGGCGTGATCAACCGAGCCGCAGAGAGATGTCGAACGGGACGGGAGACGGTTGCGGAATGCTGCGGAGGCCAAGAAGAGGGCAGTCCAGCAGAGCGCGAGGAACGCAGCCTGGGGATGGCGACGTCTCACGGTCGAAAGCCCGCGCCGTTGCAAGCTCAGGGCGACGACCGCTCGTGTCAAGCCTGGGCCGGCTTCGGCGCGGCGGCCAGACGGCGACCAGCGGCGCGGGCTGCGTCGCCCGACCAACCTTCGGTGGGAGCGTGAGCGGGCCGATTTGTGGGGACGATACGACAGCCGTGTGTGGCGTGTCGTCATCCGGCCCTGAACGGCGTCGTACAACTGCTTTGTGACTGGCCACTTGCGACTGGTCATCCGAGTGAGCACCTTGGCCCTTGGCTTGCTCTACTTGCCGTGGCTCCTCAACCCGTCATCGCGGTAGTATGCACCCCAACTCAAGAAGCAAAATGGCTCGAGCTGCGCGTTCGGCGCTTCGCACCACGGAGACGGCTGTCTCGGGGCTGGCCTTGCCTCGTTCGCAGCTGGTCCACATACGAACCGCATTTCGAGAGCTCCTCGGTCAGCGAAGTGGGGTGCGCGCCGACCAGTGGCGCGAGTCCATCCTGCAGAGCCTGCGCATTCTAACCGGCTCCGACAAGGCCATCCTTGTCGTCCGAATCGGGCTGGAACCGACCGGGTACGCGGATGGGGTCAGCCGGGAGGTGCTCTCGGCCTACATCACGCGATTCGCCCACTTGGATCGGTCCCGCTCCGCGGGGCGTGACCTCGAGGCGTGGAGCCTGACCGAGCTCTGGCGGCCGGGCGAGCTGGAGCAGAGCGAATACTACCGCGGCTTCGCCTTCCCCAATCGGCTGCATGATACGGTGGGCCTGACGCTCCATTTCCCGAACCTCCGGGGCGAGGTCTGCCTGCTGCTGCACAAGACCGTGCGGGAGTCGCCGTCCAGCCTCGACCGGCGCCGGGACCTGGTGGAGGTCCTGCTCGAGCCGGTCCGCGCGGGGTTCGCCGTCGATCTCAGCGCCACCGATCCTGTGCCGCAGCTGTCCTCGTTGATCGATGTGACCGGGCAGGCGCTGGTTCTGTTCGGCATGGACGGCCGAGAGCTGAGCCAGAACCCCGTGATGCGGCGCATGCTGGGACAGGAGCGCGAGCGCGAGGCATTGCTGGAGCACGTCCGCGGCGTCGCCCGCGCGGTGCTCGCCCGGGTCACCAACGGCAAGTCCACTCCGCCTGACGCGCAGCCGTCGGAAGACGGGACCCGGCGCGAGGTGGCCACCAGTCAGGCGGCCTATCGCCTGCGCGGCAACCTCGTCGGCCGAAATGCCCTCGGCCATGGGACTGCCGTGCTGGTCTCGGTGGACCGGGTCGCGTTCCAAGTGCCGGCGCCGGACAGCATCCGCACCCGCTACGGCCTCACGGTCCGGGAGCTCCAGGTCGCCTCTCTCATCATGCACCGGCTCACCAACGCCGAGATCGCCCGCATGCTGGGTGTCAGCCCGCACACTTCCCGGCACCATACCGAGAACGTGCTGGCGAAGGTCGGGGTGCGTTCCCGCGAGGCGCTGCGGCGGGCCATCACCGAAGGACCGACCGGCTAGCGGCCCCCCGGCGCCACACGGCGCCGCCGCCGGCCGGCTCGCCGGTCGGAACCGTCCCAACCTTCCCGCCTTCTGATCCACGCCATTCGTGAGTAGTGTAAGGGTGCAGCCGATGCCCGCGCCTCGGCGCGGGCGACCGCAGCCTGTCACCGACCGTCCCGGATAGCCCATGGCCCGCATCCCACCACTCGACTATGCCGACGCGTCGCCCCAGGCCCGGGCGGCGCACGATCACCACAAGGAGCACGTCGGTCGCATCACCAACATGAAGCGCACCCTGCTCCGCTCGCTGCCCGCGTTCGACGCCCTGATGACCTGGTATCCCCTGCGCGACACGGTGCAACCCTTTCTCGGCGAGCGGCTCACCCACCTGTTCGCCCACGCCGTCTCGACCGAGACCGACTGCCTCATCTGCTCGACCTTCTTCCGGCGCCTGCTGATCCAGTCCGGCGAGAACCCCGACGCGCTCAAGCTCAACGATCAGGAGCGCGCCGTGGTGGAGTACGGCCGTCAGATGGGTCGCGACGCGCACGCGGTGACCGACCAGATGTACACCGACCTCGCCGCGCACTTCACTCCCGAGCAGATCGTCGCGCTCACCGCCTTCGGCGCGATCATGCTGGCGACCAACGTGTTCAACAATGCCTTGCGGGTGGACCTCGACCAGTACCTGGAGGCGTTCCGGGTCCGCGTCAAGGCCGCCGACCCGGCCGGGGCCCACTGATGCCGCGGTTCGCCGGCAAGGTCGCCTTCATCACCGGCGCCGCGCACGGCCAGGGGCGGGCCTCGGCGCTGGCGCTGGCTCGCGAGGGCGCCCGGATCGCGGCACTCGACGTGGCGCGGCCGCTCGCCTACCCCGGCTACGCCCTCGGGTCGAGCGACGATCTGGCCTCGCTGGCCGAGGCGTGTCGGGCCCTCAGCGCCGACTGCCTGACGTTCGCGGCCGACGTGCGCGACGATGCCGCCGTCACCGCGGCCGTCGCCGAGACGGTCCGGCGGTTCGGGCGCATCGACATCCTGTTCAACAACGCCGGCATCTGCGCCTACGGGCTGGCCCACGAGCTGACCGAGGAGGCGTGGGACGCGATGCTCGACATCAATCTCAAGGGAAGCTGGCTCGTGGCCCGCCGGGTGATCCCCGTGATGATCTCGCAAGGATCCGGTGTCATCCTGAACAATTCCAGCGTCGCGGGGCTGCGGGGCATGGGCCGGCTCAGCCACTACGCGGCATCGAAATGGGGCCTGACCGGGCTGACCAAGTCCTGGGCGATCGAGCTCGCCCCCCACGGCATCCGGGTCAACTCGATCCATCCCACCGGGGTCAACACGCCGATGAACGATGGCCTGGCGTCGCTCGAGGGCCTGACCCCGGCAGCAATCGCCGAGCGCTCCGCGGGGAACCTGCTGCCGGTGCCGTGGGTCGAGCCCGAGGACGTGGCATCGGCCGTGTGCTACCTCGCCTCGGACGAGGCCCGCTACGTCACCGGGTCGCAGTTCGTCCTCGACGCCGGCCTCCTCTCCCGCTAGCCCATGCCCGACGCGCCGCGGCGGCAATTCGGGTTCGAGACCCGCATGCTCCACGCCGGCCACGTGCCGGACGCGGTGGTCGGCGCGCGGGCCGTCCCCATCTATCAGACCACGTCGTACGTGTTCGACGACGCGGACACGGCCGCCCAGCTCTTCGAGCTCAAGCAGTACGGCAACATCTACACCCGCATCGGCAATCCGACGACGGCCGTGCTCGAGGAGCGGCTCGCGTCGCTGGAGAACGCCACCGGCGCCGTGGCGGTGGCGAGCGGGATGGCGGCGCAGTTCGTGGCCCTCATGACGCTGCTCTCGCCGGGGGACGAGATCGTCTCCTCGTCGCATCTCTATGGCGGCACGGTGACCCAGTTCACCCACACGTTCCGCAAGCTGTCCCTGAACGTGTGCTTCGTGGACCCCACCCGGCTCGAGCACTGGGAGCAGGCCATCGGCCCTCGCACCCGGGCGCTGTACGGCGAGACGGTCGGCAACCCGCGCGGCAGCGTGCTCGACCTCGAGCCGCTGGCGCAGCTGGCGGCGCAGCGCGGGATCCCCCTCATCGTGGACAACACGTTCGCGACGCCCTATCTCTGCCGGCCGATCGACTGGGGCGCGACGATCGTGCTGCACTCGGCCACCAAGTTCATCGGCGGCCACGGCAACAGCATCGGCGGCGCGGTCCTGGAGTCGGGGCGGTTCGACTACAGCCGGTTCCCCACCATCGCGGATCCGTCGCCTTCCTACCACGGGCTCCGCTTCTTCGACACCTTCGGGCACTACGGCTACCTGATGAAGGTGCGCGCAGAGACGGTGCGCGACACCGGTGCCTGTCTCTCGCCGACGAACGCGTTTCTGCTGCTGCAGGGGCTCGAGACCCTCTCGCTTCGGATGGAGCGTCACGCCGAGAACGCGATGGGCGTCGCCCGGTTCCTGCAACAGCACCCGCGCGTGGCGTGGGTGGCCTACGCTGGACTCGCGGACCACCCGCAGCACGACCTCGCGCGCAAGTATCTGGGCGGGCGGCCGGGCGCCGTCTTCTCCTTCGGGATCCGCACCAGCGAGGCCGACGCCCGGGCCGCGGGCCGCCGGTTCATCGATGCGCTGCAGCTGTTCTCTCACCTCGCCAACGTGGGCGATGCACGGAGTCTGGTCATCCACCCCGCCTCGACGACCCACCAGCAGCTGAGCGAGGAGGAGCTGGTCCGTGGCGGCGTCGCCCCCGAGCTGATCAGGCTGAGCGTGGGGCTCGAAACCCTGGAGGATCTGCTGTGGGACCTGGATCAGGCCCTGCATGCGACCTTCGCCTGAACACGACGCTCACCGAGGCCGAGCGCCGGCGGTTTCAGGATCCCGCGGTCATCCGCCGGTTGATCGCGGGCGCGCGGACGGTCGCGATCGTGGGCATGTCGGCCGACCCCCAGAAGGCGAGCTCCTTCGTCGCGAGCTACCTGCAGCACGAGGGGTATCGGATCGTGCCGGTCAACCCGCGTGGCGGGCGGGTCCTCGGTGAGACGATCTATCCGGACCTGGCCAGCATTCCCGATCCAGTGGACATCGTGGACGTGTTCCGGCCCTCGGCCGAGGCCCCCGACTTCGCCCGTCAGGCCGTGGCGATCGGCGCCCGTGCACTGTGGCTGCAGTTGCGCATCGTGAACTTCGCGGCCGCGGAGATTGCCGCGGCCGCCGGCCTCGACGTCGTCATGGATCGCTGCCTCAAGATGGAGCACGGGCGGTTCAACGGCACATTGCATTGGGGCGGGATGAACACGGAGATCATCAGCGCCAGGAAGCCGCGGCTGGTTCGATCGCGATGAGCCCTCAAGGGCCCGCCGGCCCCAGTGCTCGTGTTCGTACCGGGATCGCCCGCTGCCCTGCTGTCAGGGCGTGAACGCCTGGTTGGTCTTCAGAAACACCTGGTTGCCCATGCCGTCATCCGCGGCACCGCCCACCGCGAACAGCAGCCCGTTGGCGACCGCGAGGCCGAAATCGTGGCGAGGGGTCGGCATCGGGGCCTTGGCGCTCCAGGTATTGCCGGCCACATCGTAAGCTTCGACGGCGCCCACCGTGTTCCCAGCATTGTCCGATCCGCCCACCGCGTAGAGCTTGCCGCCGACGACGCGCCCCGCCATCCCGGCCCGTAGCGAGGGCATCGAGGCGAGCGTCTTCCAGCTGTTGGTCGCGGGCGTGTACACATCGAGCGTGGCATTGACGGTGGCCCCGTCATCGATCCCACCGGCCAAATACAGTTTGCCCATGCTGACGCCGGCCGCCCCGCCGGCGTGCTGATGCGGGGGCGCGGCGACCGTGGTCCAGGTGTTGGTGGAAGGATTGTAGCGAAACAGCTTGTCGCCGAAGGGCACGCTGGTGCACCCCACATAGACGTAGAGGAAATTGTTGATCACGCCCTCGGCCCCACAGCCGCCCGCGGACGGCATGTCCGCCTTCTTGGTCCAGCTGTTGGTGGGCGCGTCGTACACGTACAGCGTCCTGGTCAAGGCGGCGGCGCCATTGAACCCGCCGGCGACGTAGAGACGAGTCCCGATCGTGGCGGCGCCATTCAGGCCACGCCTCCCCGCCGGCAATGATGCCTTGGTCGTCCAACTGTTGGTGGCGGGGTTGTAGGCCTGGACCGTGGTGAACGGGGTGAGGGTCCCGTTGGTCCCGCCGATCGCGTAGACGATGTTGTTGACGGTGCCCGCCACCAGCTGAAACCGGGCGGTGGGCATGGCCTTCTTGGTGGCCCAGGTGTTGGAGGCCGCGGCGATGATCACGTTCTCAGGAGGCGTGACGGCAGGCCGGGAAGGTCCGACGGTGTCGTCAGTGCAGGAGGACAGGACGAGCATGGACGTGCCGACAATGGCGGCGCCGGGTATGAGCCGAGCGGCCCAGGGAGTGTGCATGAAATACCTCCGGTTGGCGGGAGACAGGGGACGAGCGCCCCGCGCCCGCCGGAGTTCAAGACCTGCCGTCAACCGCGGCCGATCCTCCGTGGGGCAGAGCGCTCCGTCAAACTAGGGGGGAGGCGCGAAGCCGGCGTCAAGTCGGCCGTCAAGTATCGGCGTGTGGCACACTTCACGGCTCCGCCCGAGTGGGCGGGCGCGGCGCATCGAGATCGCGGTAGACTGGAAACAAGCAGCCGCTTGGGTCACGGGTAGGCAGAGCGGCTAGGCTTCGGGCCGGCCTTAAGATCGGAGCGAATCCCGATGGCAGGGCCGCTGGATGCTCGGCCGTTCCGGGCTAAGCGTGAGCGAGGCGGGTTAGTGCTTCCCGGAGCAACCCCGTGAGATCACGGCCTGTGAGGGTGAACGCCTCGTAGCTCTTGCTGCGGGGGCGCACGTTGAGGACGTAGGAAGGAGCCTTCCCCACCCCTTCCTGATGGCTCTCGAAGGCTGCGCGCCGGCTTAGGGCCGCTCGCACCTCACCATAGGTCAGAGCCTCTGGGTTGCTCGCGTCGTCTCGCATAGTCCGGAAGCTACCCCTCCCGGTTCTCCCATCACAGGCCCGGCGCCTCTGGATCGAGCGGCCGACCGCGGGATGGCAGGGCCCCCACTCGAGGTGGCGCTGGCAAGTGGCGGCGAGTGATGCGGAGCGTCGCCGCTGATCCGGTGACCCGCAGCCCACCCGACTTCAGGCGCAGTGTACCTAGGTCGCCTGGTGCCGAGGTGAGCGATCGATGACGTGAGCTCGAAGAAAATTGAACCGGATCGACTGACGTCCCGCGCGCGTTCTGCGCCTAGCTTGGTTCAATCTCGGACAATTCTGGGACAACCTAGGCCGCCTTCGGCGCACCGCGGCGGCGAGGCCGGATACCATCGTGAGCGCCGCGACAGCATCTATCGCGGTCGGCATGCCGACGCGGCCCGCGAGGTGTGCTGCGGATGACGACACCCGATTTGCAGAAGATCATCGCCATCTACCAGGACCAGAATCCGGCGGTCAGCCGCGAGGCCCATGCTCGATTTCTGGATAATATGAAGCAGAACGACGCGGAGCGATGTGCCTTGAAGGGACGAAGCCCGGCTAGGGATGGGCCGCCTGGTGGTAGTGGCGGTTCAAAATGACGAGCGGCCGTCTGGTGACGGCCGCTCGTTCTTGCCTGCAAGCTGCACGACCACTGCCAGTGCCCGAGGCGAGAGTCGAACTCGCACGGGGTTGCCCCCGGTGGATTTTGAGTCCACTGCGTCTGCCATTCCGCCACTCGGGCCTGCGGTATCTTCGCCCCCTCAGACCTTGATCGCAAGCTGGCGGGCAGGTCCCTATATTGCCCGACTCGGCGCGTCGCGCCGAGCCAACGTCGTCGCGCGCAGCCTGAACCGGAACCCGCCGTGCCCAACGCCCAGCAGCGCAGCTTCCATCCGTGGCATGATATCCCGACCGGCCCCAATCCGCCGGCCGAAGTCACCGCGGTCATCGAGATCCCCACCAACGAGCGCAACAAGTACGAGCTCGACAAGGAGCTCGGCGTCTTTCGCCTCGACCGGGTGCTGTACAGCGCCGTGCACTACCCGGGCGATTATGGCTTCCTTCCCCGCACCTTCGGCGATGACGGCGATCCATTGGACGTCCTGGTCCTCATGACCATTCCTGTCTTCACCGGGTGCCTGGTCAACGTGCGCCCCATCGGCCTGTTCCACCTGGTCGATCGAGGGGCGGCCGACGAGAAGGTGTTGGGCGTGCCCGTGGGCGACCCATACTCCGACGGCCTCAATGACCTCGGCGACATCTCCCCGCACTATCTCAAGGAGATCGAGCACTTCTTCCAGGTGTACAAGGATCTCGAGGGAACCCGGGTGGTGACTCGGGGCTTCGAGGGCGCTGCGGCGGCACGGGTGGCCATTTCGCAGGCGATGACGGCCTACGAGACAAAATTCGGCGACCGGTAGATATTCATCCCGAGCGA
>JBOHSB010000445.1:0-3227 GCA_050733015.1 Gemmatimonadales bacterium
TTCAACGACCTCAAGGTCGGCGACCGGATCGAGTCGTTCCGGTTGGACGAGGTCAAGCGGACCCTGCAGCCGGCTGGCGAAGGGGCCGCGGGGTCGAGGGCCTGATCCGGACGACGTCCGACCTCCGTCCGCCGACCTTCGTCGCACGGCCGTGGTGATCGGCATCCAGGTGTGGGACCTGCACCTGCCGGGGTGCCATTCGCTGAAGGAGAAGCGAGGCACGCTCAAGCCGCTCACCGCGGCGCTCCGGCAGCGGCTCAACGTGTCGGTGGCGGAGACCGGCCACCAGGATCTGTGGCAGCGGGCGGAGATCGCCTGCGCGGCGGTGGGCACGGCGCGCCCCGTGGTCGAGGAGACCCTGCGGGCCGCCGACCGCGCCGTCGAGACCGCCGACGGAGTGCGCATCGTGGATACCATGACGGTGTGGCGATGAAGTCGTCTCGACGGCGGCCCGAGCAGGTGGCCGAGACGCTGCGTCAGGTCATCGCCGAGGGGCTCGCGCGCGAGGTGCGCGACCCGCGGGTCGGCTTCGTGACAGTCACCGGTGTGCTGGTAACGTCCGACCTGTCCCACGCGCGGGTCATGGTGAGCGTGCCGGGCGAGGATGCCGACCGCGAGCGGGCGCTCGAGGGGTTGCAGAGCGCGGCGGGCTTTCTCCGGTCGCGCGCCGCCCGCGCGCTCGCGACCCGCACGGTTCCCGAGCTCCACTTCGAGCTCGACCTGGGCCTGGTCCACGCCGCCCGCATCAACCAGCTGCTCGCGGGCCTCAAGCGCGAGGAGCCCAGCTGATCGGCGCGGTGCTGGTGGACAAGCCGGCCGGACTGACCTCGCACGACGTGGTCCAGCGGGTCCGGCGGGTGCTCGCGACTCGCGCCGTGGGCCATACCGGGACCCTGGACCCGTTCGCCACCGGTCTCCTCGTGGCGCTGGTCGGCCGGGCGACCCGGCTGGCCCGGTTCGTCGGGGCGCAGCCCAAGCAGTACCTGGCCACGGCCCGGCTGGGCGTCACCACGGAGACAGACGATCTCACCGGCGCGGTGCTGCGCGCGCCCGCCGAGGTGGGACATCTCGACGCCGTGGCCGTCGGGGCCGCACTCGCGGCGTTCATCGGCCCGCAGACCCAGCGGCCGCCGCGCTACTCGGCCAAGCACGTGGACGGCGAGCGGAGTTACCGGCTCGCTCGGCGGGGCCGGGCGGTGGATCCGGCGGACGTCGCCGTCACGGTGTACGAGGCCGAGCTGGTCCGGTTCGAGGCGCCCGACGCGACGTTCCGCGTGACCGTCAGTCCCGGCACCTACGTGCGGGGCATCGCGCGGGACCTGGGCCAGCGCCTCGGTGTGGGGGCGCACCTGACGGCGCTCCGCCGCGAGGCGATCGGCGGATTGCGCGTGGCCGATGCCGTGCCGCTCGAGCGGCTCACGCCCGACGCCCTGCTCCCGGTCCGCCAGGTGCTGCGGCACCTGCCGACGGTCGAGCTGGACGAGACCGCACGGGTAGCGGTAAGTCACGGCCGGCCGGTGCCGGCGGCCGATGGTCCCGAAGGCCACGTTGCGCTGCTGCACGCGGGAGAGGTGGTCGCGGTGGCTGAGGGCGGCGACGGCTGGCTTCGGCCGGCCGTGGTGCTGGGAACGCCGTGAGCAGCGGGATTCCGCCGCTCCCGCGCGGGAGCACCGTGACGGTCGGCTCGTTCGACGGGGTGCACCTGGGCCATCAGGCGGTGCTGCGGGAGATCGCGCGCCGCGCCGAAGCCGCCGGACGGGTGAGCGTGCTGGTGACCTTCGAGCCGCACCCGCTCGAGGTGGTCAACCCGCAGGCGGCGCCCCCGCTGCTCACGACCGACCCCGAGCGGCGCGAGATGCTGGCGCAGCTGCCGCTCGACTACGTGCTCCTGGTGCGATTCGACCGGCGGCTGGCGTCGCTCGGCCCCGAGGAGTTCGTCGACCAGGTGCTGCTCGACCGGTGCCAGATGCGCGAGCTCGTGATCGGGCACGACCACGGCTTCGGCCGCGGGCGGAGCGGCGACGTCGAGACGCTGCGGCGCCTGGGCGCGCTTCGCGGGTTCGACGTGGACGTGGTGGAGGTGGTGGATGTCGGCGAGCAGCACGTCTCCAGCTCGCGCATCCGCCGCGCGGTCGCCGGCGGCGACCTCGCTACCGCCGCCCGGATGCTGGGGCGCCCCTACCAGGTGAGTGGCCGGGTAGTCGAGGGCGAGCGCCGCGGCCGCCTGATCGGCGTGCCCACGATCAACCTGGCGGACATCCCGCCCCAGAAGCTGCTGCCGCCCGACGGGGTCTACGCCGTCCGGGTGGAGTGGCGCGGCGGGCGGGCCGAGGGAATGATGAATCAGGGACCCAAGCCCACGTTTCAGGACGGCCGCCGGAGCCTGGAGGCGCATCTGTTCGACTTCGATGCGAATCTCTACGGCGAGTGGGTGCGGATCGAGTGGGTCGAGCGCCTGCGCGACGTCGAGCAGTTCCCCTCGGTGGAGGCGCTCAAGCAGCAGTTGGACCGTGATCGCACCCGGGCGCGGGAGGTGTTCGCCGCGGCCGGTCCGGCGTCCAGCCGGAAACCCCAGCCCGAGACCCTGATCTGACGATGTTTGCCTCCATTCGCTCCCGCGTGATCGTGATCGCGCTGCTCGTCATCGGCTCGATCTATTTCCTGTTCCCCCGGAGCACGACCCTGCGGGAGCGCGGCGCCAACGGGGTCATGCGCGACACCACCCTGACGAAGGTCCCGCTCAAGCTGGGGCTCGATCTGCAGGGCGGGATGCACCTGGCGCTCGAGCTGGATCAGTCCAAGCAGGTGTCGGCTGACCCCAAACGGGACCTCGATCTGGCGCTGACCGTGCTGCGGAAGCGCATCGACGAGTTCGGCGTCAACGAGCCCCTGGTGCAGAAGGCGGGCGACGAGCGTATCGTCGTCGAGCTCGCCGGGATCAAGGAGCCCGACCGCGCCAAGGCCATCGTGCAGCGGAGCGCGTTCCTCGAGTTCCGCATCACCGACAAGACCAACGCCCTGGACAAGGCCCTGCCCGCCATGGACCGCACCCTCCGCGGCCTCGGCATCAAGGGCGACACCAGCACCGGCAAGCCGTCCGCCGTGGAGCAGCTCCTGGGCGGCGACTCGGCCAAGAAGGCCGCCGCCGCCGGCAAGACGGCCGAGAAGGCGGGCGACAAGACGCCGGGCAAGCCGCCCGACAAGACGGCGGCCAAGGACAGCACCGC
>JBOHSB010000446.1:0-3684 GCA_050733015.1 Gemmatimonadales bacterium
AGGTCCCTCGCTGCGCTCGGGATGACGGCCGCCCCGACGATCGCCACCCCTTTCTGCCGTATCGTCCTTTCGCCCTCTCGCCCTCTCGCCTGAGATGCCCAAACCCAAATCGGTCTACCGCTGCACCGAATGCGGCCACGAGCATCCCAAGTGGGTGGGACGCTGCGAGGCCTGCAACGCCTGGAACGCCGTCGCCGAGGAGCCCGTGGTGGTGCGCGCGCCGGCCCGGGGCGCTGCCCGGCGAGGGCCGGCAGCGGCGGCGGCCGGGCCTTCGCCGGCGCGACTCCGCGACGTGGCTACCCACCCGCTCGACCGCTGGCGCACCGGGCTCAACGAGTTCGACTTCGTGCTCGGCGGCGGCCTGGTACCGGGCTCGATGGTCCTCATCGGCGGCGAGCCCGGCATCGGCAAGTCCACTCTGCTGCTGCAGGCGGCCGCGCGGCTCGAGACCGCGGGCCGCACGGTGCTCTACGCCAGCGGTGAGGAATCGCCCGACCAGATCCGGCTCCGGGCCGAGCGGCTGGTGGATGAGGACGCCGGCGCCGTCCACGTCCTGGGCGAGACCCGGCTCGAGGCCATCCTCGGCGCGGCGGCCCAGGTGCGCGCGGAGATCGTGGTCATCGACTCCATCCAGACCGTCTACACCGACGCGCTCGAGAGCGCGCCGGGCAATGTGGGCCAGGTCCGCGAGTGCTCCGGGCAGCTCATGCGCTTTGCCAAGGAGAGCGGGACGGCGGTCGTGGTGGTCGGGCACGTCACCAAAGGCGGGGGCATCGCCGGGCCCAAGACGCTCGAGCACATCGTGGACACGGTGCTCTACTTCGAGGGCGAGGCCACGCTCGACTACCGGCTACTCCGCACCACCAAGAACCGATTCGGATCCGTGGACGAGCTCGGCGTCTTCTCGATGACCGAGCACGGGCTGGTCGCTGTGCCCAATCCGTCGGCGGTGTTCCTGGCGGCGCGGGCCGACGGCATCAGCGGCAGTGCCGTCACCGCGCTGATGGAAGGCACCCGACCGGTGCTGGTCGAGGTCCAGGCGCTGGCCGCCAAGTCGGGCTACGGCACCCCGCAGCGGGTGGCCACGGGGCTCGACCCCAAGCGGCTCGCGGTGCTCCTGGCGGTGCTCGAGCGGCGGGCCCAGACCTCGTTCGCCGACCTGGACGTGTTCGTGCAGGTCACGGCCGGAGTGCGCCTGAGCGAGCCGAGCGCGGACCTCGCCGTGGCGGCGGCGCTGATCTCGAGCCTGTACAACCGGCCCGCGCCCCGCGACGTGCTGTTCCTCGGCGAGATCGGCCTGGGCGGCGAGATCCGTCCCAGCGGCGCGATCGAGCGCCGCATCGCGGAGGCCGCCCGGCTGGGATTCCGGCGCGTGTTCGGCTCGTCCCGGAGCGGCGCGCAGGTGGCCGGCGTGACGATGGTGGGGCTCGACCACGTCGAGCAGCTGGTGCGGGCGCTTGCCGCGTGACGTCGGCGTCGTCCTCGTGGCGGCGGGACGCGGCACCCGGGTCGGCGGCGAGACGCCGAAGCAGTTCCAGCCGATTGCCGGCGTCCCGATGGTCCTGCGCGCGCTGCGGCCGTTCGCGTCCCACCCCGACGTCGCCGAGGTCGTGCTGGTGCTGCCCCCGCACGCTGCCGCGACGCCACCGGACTTTCTCCGGTCGCTCGGCTCGGGACTCACGATCGTTGCCGGCGGGGCCGCGCGCGCGGACTCGGTGGCCGCGGGCCTGGCGGCGCTCGGCGCCGAGTGCACCATCGTCGTGGTGCACGATGCGGCCCGCCCGTTCGTGGAGCGGACCGTGATCGACGCGGTGATCGCCCATGCGCGGGCGGGAGAGGGAGCCGTCGCCGCCATCCGCGTGAGCGACACCTTGAAGGAAGCGGCGCCCGATGACCCGTCCCGGGTGGCGCGCACGGTCGCCCGGGACGGCCTGTGGCGAGCCCAGACGCCACAGGGTTTTCCCCGGGCGGTGCTCGAGCGCGCACACAGCGCCGCCGGCCGCGACCGATCCGCCGCCACCGACGACGCGGGGCTGGTCGAGCGCCTCGGCATCCCCGTGCGCCTGGTGCCCGACTCATCCCGCAACCTCAAGGTCACGACTCCGGAGGACCTCGTCCTCGCGGAGCTGCTCGCGCGGCGCGGCGAATGATTGTCCCGTTCCAGACGCCCGAGCAGATCGAGGCCGCGATCCCACGCGTGGCGGCGCACCTGTCGGAAGGTCGCCTCCTGGGATACCCCACCGAGACCGTCTACGGCCTCGGCTCCAACGCCAGCGTACCGGCGCTCGAAGCGCTGGCGCATCTCAAGGGCCGGCAAGTCGGGAAGCCGTTTCTGCTCCTGGTCTCGGGCCGGGCGATGGCCGAGGCGTGGGGCCTGGTGTTCACGGCCTCGGCGCGCGCGCTGTCGGACGCGTTCTGGCCCGGGCCGCTCACCCTGGTGCTCAAGGGCGGAGAAGGGAAGCTGCCCGATGCGCTCCGGGGCCGCGAAGGCGGCATCGCGGTGCGGCACACGTCGCATCGCGGCATCGAGCGCCTGGTGGCGCAGAGCGGTCAGCCGCTGACCTCGACTTCGGCCAACCGTCCCGGCGGTCCGCCCGCGCCCGGGCCCGACAAGCTGGCCGAGCTGTTCCAGGTGGAGGTGGACGCGGGTCTGCTGCTGGTGCTGGACGGCGGCGTGCTGGGCAACGTGCCGCCCTCGACGCTGGTGGACTGTACCGATTCGGTACCGCGCATGGTACGCGAAGGCGCCATCCCGCGCGCGGAGCTTCGGCGAGCCGCCGGGCGGCTGGCGCCGTGACTATGTTTCTGCCATGACCACCCACGTTCTGTTCGTCTGCACCGGCAACACGTGTCGGAGCCCCATGGCCGAGGCGCTCCTGCGTGACGCGCTCGCCGCGCGCGGCCTGGATCAGGTGGCGGTGGCATCCGCCGGCACCGGTGCGTGGGATGGGGCGCCGGTCTCCGAGGGCGCCTATCTGGTCGGTCTGGAGAACGGACTGGACCTGAGCCGCCACCGCGCCCGCCTGCTCACGCGCGAGCTGGTCCGTGGCAACGATCTCATCCTCGTGATGTCGGGCCACCATCTGGCGCGCGTCGGGGAGCTGGGCGGCGACGACAAGGCGCAGCTGCTGGGGGCCTACGCGGGCCGGGACGAGGGTCGGTCCGAGGTCAGCGATCCCTACGGCTCGGATCTCGCGAGCTATCGCACCACGTTCACCGAGCTGCAGGAGCTCATCTCCGCCGTCGTCAGCAAGGTCGCCGGCACGGTGCGGTGATCGACGGCTCCACGCGCGTCTTCGCCATCCTGGGCGATCCCGTCGCGCACTCCCTTTCGCCGGCCATGCAGAACGCCGCCTTCCGGGTCTTGGGCCTCAAGGCGGTTTACGTTCCCCTGCGCTGTACTCCTGACGACCTGCCCGGGCTGCTCCGGGCGCTGAGCCGCGCGGGCGGAGGAGGCAACGTGACCGTGCCGCACAAGGAGGCTGCGGCGCGGGCGGTCGACCGTTGCGAGCCGGCGGCGGATCGTCTCGGCGCATGCAATACGTTCTGGGCCGAGGACGGCGCGTGCGTGGGCGGTAACACGGACGTCGCCGGCGTGCTCGCCGCGCTGGACGACCTGGAGGCGCCGCCGGGCGCGTGGCTGGTGCTCGGCACCGGCGGTGGCGCGCGGGCCGCCGTCGGGGC
>JBOHSB010000447.1:0-16941 GCA_050733015.1 Gemmatimonadales bacterium
ATCCCGAGCGAAGCGAGGGACCTTCTCCGGAATGGCTCGAGCGTTGCGAGGAAGGTCCCTCGCCTCGCTCGGGATGACATCGCAGGTCGCAGTCGGCGCCGCCCGTCCGGTGCGGCGCTCTTCCATCCTTCGAGGACCAGTCTATGAACTTGTGGGCGACGAAGTCCGTCGCGGCGCTGCGCGCCGAGGCGGACGCGACCGGCGAGCGGTCGCTCAAGCGCAGCCTCAGCGCGCTGAACCTGACGATGCTGGGCATCGGCGCGATCATCGGCGCGGGCATCTTCGTGCTGACCGGGCTGGCCGCCGCCCTCCACGCCGGACCGGCCGTGCCGCTGTCGTTCGTCGTCGCCGCGGTGGCCTGCGGCCTGGCCGGGCTGTGCTACGCGGAGATGGCCAGCGCCGTTCCCGTGGCCGGCAGCGCCTACACCTACTCCTACGCCACCATGGGCGAGTTCGTCGCCTGGATCATCGGCTGGGACCTGGTGCTCGAGTACGCGATGGGCGCCGCGACCGTCGGGGTCGGCTGGTCAGGTTACCTCGTCAGCCTGCTCGATTACTTCGGCCTGCACCTTCCGGCGGCGATCACCTCCGCGCCGCTCCGGTTCTGCAGCGCCGCCGACGTGACCAACGCCGTGGCGTCGTGCCTCCACTCCGGCTGGAACTCGACCGGCACCCTCTTCAACTTGCCGGCCATGGCGATCGTCGCCCTCGCGAGCTACATCCTGGTGGTCGGCATCGAAGAGTCGGCGAAGGTCAACAATCTGATCGTCATCCTCAAGATCGCCGTGGTGGTGATCTTCGTCATCTTCGGCGCCCGCTACGTCAATCCGGACAACTGGAAGCCGTTCATCCCACCCAACACCGGCACCTTCGGCGAGTTCGGCTGGAGCGGCGTGTTCCGCGGGGCCGGCCTGATCTTCTTCGCGTATATCGGCTTCGACGCCGTGAGCACCGCCGCCCAGGAGGCGCGGAACCCCCAGCGCGACATGCCGATCGGCATCCTCGGCTCGCTCCTCATCTGCACCATCCTGTACATCCTGGTGTCGCTCACCCTTACCGGCCTCGTCAAATACGACCGGCTCAACGTGCCGCATCCGGTGGCGTTCGCGGTCGAGCAGGTGCAGCAGCTGAGCTGGCTCCGCCCGCTCATCACCATCGGCGCCGTGCTCGGTCTCGGCTCGGTCGTGCTGGTCATGCTGCTGGGCCAGAGCCGCGTGTTCTACTCGATGTCCCGCGACGGGCTGATCGGCCCGTGGGCGGGCAAGGTGCACCCCCGCTTCCGCACGCCCTACCTTTCCACGATCTACGTCGGCGTCATCGTCGCGGTGATCACCGGCACCTTCCCCATCCAGATTCTGGGTGAGCTGGTCAACATCGGCACGCTGCTCGCCTTCGTGCTGGTGTGCGCCGGCGTGTGGATCCTGCGGAACAAGCGGCCCGATCTCGAGCGGCCGTTCCGCACGCCGCTCGTGCCCCTGGTCCCGATCCTCGGTATCCTGGCCTGCCTCGGTCTGATGGCCACATTGCCGGGCGACACCTGGATCCGGCTGTTCGTGTGGCTGGTGATCGGATTCGTGATCTACTTCGGCTACGGCCGCAAGCACAGCGTCCTGCAACAGGAACGGAGCCGCCCATGAGCCTCTTCGCCCGCAAGGATATCACCGCGCTCCAGACCGAGGTCGGGTCGGACCAGAGTCTCAAACGGGCCCTGGGCCCGGTGAACCTGGTAGCGCTGGGCATCGGGGCGATCATCGGCGCCGGCATCTTCGTCCTCACCGGCCAGGCGGCGGCCAACTACGCCGGGCCGGCCATCGTGTACTCGTTCATCCTCGCGGGCACCGCCTGTGCGCTGGCCGGCCTCTGCTACGCCGAGTTTGCGGCGATGATCCCGATCGCGGGATCGGCGTACACCTACGGCTACGCCACGCTGGGCGAGTTCGTGGCCTGGATCATCGGCTGGGACCTGATCCTCGAGTATCTCTTCGCCGCCTCGACCGTGGCGGTGGGCTGGTCGGGATACGTGGTCTCCTTCCTCAAGGACGTCGGCATTGTCATCCCGCCCCAGTACACCTCGGCCCCGTATACCCATACGGCGCCGCCCGATGCCGGGATCAACGTCTGGCGGCTCTTCACCGAGGGATGGTCGAGCACGGGCGCCGTGCTCAACGTGCCAGCGATGATCATCGTCGCGCTGATCACGATCCTCCTCATCATCGGCATCTCCGAGTCGGCCAGCTTCAACAACCTGATCGTCATCATCAAGCTGACCGTGGTGTTCCTGTTCATCGGGTTCGGGATGGCCTACATCAATCGCGAGAACTGGGAGCCGTTCGTGCCGCCCGCGGCTGGACCTGGCAAGTACGGGTGGGACGGAATCCTCCGCGGGGCGGGCGTGATCTTCTTCGCCTATATCGGGTTCGACGCCGTCTCAACGGCGGCGCAGGAGACCAAGAACCCGCAACGCGACATGCCGATCGGCATCCTCGGCTCGCTCGCCATCTGCACGGTGCTGTACATCGCGGTGGCGCTCGTGCTCACGGGCATCGTGAAGTACACGGCGCTCAACGTGCCCGACCCGATCGCGGTGGGCATCAATGCCGCCGGACCGGGGCTCGCCTGGCTCCGGCCGATCGTCAAGATCGGCGCCATCGCCGGCCTGAGCTCGGTCATCCTGGTAATGCTGCTGGGCCAGCCGCGCATCTTCTACTCGATGTCGAAGGACGGCCTGCTGCCGCCGGTGTTCAGCAAGGTGCACCCGAAGTTCCGGACCCCGTATCTCGCCAGCCTGGTCACCGGCATCGCGGCCATGATCTTTGCGGGGTTGCTGCCGATCGGGCTGCTCGGCGAGCTGGTGTCTATCGGCACGCTGCTCGCCTTCGCGATCGTCTGCGCCGGCGTGCTCGTGCTGCGCTACACCGACCCCGACCGGCCGCGGCCCTTCCGCACGCCGCTGGTGCCCTTCGTCCCCGCCGCCGGCATCCTGGCCTGCTTCTACCTGATGTCCGGCCTGCCGGTCGACACCTGGGCGCGGCTCGTGATCTGGATGGCGATCGGTCTCGCGATCTACTTCCTGTATGGGCGGCGGCACTCGAAGGTGCAGCTAGGACGGTAGGACGGGAGGACGGTAGGACGGTAGGACGAGCGGGCGATAGGGCGAGGAGGGTGAGGAGGGCGATAGGGCGAACAGCGATAGGACAAACAGGCGATGGGGGGGCTGGGAGAAGGCACGGGCCCGACCCCGTCATCCCGAGCGAAGCGAGGGATCTATTTCACCGCCATCGAACCGCGGTGAGGTGGGTCCCTCGCTTAGCTCGGGATGAAGGAGGGTCAGGTGTTGACAACCATCGCGGTGCCGACTGACCGTCCGCCCGATCGCCCGATCGCCCGATCGCCCGATCGCCCGATCGACCTCCGCGCCCTATCGTCCTCTCGCCTTCTTCGTCCTTCCGTCCTTCCGTCTCCGTTCCGTTATGTTCCCTCTATGCCCTTCACCCTCGCCCCCGATCGCGCCGCAGCGGCGCGGACCCTGGCGGCGGCGCTCCTCCCGGGGCGCCGGGTCTGCCTCACGACCCACGTGAACCCCGACGGCGACGGACTGGGCAGCGAGGCCGGCCTCGCGCATCTGCTGCGCGACCGCGGCATCGAGGCGGTCATCACCAACCCGACGCCCACCCCGCCACGGTTCGAGTTCTTGTTCGAGGACCTGCCCGGCGTGGACTGCACCCGCGAGGCCATCCGGGAGCTGCGTCGCGCGGACACGATCATCGTGCTGGACATCTCCGACCTCGGCCGACTCGGCATGCTCGGAGGGACGGTACGCGACCGGGGCGTGCCGGTCGCCTGCGTGGACCACCACGTGAGCGAGGGCGTCCTCCCGCCCGGGCCCCGGTACCTGGATCCCGGCGCGGCCGCCACCGGCGAGCTCATCTTCGAGCTGGCCGTGGCCAACGGATGGACCCTGACCCAGGAGGCGGCGCGAGGGCTGTACGTCGCGATCCTGACCGACACCGGCGGGTTCCGGTTCAGCAACACCCGCCCGCGCACCTTGCGCGTCGCCGCCGAGCTGCTCGAGGTGGGGGTGGACCCGGAGCAGATTTATCTCGAGGTCTACGCCCGCGCCCCCGAGGGCCGCCCCCGTCTGTTCGCCGAGGCGCTGCAGACCCTCGTCGTGGAGCCGGACTTCGGGCTCGCCTGGGTCACGGTGCCCCCCGGCGCCATCGAGCGGCTCGGCGTGTCGTCCGACGACCTCGAGGGAGTGGTCGAGTTTCCTCGCTCCATCGAGGGCGTCCGCATGGCCCTCCTGTTCCGGGAAGTGAGCCAGGGTCGGGTCAAAGTCTCGCTCCGGTCGGTGGGCGACGTGGATGTGGCCGCCTTTTCGAAGCGATTCGGCGGCGGCGGGCATACCAAGGCGGCGGGCCTCGCCCTCCCCGGCTCGCTGGCCGAGGTGCAGTCGATCGTGCTGACGGCCGCCCGGGCCTTTCTCAGGGAGAACGGGAGCCTCCGTCGGGTGAGTGCCGGTTGACCGACTTCGACCAGGGCCTATATTCCCGAACGAACAAGTAGGAATTGCCGCCCGGAGACCATGGACACCATCGATCGCATCGAGAAAACCCTCGACACACTGCGTCCCTACATCGCGTCTCACCGAGGCCACGTCGAGATCGTGGACTTCGATGAGCACGATGGGACCCTGTTCGTGCGGCTCGGCGGCACCTGCCACGGGTGCGCCGCATCGACCGTCACGTTGAAGCAGGGCATCGAGCTCCGGCTCCGCGAGTCGGTCCCCGAAGTCAAGCACGTGGAGGCGGTCTAGTGGCCGACTCGCTCGAGGCGCGAGTCGTCGCCGCCCTCGCCGCCATCCAGAACCCCCGTCTCGACAACGACCTCCTCTCCGCGGGCATGATTCGCGACCTGACGGTCACGGATGCGGGCGCCGTCAGCTTCACGTTCCTCCTCGCCCCCGAGGACCCGGCCACCCTGGTTCGCCAAGCCCGGGCGGCGCTCCAGGCGGTCGACGGGGTTCGGCGCGACGAGATCCGGATCTCCGTGACCAACCCCGCCGGTCCGGCGCGGGTCACGCACCAGCCTCCGTCGGTCCCGGCTGTCCCGCCCGCGCCGGTGCCGGTGGAGCAGCCGGATCTCGGCCGCATCCTCGCGGTCTCGTCGGGCAAGGGCGGAGTGGGGAAGTCCACGGTGGCGGTGAACCTGGCGGTGGCGCTGGCCCAGGACGGCGCGCGCGTGGGGTTGATGGACGCCGACATCTACGGCCCCAACGTGCCGCGGATGTTCGGCGTGTTCGACAAGCCTCCGGTGGTCGGCGGCAAGATTCAGCCGCTCGAGGCGTACGGCGTGAAGCTGATGTCCCTCGGCTTCCTGGTGGAGCGCGACGCCCCCGCCATCTGGCGCGGGCCGATCATCATGAAGATCGTGACCCAGTTCCTGCGCGATGTGAACTGGGGCGAGCTCGACTACCTGGTCGTGGATCTACCGCCCGGCACCGGCGACGCCCAGCTGTCACTGGTCCAGGCGACCCAGGTCTCGGGCGCCGTGATCGTGACGACCCCGCAGGAGATGGCCGTCGGCGACGCGCTCCGCGGGGCCAAGATGTTCGAGCGGGTCGGCGTCCCGGTGGTCGGCGTGGTGGAGAACATGAGCGCCTTTACCGATCCCGAGACCGGCCGGCGGTTCGAGATGTTCTCTTCCGGCGGTGGTCAGCGCCTGGCGGACGAGATCGGCGCGCCCTTGCTCGGCAGCGTGCCACTCCAGCCTCGGCTGGCCGAGCAGGCGGACGCCGGCCAGCCGGTGATCATCGCCAGCCCGGACAGCCCGGCCGCGCAGAGCCTGCGGGCCATCGCCGCCGAGCTGGTGCGGAAGACCGCCGGCCGGAGCGCGGCGCTTCCGATCCTGCGCAACTGAGCACTGGGACTCGCTTTCGGGGACGCGCGCGTGAGTGCGCGGCCGCCAACGCCCCGGGCCGATCCCGGCGTTTCTCCGCCCGCCCTGTACGCCGTCCACCATGACGCGATGACCGCACTGTGCAGCGGGGCGGGTGGGAAAAGGCCCGCGCCTGAGGGCGTTAGCTTTGGGCATGCCGCTCATCACTCTGCTCACGGACTACGGTACGTCGGACTCGTACGTGGCGGAGATGAAGGGAGTGCTGCTCGACCGGTGCCCGGGCGCGGTACTGGTGGACGTGACCCACGCGGTCCCGCCGGGCGACCTCCGGGCCGGCGCGTACCTCCTGGGCCGGGCTTGGGCCCGCTTCCCGCACGGGACGGTCCACCTCGCCGTGGTGGATCCGGGTGTCGGCACCGCACGCGCCGCGCTGGCGCTTCGGGCCCACAGCCACTGGTTCGTGGGTCCCGACAACGGCCTATTCACGCAAGTGATTCGCGACGCCGAGGTCGAGGCGGTAGTGCTGCCTGTTCCCGCCGACGCCAGCCCCACGTTCCATGGGCGTGACCTGTTCGCGCCGGCTGCGGCAGCGCTGGCCGGCGGCGCCGAGCTTCGCTCGCTGGGCGAGCCGCTGACCACGATCCCCGTTCGCCTGACGCATACCGAGCCCCATTACGAGGGCAAGTCGGTCGTCGGCGAGATCGTGTACGTCGATCGATTCGGCACCCTCGTGACCAACCTCACCACCGCGCTGGTGCCCGCGTACGCCGTGCTGGAGGTCGAAGGCCTCGAGATCGGCCCGCTCCGTCGCACGTTCGGCGACGTGCCGACCGGCGGGCTGCTGGCGTATGTCGGCTCGGGGGGCGCGGTGGAGATCGCGGTGCGGGACGGCTCGGCTGCGCGGCGGTTGGGACTGGGAGTGGGCGGGAGAATTCGGGCGCGCCTGGGGTAGGCGTCGTCCCGAGCGAAACGGTCATCCCGAGCGGAGCGAGGGATCTTGCTCATCGGTCTCGGACCGTGGCTTCGGTCCGGGTCGTTGGGGAAGATCCCTCCGCTCCGCTCGGGATGAGAGCTACTGCGTGGTCGGCGCCGGCTCCGCGCGGCTGGGCCGCCGGCTGAACCGTGACAGGACCTGTCGGAAGAACCGAAACAGCCGCCAGATCAGCAGCACCGCCAGGATTACCAGCGCCACCACTACGCCGGCGGTGAGCAGCGGATGCGTCGCCGCGAGCCACGTGAGGAACACGGCGATCGAGTCCTCCGCGAAGCTCAACGTCCAGTTGCTCACGGGCTCGGGGCTGACGTTCGCGGCCGCGCGGGTCGTGGCTTTGGCGCCGTGCGAGGTGAGCGCCACGCTGCCGGCCAGTAGCGCCGCGCCGATCTTCCATTGCTCCGGGACGCCGTCCGCGAACGCGCTGTACGACAGGAAGGCCGCGGCCGGCGGCCGGATGAACGTGTGGACCGCATCCCACACGCTGTCCACGTAGGGGATCTTGTCGGCCACGAACTCGATCACGAACAGCGCGATCGCCGGCCCGAGGACCACCGGGTGGGCCAGCACCTGCAGCTGCATCGGCAGGTGCACGATGCCGAGCCGCTCGAACAGGCCGACGGCCGCGACCGTCGCGTACAGATTGAGGCCGGACGCGAACGACGTCCCGAGAGCGAAGCCGAGGGTCTCGAGCGGTGACATGCGGTGGAAGCTAGCGGCGGGACGCGGCGGCGATAGGGCGGAGGGTCACTCGAGCCAGTCGATGGTGACCCCGCCGACCGCCGTGGTGATGTCGATGTCGAGGTGGCGCGCGGCCTGATCGTACCCCGGTGAGAGATAGGCGTTGCCGCGGCGCACGAACCCCTGGGGATCGAAGGTCGCCAGGAACTTGTCGAGCGTGAGCCGGACGCCGATCTGTCGCGGAAGCCGGAGCGCCACGGCGCCGAGCGCCATCTTCACCGACACATGCGAGCTGGACGTCCACGCGCCGCCGAAGTCCAGCGTCACCCGTCCCACGCCCCCCTCGAAGGCGATCCGGTCGCAGCGGCTGTTGCCCAGCTCCAGCACCGTGAGCTCGGCCGCGCCCGAGCTCAGCACCGCGTCGCGGCAGCGGGCCGCATTGGGCTGCGAGAACCGCACGGTGGCCCGGCTCGCTCCCGCCTCCAGCTCGAGGTTAGTGAGCCGGAGACCGCCAAGCTCGAGATCGCCGTCCACCGCGCCCAGCGCGACGGCCAGCGCCAAGTCGCCCCGAGGGGAGAACGTGACCGAGGCCGTCTGCCGCAGCTGGCCCTTCGACACGACGCGCAGGCCGCCGTTCCCCGCGGTACGCAGCCCAAGCGTCACGTCGCCCCGGGCCGCGTCGAAATCACTCACCGGCTGGTAGCGGTCGGCGTCGTACAGCACGTCCATCCGGTACAGTTCCGTGGGGCGGCCCGCGGCCAGCCGGAGCGCGCCGGCGGCGAACTCGAGCCGGGCCGACGTGCTGGTCTCACCATGCCACTGACGGTACGTGCTGAACGGCCGCATGGCCTGGGCGGAGGCCGCCGACGCTCCGACCGAGAGCGCCAGCGCCGACAGGAGCAGCCCGCGCATCACAGCCCTCGGGTCGGCGTGCGCGAGCCGGGACGCTTGGCGGCGGTCACGCCGAACTGCGGGGTGGCCCAGAGATATTCGTCGGTGAGGGCCTCGGGCGGTATGAGGCGGCCGGCGAAGTTCTCGCGGATCCCGGCCCGGCTGAGGAGCGCGGCGCCGAAGCCCGTGGTGCCGAGCAGCCAGGTGACCAGGATGGCCGCTCCCCGGATGAGATCGCCCGCCACGGGCACCCAGCCGAACACGGCCCAGGCCATCCACAGCGCCGCCAGCGCGCCGAGGCCGACGACCAGGTAGCGGTAGCTGTTGGGCGATCCGATCATGACGCCGAGCGCGAGCCGCCGCCTGGTGTAGGTCTCGCCCATCGAATGCGCCACGGCGAGATACCCGCCGACCGCCGCGACGATCACGAGCAAGGCGTACACCACCACCGCGAACGGCAGCAGCACGATGCCCACGACGCTGAGGATGAGGCCCACGACCATCATCCCGAAGGTGGGCACCAGGAGCAGTTGGCCCAGCAGCCCGGTCGCGAACGCCCGGCCGAACGAGTGCGAAACCGTGTCGGAGACGACCTCCAGGTTCGGCCGCCCGAACATGACCAGCCCGAATCCGAGCGCACCGAGCGTTAGGAAGACCCCGACCGCGCCCGCCAGGCGCCGGAACACGGTCTCGATCGCGCTCGGCGGGGCAGGCCGGGTCTCGAGGGCGGTTGCCAGCACCGATGCGGATCGGAAGGTGCGCACTTCGCCGCCAATCTCGCCGCCCTCGTCGCGAACCTCGCCGCCCAGGGTGAGGATGTCACCCGAGACCACGCCGCCGGGGTGCAGCACCACGTCGCCCTCGACGGTCACCAGGTTACCGAGCAGCTTGCCGTAGATGTCCGCGGTGCCCTGCACGACCAGCAGATGCCCCGAGACGCTCTCGTTGGATCCGATGCTGAAGTCGCCCAGCCGGGCCGTGCCGTTGGGAACCGTGACCCGCATGGCGCCGTCGTGGGGGCGGAGGGCCGACCGGAGCTGGGCCTCGATCGCGGTGGGCTTGCTCAGGTCGTCGAGCGGGACCGGGGCTTGTCCCGCGGAAGCCTGGGGGATCGCCTGGGGGGCCGGGTGGGGAGACTGGGTGTCCGCGGTCGGGCCGGCGGCGTCGGCCACCAGCGACCAGAACCCGTGGACCAGCTCCACCGCGCGGGCACCGGTGGGGTTGAGGCCGGGGGCCGCAAGGGCGAGGCGCGGGACGACCAACGCGGCCAACGTCAGCAGCGTCACGCGCCGGCTAGGCGCTCGCATGCGCCACCCGCGGCGTCGGCAGCGCGAGGAGCCGGCGCAAGGCCAGGACTCCGCTCAGATAGGCGACGAGGGCGAGTGCGGTGGCGATGCCGAGGCGGCCCGGACTCGAGGCCAGCTCCCTGAACCCGGCGAACCATGGCTGCTCGATGAAGTTGGACCCCACGCCCCGGACGCCAAGCCAGGCGGCCTGGCCGGCTTGGGCGGCGAGCCACGTTCCCAGGGCCGTGAGGGTCTCCTGGTGGCCCAGCGTCCAGACGATGCTTCCCGCCATGGAGCCGGCGACCAGCACCAGCAGACTGGCCGCGAAGGCCAGCGACCGGCGGCTGGCGAACGCTCGCTGGCGGATCAGATCGATGGTTCGCACCCGGAGCGGCTGGGCCACGGCGACTCGGGTCATGACCCGATCGGCGAATCCGGCGGCCGGGCTCATGAGCGGCAGCGCCGCGATCAGGGACACGATCTCGCCTTCCGTCTCCGCCCGCTCCCGGCAGGCCGGGCAACCAGCCAGGTGTTCCTGCGCGGCCGGCGCGAGGGCGCCGGCGAGCCACGCATCGAGATCCTCGGGCATCAGGTGGGGGCCGGAAACAGGGCTCATAAGTGGAGCCTCCTACGGTCGAAAACGGGGGGAGGTTTCATGCTTCGCGCAGGTGGGCCAGGGTCTGCCTGAGCTCGTTCCGGGCGCGGTGGATATAGGTCTTGACGGTGCCGAGGGGCAGGTCCAGGATCTCCGCGATCTCCTCGTACGCCCGGCCCTCGACGTGGCGCAGCAGAATGCACGACCGATATTCGGGCCGCAGTCGGCCGATGGCCGCCTCGATGGCGCCGCCCAGCTCCTTCGCTTCCACAGCATCGAGTGGCGATTCCTGCCGCGCACCGATCTGGAGCGCGGTGGCCTGCATGGCCTCGGGCGTCGCTGCGTGGGGTGAGCCGTCCAGGGACAGCGTGTCCAGCTCGCGGCGGCGCAGGTGATCGATGGCGGCGTTGTTCGCGATCTTGAAGATCCAGGAGGAGAACTTGAACTCCGGGCGGTACGACTCGATGGCGTTGAGCGCCTTGATGAAGGTCTCCTGCGCCAGGTCCTCGGCCAGCTCGCGGTCGCGCACCATGCGGAACAGGAGCGCGAAGATCGGCCGCTCGTAGCGGCGGATCAGCTCCCGGTATGCCGCCTCACGGCCGGCCCGGGCCATGAGGACGACCTCCTGGTCGCTGAGCCGGACCCACTCCGGCGTGTCAGCCACCCACGCTCCGCCTTGCCAACGGTCTTGTTGCGGAACTACATTGAGCGCCTATGTTAGCCTCGGATCGTGAGTTACCCGTCTCGGGCGGGCCCGAGAAGCGGGCCTATGTCCGGGACGTCTTCACCGCGATCGCCCCCACCTACGACCGCCTCAACCGCATCATCAGCCTTCGGCTCGATCAGGGCTGGCGACGATACGCGATCCGTCGGCTGGGGTGGGAGCGGAAGCCGGACGGAATCTACCTCGACCTGTGCGCGGGGACGCTCGATTTCGGAGCCACGCTCGCCCGCATGCCGGGATTTCGCGGGCTGGTGGCTGGCGCCGACTTCGTGCCCGCCATGCTGCGGCTCGGTCGCGCCAAAGCCGCCCGGGTGGCGCCGGTCGCCGGCGACGCGCTGGACCTGCCGTTCCCGGACGCGGCGTTCGACGGGGCGATGGTCGGATGGGGAGTACGGAACCTGGTGGATCTCGACGCGGGGCTCGCCGAAGCGGCCCGCGTGCTCAAGCCGGGCAGCCGCCTGGTGATCCTCGAGATGGCGTTGCCGCCCCAGCCGATCGTGCGCCGGCTGTACACCGTGTACTTGCGGCGGGTGCTGCCGTGGATCGGCCGTCGGATCTCGAAGCATACGACCGCCTATACCTGGCTACCAGAGTCGACCCTCAGGTTTCCCGAGCCGCCCGAGCTCGCGCGCCGGCTCGAGGCGCAGGGGTTCCGCGACGTATCCTACAAGCTGTTCATGGGTGGCGTATGCGCGCTGCATGTGGGGACGAGGGAGGGGGCCGAGAGATGACGGCGTGCGGGCGCACCAGCGGCCGGCAGCCTGATCCCGAGCGCAGCGAGGGACCTCGCTCGCTCTGCTCGGGGCATTCGCGGGCGAGGTCCCTCGCTACGCTCGGGATGAAGGTCCCTTAACCCAAGCCGACACCCATGGCTCTCGATAACCTCCGCCAGTTCATCCAGCACATCGACCGGCTCGGCGAGCTGGTGCGGATCTCGCACCCTGTCCGCGCCCGCCTCGAAGTCGCGGAGATCGCCGACCGGTGCATGAAGAGTCCCGGCGGCGGACCGGCACTTCTGTTCGAGCACGTCCTGCTCGAGGACGGCCGGCGGAGCTCCCAGCCCGTGGCGATCAACCTGTTCGGGTCCATGCGGCGGATGTGCCTCGCGCTCGGGGTGGACGACCTCGACAGCATCGGCGGACGCATCGCCGACATGCTTAACCTGAAGGTGCCGGAAGGGCTGTTCGGCAAGCTGGCCATGCTTCCCAAGCTGGCCGAGATCGGAAAGTTTCCGCCCCGCGTGAAGGGCGGCCGCCCGCCGTGCCAGGAGGTCGTCCTGCGCGGCGACGCGGTCAACCTCGATGACATCCCCTTCCTCACCACCTGGCCGGGCGACGGCGGCCGCTACATCACGCTCCCGATGGTGATCACGACCGACCCCTCGCGCGGGATCCGCAACGTCGGGATGTACCGGGTGCAGGTGCTGGGGCGGAACACCCTCGCCATGCATTGGCAGCGGCACAAGGTGGGCGCCGCGCACTGGCGCGAGATGGCCGAGCGCGGCGAGCGGATGCCTGTGATTATCGCCCTCGGCGGCGATCCGGCCAGCATCTATTCGGGCTCCGCGCCGCTGCCCCCGACCATCGACGAGTTCATCTTCGCCGGCTTTCTGCGTCGGGAGCCGGTCGAGCTCGCCCGGGCCGTGACCTGCGACCTCGAGGTCCCGGCGGAGGCGGAGCTGGTGCTGGAGGGCTACATCGACCCGGCCGAGCCGCTGGTGCTCGAGGGCCCGTTCGGCGACCACACCGGCTACTACTCGCTGGCCGACATGTATCCCCAGGTCCACGTCACCGCGGTGAGCGCCCGGCGCGACCCGATCTATCCCGCCACCCTGGTCGGGCCCCCGCCCATGGAGGACTACTACCTGGGCCATGCCACCGAGCGGATCTTCCTGCCCCTGCTCAAGCTCACCGTGCCGGAGATCGTCGACTATCATATGCCCGCCCCCGGCATCTTCCACAACCTGGTGTTCGTCGCCATCGACAAGCAGTATCCGGGGCAGGCGTACAAGGTGATGAACGCGCTGTGGGGACAGGGACTCATGTCGCTGGCGAAGGTGCTGGTGATCGTGGACAAGCACGTGAACGTCCGCAACCCGGACGAGGCGTGGTGGATCGCCCTGAACAACATCGATCCCGAGCGCGACGTGCGGTTCACCATGGGCCCGGTGGACGTCCTGGACCACGCGAGCCGCGGTTTTACCTACGGCAGCAAGATGGGGATCGACGCGACCCGGAAGTGGAAGGAGGAGGGATTCACGCGCGAGTGGCCGGACCTGATCCGGATGGACCCGGAGACCAGGCGCCGGGTGGACGAGCTGTGGCCCACGCTGGGGATCCGGCTGTGACCTCACCCGCGCGCGAGGGCCAGACGTTCGCCGGGGAATCGCTCCTGGTCCGCTACGTCAACTTCGTGAAGCTGCCGCACACGCTGTTCGCGCTCCCGTTCGCGCTGCTCGGCGTGCTCGCCGCCTCGCGCCTGGAGCGCGTCACCCTGCGCACCGTGCTGCTCGTGGTGCTGGCGTTCTCCGCTGCTCGCTGGGCGGCGATGGGCTTCAACCGCGTGGCCGACGTCCGATACGACGCGGCCAACCCGCGGACGCGGAACCGCGAGCTGCCGCGCGGCGCGCTGACGCTCGCCCAGGCCTGGGTCTCGATCGTCGCGGCGATGGGGCTGTTTCTCCTGGCCGCGTGGCTGCTCAACCCGCTCTGCTTTCTGCTCAGCCCCGTGGCCCTGGCGTGGGTGCTGATCTACAGTCTCGCCAAGCGGTTTACCTGGTGGCCGCATCTCTGGCTGGGACTGAGCCTCGCGATCGCGCCGGTCGGCGGATACCTCGCGGTCACCGGACAATGGAGTCACCCCGTCTGGCTGCTCCTAGCCGTCAGCGTGGCGGTAGCGACCTGGGTGGCCGGCTTCGACATCTTCTACGCGCTGCCGGATGCCGGCTTCGACCTGGACCAGGGTCTCCGCAGCGCGGTGGTGCGGCTGGGTGAGCGGCGCGCCATCCTGCTCGCCAAGCTGCTCCACGGGATCACGGTCCCGGCTCTCGCGATCTTCGGCTGGGGCGCCGGCTTCGGGGCCTGGTACTTCGTCGGGCTCATCGTCGCGGCCGGGATTCTCGCGTACGAGCATCGCCTGGTCCGTCCGGGGGATCTGACCCGGCTCGACGCGGCCTTCTTCACCATGAACGGGGTCATGAGCGTCACCGTGTTCGCGTTCGCGCTGATCGACAGGATGGTCGGGTGAGCAAGCCGCGCCGGCCCAACCCGCCCGGCCCCGGAGAGCGGCGGTCGCCGCAGCCGGTGCCCCTGCCGGCCGAGCGGCCGCTGCGGGTGCCGCCACCGCGCGTGGTCCCGAAGCACCCCGTGCGCACGCCAACGCCGAACCGGCGGGGCCGGTGACCGACCATCCGGTCGTCCTGGCCCTCACGGGCGCGTCGGGCGCCCCCTACGGCCTCCGGCTGCTCGACGCGCTGGCCCGTCACCAGGTACCGGTCTGGCTCATCGCCTCGAGCCACGGCATGCGGCTCCTGCAGGACGAGTGCGGCATCGGCTCCCTCGAGGAGCTGCGCGCCGCCACCGGGGGCGATTGGCGCTCCGTGACGCCGTTCCCCGACGGCGACCGGGGTGCGCTGCCCGCGTCGGGCTCCCGGCGCACCCATGGGATGGTGGTGTGTCCGTGCTCCATGGGAACCGTGGCGGCGATCGCCGCCGGGACCAGCCGCTCCCTGGTGGAGCGCGCCGCCGACGTGACGCTCAAGGAGCGGCGGAAGCTGATCCTGGTCCCGCGGGAGACGCCCCTCTCACTCGTGCACCTGCGCAATCTCGTGACCGTGACCGAGGCGGGTGCGGTAGTGGTTCCGGCGGCGCCGGGATTCTATCACCGGCCCACCGCGGTCGCCGAGCTGGTGGACTTCATCGTCCAGCGCGTGCTCGACCAGCTCGGCCTCGACATCGAGATCGCACGGCGCTGGGCCGGCGACGATGCCTCCGCGCCTTGAGACGCGGTTAGCCTGCCCCGACGAGTGTCCCTCATGATTCGAGTCCCCGGCCGTCGCCTCGCTCGTTCATTCCGTGAGCTTCCGACGCGTGAGCTCCGGACCCTCGCGCTCGCCCTAGGCCTGGTCTCCACCGCCGGCTGCGGCGGCGGCGACTCGCAGTCCCCGGGCAATCAGGAGGAGCCGGCGGCCGTCGGCTGCAAGGACGGGACCCTGGCCCAGACCGGCGCGCTCTATCGGGTGTGCTTCCCGGCCAGCTGGAACGGTGATCTGGTGGTCTACGCCCACGGATACGTGGCGGCCGACGCGCCGCTCGTGGTTCCCGACGATCAGATCGACGGCCAGTCGATCGCGCAGGTGGTAAACGGGCAGGGGTACGCGTATGCCACCACCAGCTATCGGGCCAACGGCCTGGTGGCCGACGAGGCGGTGGACGACGTGGCCCAGCTGGTGGAGGAGGTCCGCCGGCGGTTCACGCCCGACCCGGCGCGGGCATTCGTGGTCGGGGTGTCGGAGGGCGGACTGGTCGCGGCCCTGGCCGCCGAGCGGCGGCCCGACCTGTTCGGGGCGGCCTTGGCCGCGTGCGGGCCCGTGGGCGACTTCGCCGGACAGATCGACTATCTCGGCGATTTCCGCGTGCTGTTCGACCATTTCTTTCCGGGCGTCATTCCCGGCGGCCCCGTCACCGTGCCCGATACGGTGCGAGCTCAGTGGAGCTCGGTGTTCGCTCCCAAGGTCGTGGCGGCGCTGCAGGCCGACGATCAGGCCACGCTCGAGCTCCTGACCGTCTCGGGAGCCCCGCACGATGCCCCGAACCTGCCGTTCGCCAGCACGACCGCCCTCGACATCCTCTGGTACGATATCTTCGCGCTCCCCGACGCGCAGCAGCGCCTCGGCGGACAACCGTACGACAACATCGGCCGGGTCTACCAGGGCTCCTTCGACGACGGCGCGCTCAACGCGGGTGTGATCCGCGTGGCCGCCGACGCGGCGGCGCGCGCCGGCCTTGCCGGGTTCCAAACTACGGGAGCGCTGACGGTGCCGGTGGAAACCCTGCACACCACCGGTGACCCGGTCGTGCCCGCCGCTCAGGAAACGGCCTATGCCGACAAGGTCACCGCCCACGGGGCCGCCGCCCTGCTGGACCAGCAGATGCCGGACCGCTACGGGCACTGCACCTTCACCGCCCTCGAGGTGCTCCAGGCGTTCGCGGCGGTAACGGGTCGGGCCGCCGCCGCCCGCCGGATCGACTGACGGAGCCGGGATGCGGATCGGCGTGATCTCCGATACGCATGGGCTGCTTCGGCCCGAGGTGTTCGACGTGTTCGGCCAGGTCGATCACATCCTGCACGGCGGCGACGTGGGTCCGGAGCGCATCCTCGACGAGCTGCAGGCCATCGCGCCGGTGACGGCCGTATACGGCAACACCGACGGGCGGGCACTCCGCCACCGGCTGCCGCGGGTGGCGCGGGTGGAGCTGGACGGCTTCACCATCGTGGTCACCCATGGCGATCAGCTCGGCTCGCCCACCCCCGAGAAGCTGCAGGCGGAGTATCCCGACGCGGAGATCATCGTGTTCGGGCACACCCATCGGCCAGTGCTGACCCTGGTGGACATCGTGGTGACCGTGATGAACCCCGGCGGCGCCGGCCCCCGGCGCTTCGATCTGCCGGCATCCGTCGGCATCCTGGAGCTGGAGCCGGGCATTCCACCGCGGGGCCGGTTGGTGCCGCTCACCCCCGCCGACGCGGACTAGCCCACGGCCGTCCTGCTGATCGCCCTGCTTGCGCTCCAGGCCGGCGCGCCGGTGGCTACTCCGGACGACGTCGTGCACATCCACGACGTCGCTCTCGCCCCGGCTGCCGATGCGCGGCTCGACAC
>JBOHSB010000448.1:0-3814 GCA_050733015.1 Gemmatimonadales bacterium
CGCCGGCGAGATCGAACGCCACGACGCCGCGATCCCGATACGCGACGCTCAGCCGGGCGATGGCGAGCGACACCTCGGGCGCATAGTGCCGCAGCGAGCAATTGATCACCCGCGTCACCACCCCGAAATCCCGCTCGCCCCGGGCGAGCCCTGTGAGCTCGGCCTCGAGCGCCTGCTCCATCGTGAGGCCGCCGCGGGTGCTCAGCCTGGGACAGTAGCGGACCTCGAGGTAGCGCAGCCCGTCGCGCGCCGCGTCCTCCACCATCTCGTGGGCCACCCGCTCGATGCCCTCGGGCGTCTGCAGCAGCGGGATGGTGTACTCGAAGCGCGCCAGATAGTCCTCGAGGCTGCTCGCGTCGCGCACCAGCATGAACCGGCGCAGCTCGCCCGGGTCGGTGGTGGGCAGGGTGAACCGCGCCGCGCGCGCGAGCTCGACCATCGTCTCGGGGCGGAGCGCGCTGTCGAGGTGCACGTGCAGCTCCGCCTTGGGCAGGCGGACCAGCAGCTCACGTGTCAGCATCGGGATCCGGGTCACCCCGGCGGGCGCGCACGACCACGCGCAGGATGGACCCGGCGGCCAGGCGGCCGTCCAGCGGGACCGCGATGCCCCGCGCGTCGGTCACCGTGGCGCTGCCCGACGCGGCCCGGGCCTCGAGCTCGGGGTCGTGCGCGCGGATTGCGCCGCGGACGTCGGTGCCCGGCTCGACCTCCACCGGTGCCGCATTGACGAAGACTCGCATGGCCGCGCTCACGATCGGGTGGAGACGAATGCCGCCGCCGGGGCCACCTCGACCGGCTGGGGCAGCCGGCGCAGGAAGGCGGCCACCGCTTCCACGTCGATCAGGCCGGCGCGCTGGTACTGCAGGCCGCGGAGCACCGTGAGACCGCCGGCCCCTTCGACGGTCGGCAGGTCGACGGCGATCGTCACTTCGGCCTCGCGCTTGAGCTTCCGGCCGCCTTGCAGCACGACCCCGCGGACCCGCCGTCCGGCCGGCGCGCGCGGATCGTAGCGCACCTGCGCGCCGGCCAGGTGCACCGACGCGCCGTCCGCCAGCGACAGCGCCTGCTCCAGCAGGGCCGTCAGCTGCGAGCCGGTGAGCGTGACGCGGGCCAGATCGCTCCCGGCCGGCTCGACCGCCGAGAGTCGCTGGTAGGTGGCGGCGCCGGCCGGCAGATCGGCGCGGATGGTCTCGCTCCGCACCAGCCCGAGGTCGGTACGGAGAGCGTTCCGCCGCGCTTCGGCGATCAGGGCGCCGAGCGGGTATTGCCCGCCCTCACGGACCAGCGGCCGCTTGATCTCCGCGATCGGCCGGGTCATGAGGGTGTCGCTCCGGCGCGCGTACGCATCCAGGGCCGCGCGCAGCTCGGCGCCGCCGCCCGAGCGCCCCGAGTCCACCGGCGACACCCCGATCCGGAATTCGAGCCCGCCCGCGGGCGTCTTCACCAGGTCCGCCACACCCACCATCCGTCCCCCGCTTCCCGTCTCGAGGATGGGAATGCCCGCGATCCGCGACGTGATGACCCGGTGGGTGTGCCCGGCGACGATGAGGCTGACGCCGCTCCGGCCAAGCTCCTCCGCCAGACGCACGATCTCGCCGGTGCACGCCACCGAGTCGCAGCGGGCGCCCGCATGGGCGAGGAGGATGGTCGCGGCCGGCTTCCGGATGGCCACCTCGGCCAGGACGTCGTGCAGGGCCAGCTCGCCCTCGTTGAACCGGAGGCCGCGGGTGCGGTCGGCGGGCAACGTGCGCTTGGTGTCGGGCGTAATGTAGCCGATCACGGCCACCGTCATCCCCGCCACGTCGAGCACCCGGTAGGGGACGATCCAGTCGGGCCGCCGGCCGGACGCGCTGTCGACCAGATTGGCCGCGAGCCAGGGGTAGGGCGACTCGCTCATCCGTTGCCGGAGCACCTCCGGCGACCAGTCGAAGTCGTGATCGCCGAGCGCGCCGGCCGCGTACCCGAGGCGGCCGAGCAGCTCCATGCCCGCGCGGCCGCGGGTCTCGTCCTGGACCGGCGTGCCCTGCATGGCGTCGCCCGCGTCGAGCCGGAGCTGGGCGCAGCCGCACTCGGCGCCCAGGCTGTCGAGCGCGCCGGCGAGCGCGCCGGCGCCCGGGAGAAACCGGCCGTGGAGGTCGCCGGTGGCGAGCACCCGGAGCACGATGGTGTCGCGCGCCGCCTTGGGCAGCGGCGGGGCCGGCACGTTGAACAGCCCGCGGACCGCGCGGTCGGCCACCTCGGGCACGATGCGCCAGCTGGAGATCCCCGTGAGCTGGGCCGAGTCGAGCGGGCTCCGGGCGCGGACGGCGTCGATGAGCAGCTCGACGATCCGCTCGCCCTTGTCGTAGACCACCGGAGCGTCGCGCACCATGTCGTAGCCGCCGGCGCCGGTCTGCCGGTAGCTGTTGATCGCCATGGTGAAGCTGTCCGCCGGCTCGACCGGCCGCCCGCGCACGCTCAGGCGCTGAATCCGGTCGCCCAGCGGGCGCCGCAGGTCGATGTCGTAACTCGCGCCGGCGACCGCGTCGTAGTTGTAGCCGGGCACCGAGTCGTTGAGGCCGATCCGGCCCGCCGGATCCACCTGGTAATACCGCGCGCTCCACTCGAGATACGCCTTGAGCTGGGCCCCGCTCAGGCGGACCGCGCGCAGCGTATTGTCGAAGGGATAGAGCCCGAGCACGTGCGCCACGCGGATGGTGTCGGCGTCGAACCCCGCCCGGAGATCGAACGCGGACGCGGCCGAGAGCTGCGCGCCGGTGCGCCGGCGCTGGACGTCCTGGATGAAGTCGAGCACCGGCACGGGGCCGACTCGCGCGGCGGTCGCGCGCATCGGCACGACGGCGAGCCCGATCGCCGTCCGAGCCCAGGCGCGGACCGCGTCACGCCTGGCGCCGAGCCGCTGGGCCAGCAGCGCGGAGGCCGCGACGTCGCGGGTGGAGACGAGGTCGGCACGGATCCGCTTCAGGTGCCAGACGCCGTCCTCGCGCACGAGGTCGAGGTGCACGACCGACACGCTGGCGCCGAACGGCCGCGGCTGCACGAAGTGCACGCCGGCAATGACCGAGTCCCGGATCTCCCGGTGCGAGTGCCCGACCACCACTACGTCGGGCCGCGCCGGCAGCGTGGCGAGCCCGGCGGCGACGTTCTCGTCGCCTACGCCGGCGGTGTCGTAGGACGCTCTGCCGTCGAGGCCCGAGTGCACCAGCGCCACCGTGACGTCCGCGTCGTGGCGCATCGCCTCGAGCACCGGGGCGGCGGCCGGGAGGATCGGCCCGATCCGCGCCCGGCCCAGTTGTTCCCGGTCCCAGACCATGGTCCCGGGCGTCGTGAGGCCGGTGATCGCGATGCGGACGCCCTGCCGCTGCACGACGCGCCACGCCGGGAACAGGAGCAAGTCGCCCCGCCCGGCGTACAGGTTGGCGCTCACGTAGGGGAAGCGCGCCTCGGCGACGGCCTGTTGAAAGAACGGGAGGCCCCAGTCGAAGTCGTGGTTGCCGGGCGTGGCCGCGTCGTAGCCCGCGAGGTTGAGGGCCTCGACGATCGGATGCGGCCGGGTCGGCGCCACGCGCGCGTAGTAGGTCGCGAACGGATCGCCCTGCAGCAGGTCGCCCGCGTCGACCACCAGGACCCGGCCGGGGTAGCGCGCGCGGAGCGAGTCCACCACGGCGGCCACCCGCGCCACGCCGCCGGCGAACGGCCGGTCGGCGACGTAATCCCAATCGGTGGCGTGGCCGTGGATGTCGGTGGTCGCCACCAGCACGACGTGCGCCGTATCCTGAAGCGGAGCGGCGGCGAGGACGAGCGCGGCGGCGAG
>JBOHSB010000449.1:0-15896 GCA_050733015.1 Gemmatimonadales bacterium
GCGGTGCTGGGCGGGCTCCGCTTCCGCCACGTCAGCGTGGGCTACGATCACACCTGCGGCGTGACTACGGACAATCGGGCATACTGCTGGGGGCTGAACATGTGGGGGCAGGTCGGCGACGGCACCAAGGGCGAGAACAACTGGCGTCTCAGACCGGTCGCGGTCGCCGGCGGCCACCGCTTTCGCCAGGTCCGCGCGGGCTGGTCGCATACCTGCGCTGTCACCTTGGACGACGTGGCCTATTGCTGGGGCTACAACGGTAACGGGCAGGTCGGCGACGGCGCCGTCGAACCCGCCGGCCGCGCCACGCCGGTGCGAGTCCTGGGCGCGCTCGTGTGGAGCGAGCTGACCGGCGGCGGGGAACACACCTGCGGTCTGACGCAGGCGGGCCGAATCTACTGCTGGGGCCTCAATGATCGCGGGCAGTTGGGTATCGGAAATACCAGCCCGCGCTTGAAGCCGGTCCCGGTGTCCGGCGGCCAGCAGTTCCGCCAGGTAGACGTCGGCGGCTTCCATTCCTGTGCGATTACGCTAACCGGCCTGGCCTACTGCTGGGGCTTCAACCGTTGGGGTGGGATCGGCGACGGCACCACCGCGGACCGCCTGACCCCGGGCGCGGTAGCCGGCGTGCGTAAGTTCGACCACGTAGACGCGGGCGGGTACCACACCTGCGGCGTGACCTTGGCGCAGCGAACCTTCTGCTGGGGGTTCAACGAGACCGGCCAGCTCGGCGACGGCACGGCCAGCAATCGCTTGACGCCGGTCCAGATCGGCATCGGCCTGGGGCTCCGCCAGGTGAGGGCAGGCCTGGTCCACACCTGCGGGGTGACCACCGACAACCGGGCCTACTGCTGGGGAGCCGGCGGTGGCAGGCTCGGCGACGGCGAAACTGCGACCCGTCTGGTGCCCGTGCCGGTCGCGCCGCCGATGTGAACCGGCGCGCGGATGATCCCGGCAGTGCCTGGGCACCTTTCCGCCGTGAGCACCTCGTAGCGGGCCATCGTGCCTGCCGGTGACTCGGTGGCGATTCCCCGGGTGCTTGCCGACCTCCTGCAGGAGGGCGAGACCAAACAGGTGCTGGTCAGTCACGGCGTCTGTCCCTTTGTGCCTGGCCGCCCACCGGGAGGAGCACGGGCCTTAGTTCTGCATGTTCCCGTGCCTCTCAGGCCCGGGTGGCTATCCCCGCCGCTCCCTGCAATGCTTAGGGGCGCACTCCGATCGGTACCGGCCCCGCTCGCCCGAGCCGGCCGTCCTCAGGCATCCGGAGCCAGGACCGATGCCGCTCCACCAGTCCTACAGCCCCGTCCTCGTCCTGCTCTCGGTGCTCATCGCGGGCGCCGCGTCCTATACCGCGCTCACGCTCGCCGGCCGGGTGACCGCCGCCGCCCGCGGCCGCGAGCGCCTGGCCTGGCTCGCCGGCGGCTCCTTCGCCCTGGGCCTCGGCATCTGGAGCATGCACTTCGTCGGCATGCTCGCCTTCCACCTGCCCGTCCCCATCGCCTACCAGCTTGCCCGGGTCCTGCTCTCGATCCTCCCGGCCGTCGCCGCCTCCACCCTGGCCCTCCGGCTGGTGAGCCGTCCCCGCGTGGGGCTCCGCGACCTCGCCCTCGGCGCGCTCTCCATGGGGCCTGCCATCGCCGGCATGCACTACATCGGCATGGCCGCGCTCAACGTGCCGGCTTCGCTCAGGTGGGACTACCGCCTGGTGGCGGCCTCGGTGCTCATCGCCGTCGTGGCCTCGTTCGCCGGGCTCGGCCTCGCCTACCGGCTCCGCGCCGATAG
Source organism: Gemmatimonadales bacterium (assembly GCA_050733015.1). Taxonomy (GTDB): domain Bacteria; phylum Gemmatimonadota; class Gemmatimonadetes; order Gemmatimonadales; family GWC2-71-9; genus CAVVWJ01. The sequence continues at coordinate 1,783 of JBOHSB010000449.1, forward strand.
CGGCGCCGGCGGCCTGGTTCGCCGCGCCGCCGGCGCCGCGGTCATGGGCCTGGCCATCGCCGGCATGCACTACACCGGGATGGCCGCCGCCCGGTTCGCCGTGCCCGGGCAGACCGGCGCGCCCAGCGGGGGCCTCCTCGCCACCGGCGACCTCGCCGTCGGCGTGGCCCTCGGCGGCCTGCTGATCCTCGCCCTGAGCCTGCTCGGCTCCACGGCCGACCTCTGGGTCCGCCGCCGGGTCGAGGCCGCCGAGCGGCGGCAGCAGTCGCAGCGGCTCGAGGCCATCGGCCAGCTCGCCGGCGGCGTCGCCCACGACTTCAACAACCTCCTCACCGCCATCCTGGGGAACGTCTCCTTCGTGCTCGCCGCGACCGCGCCGGGCGATCCCCGCTACGAGGACGTGCGCGAGATCGAGCGCGCGGCCACCCGCGCCGCCGAGCTGACCCGCCAGCTCCTCGCGTTCAGCCGGAAGCAGATCCTCCGGCCCACCACCCTCGATCTCAACTCGGTGCTCGAGCACATCATGCGGATGCTCAATCGCCTGGTCGGCGAGCACATCGAGGTCACCCTCCGCCCCGACCCCGCCCTCGGCCTGGTGCGGGCCGACGTGGCCCAGCTCGAGCAGGTGATCGTCAACCTGGTGGTGAACGCGCGCGACGCGATGCCGGATGGCGGCAGGCTCACCATCGAGACCCAGAACGTATCGCTCAGCCCCGAGTTCGCCGGTCAGCACCTGGGTATGGCGTCCGGGCCCTACGTGCTGATGGCCTTCACCGACACCGGCATCGGGATGGACCCGGTCACCCAGGGCCGCATCTTCGAGCCGTTCTTCACCACCAAGGGGCTGGGGAAGGGCACCGGCCTTGGCCTGGCGACGGTCTACGGCATCGTCAAGCAGAGCGGCGGCACCATCTCGGTGTACAGCGAGCCCGGACGCGGCAGCACCTTCAAGGTCTACCTGCCCCAGGTGGCCGCCGAGGCGGGGGAGGATGACGCCGGCGCGGCCCCGCTCGCGGCCGAGGGCAGCGGGACAGTCCTGCTGGTGGAGGACGAGGCGGTGGTCCGCCAGCTCGCCGCCCGCGTGCTCCGCGCCGCCGGCTACCAGCTCCTGGTGGCCACCGACGCCCTCGAGGCCATGCGCGCGAGCCGGGAGCACGAAGGGCCGATTCACCTCCTGCTCACCGACGTGATCATGCCGGGCACCACCGGCCCGAGGCTGGCGGAGGAGCTGGTCTCGGAGCGTCCCGAGCTTCGCGTGCTGTACATGTCGGGGTTCACCGAGAACGCGATCGTGCATCACGGCGTGCTGGATTCCGAGACCCAGTTTCTCCAGAAGCCGTTCACGCCGCCGGCGCTGGCGCTCAAGGTGCGGGAGGTGCTGGGGGGCGTGTCCGGCGCTTCCCCGGTAACGCCGCCGGCTCACCCGGGCTCAGGATGAGCCTGCTACGGACACCTCCCACCGCCTGCTAGCCCGACCGCGGCGCCCGCGGACCGGTGCGGTCGTAGGCACTTTCTACCCACTGACGGTACTGGGTACCATCCGATAGCTTCTCCGGCACAACCACTTACATAGCACATCAGGGCCACGGCCCCCTCCGCTCTCGGCGCCTGCTTCGGCTTACGCCGGTCGCGCCGCCCCCGAATGGAGCGCACCCATGCTTTGGTCCCGCTCGTACCTGGTATGCTGTGCCTGGCTGGTTGGATGCTCGGCCCCGCGCACCCAGCTCGCGCCGCTGCCCGAAGGAGCCGTCGAGGCAGAGGAGAGGAAGCAGCTCGAGCTCGCGCTCCTCGATAACGAACGCCAGCAAGAGCGGCTGGACAGCATAGGCTTTCCCATCCTCGCCAGCGGTACGTCGCTGTGCACGTCGGACCTCGGCCCCCGGCTAAGCGCGCGCTTTGCTACCGCGTATGACTACGGCGATGACTGGCGCGATGCGGCCCGCCGAGCCCTCGGCGTGGACGACACGCTGTCCGTGCTGAGTGTCGCGCCGGGTGGGAGCGCGAGCAGGGCCGGGCTTCGGGCGGGCGACCGCGTGATCAGCGTGGACGGGCACCGGCTCGCCCCGGGTGCTGAGGCGTCGGAGGCACTGTCGGCCGCGCTGGCGGAGAGCCGGAAGGCGGAGGCGCAATCCGTCGAGTTCGTGCTGCGGCGGGATGGCCGCGATGAGCCGGCATCGGTCAAGCTCGACCGCATGTGCGACTACGGCAGCGTGGTGCTGCAGAGCGATGAGCTGAACGCATATTCCGACGGCAAGTCGATCGTCTTCACGTCAACCATGATGCGGTTCGTCAACGACGACGAGCTCCGCGTGGTCTACTCCCACGAGTTCGCCCACAACGCCATGGGCCACATCAAGGCCAAGAAGAAGAACTCCCTGTTCGGCGCCCTCATCGGGGCGCTGGGAGACATCGCCATGGCCTCGCGAGGCATCAACACCGGAGGCTATTACACGGCCCGAGGAGCCAGGGCCGGCGCGATGTCGTTCTCGCAGGACTTCGAGCGGGAGGCCGACTATGTGGGTCTCTACGCCATGGCGCTCGCCCAGATGAACTTGGAGCAGGCGCCCAGTTTCTGGCGGCACATGGCGCAGGCGGATCCGAAGAGTATCGGCCTCGCCTACACTCACCCCACCACGGCTGAGCGGTTTGTCCGGATGGAGCAGGCCATCGCGGAAATCGATCACAAACGCGCGGCGCATCTCGCGCTTGCACCCGAAATGAAGGGGGCCACTCACCGCCTGGTGCCGTCAGAGGAAGCCGGATACGCCTTGTCCGGCTCACGCAAAGAGTCCACGGCTGGGGTGCGCTCGGCGTTATCGGGCGATGCTTCTGAAGCAGTGGCGCCTGCCTATACACCCCTGGCGGCGCCGCCCGCCGCACCCACCTCGGATACAGCGACCACCGAGGCCGCGGCAGCGGGTGACCGGACTGTCGCGGCCGCTCCTGCCAAGCGCCTAGATGCCGGACCTCCGCCACCAGAGGAGGGCGGCGCGGTCGGGTACGTCGCGAGTCCAGCCATGCCCGGCGCGACGAACGCCGCGTTCGAAAACAACCCCCGGCTCGCGCGGACCATGCAGGACCTGGTTCGGATGAGGATCGTCGAGCACGCCGAGGAGACCGAAGACGCACGCCTCATCGTAGCCCTGGGAAAGAAGGCGCTCGAGTCCGACACGCCCTTGGCCTACTACCTCTCGGGTCTTTACCTCGGCTTCAGGCAGCGGACTCAATGGAATCCGACAACGACCCTAGAGTTGTGGTATGACGGGCGCAAGGTCGGCGAGTATGGTGCGGACGGCTTGGTGCTGGCCAGGACTCGTCCCTAATCGGTAGGTCGAGCTGTGGCGCAAGTTCCTCTCCATCGCCTGCTGGCCGCACGACTTGAGACCGGCTTGACGGCCGGGCGCTACATGTGAGCCGGAACGTGGCGCAGTCCGGGCAGGGACGACTCCACGAGCACCAGGCTTCCCGAAGCCCTGCCGGCCGGTAGCCCCCCCGACCCGGGAGTACATCATGCGGCACATCGATCGCTCGGCGCCCACCCTCACCCGGGCCCTCGCCTCAGCCCTGCTGCTCGGATTCGTGGGCTGCCAGGGGGACGCCGGGTCGCCGACCGGCCCGGCGTCCCTGCCGGAGCTGGCCACGACCGCGAGCGCCCCCGCGGTCGAGGGCCGCTGGGAGACGGCGTTCTCGACGCCGGTCGTGGCCGTGCACATGCACCAGCTGCGGACCGGCAAGGTGCTGCTGTGGGGCGACCAGGGAAACGCGTACCTCTGGGCATCGGGCACCGGATTCACTCCGGTGACCAAGCCCTTCAGGATCTACTGCACCGGCCACACCTTCTTCCCCGATGGCCGCCTGCTGGTGATGGGAGGAACCAGCCCGGAGACCCGGGGTCTCCGCTATGCGACGGTGTTCGACCCCTCGTCCGGGCAGTTCAGTGCAACCTCCTCCATGGCCCAGGGCCGCTACTACCCGACCGCCACCACGCTGCCAGACGGGGGGATTCTGGTGATCTCCGGCCACGACACCGCCAAGGCCGTCGTCACCATTGCGGAAATCCGGACCAGTACCGGATGGCGCCGGCTCACGACCGCCCCACTCGCGATCGACGCTCCGTTCTATCCCGCGATGTTCGTGGCGCCCAACGGCAAGGTGTTTCTCGCCGGCTTCCCGCCGACCACCCGCTATCTCGACGTCTCGGGCACCGGCCACTGGACCACCGTCGCCACCCGGAAGGTGGGCGACCGGCGACTCGGATCGGCGGTGATGTACGCGCCCGGGAAGATCCTGTACGCGGGCGGCGGCGACCCGCCGACGGCGTCGGCCGAGGTGATCGATCTCAATCAGGCGTCACCGGCCTGGCGCACGGTGCCGGGCATGGCGTTCGCGCGCCGTCAGACCAACGCCACGCTACTGGCCGACGGCAGCGTGCTCGTGACCGGCGGGACCAGCGGGCCCGGATTCAACGACCAGGCCGGCGCGGTGCACTATGCCGAGCTGTGGAATCCCAAGACCGAGTCCTGGGCGATCATGGCTCCGGAGGCCAGGACCCGGACCTATCACTCGACGGCGATCCTGTTGCCCAGCGGGAAGGTGCTCTCGAGCGGCAGCGGCGAGGGTGGCGGGATTGCGTTGGCGAACAGCGAGCACTCGGCCCAGATATTCGATCCGCCCTACCTGTTCAAGTCCGACGGCAGCCTGGCGGTGCGGCCGAGCATCGCCTCGGCACCCGCCAAGCTCGGCTACGGGCAGTCACTCACGGTCCAGACGCCGGACGCGGGGTCGGTCACCCGGGGCAACCTGATCAGGCTGTCCTCCGTCACCCACGCGTTCAACCAGAGCCAGTTGATCTTTCCCTTGACCTTCGCGAAGACCGGCTCGACCAGCATCAAGGCCGTGAGCCCGTCGAATGCGCGGCTGGCGCCGCCGGGACCGTACATGCTCTTCCTGATCAACGGGTCGGGCGTACCGTCGGTGGCGAAAATCGTCATGGTGGGTCCATAGCCAACCGCCTCCCGAAGTCGACTCTGCCGCCTGGGAGGCCATCCGAGGGGCTTCCCTGGCGTAGTCGCACGATCAGTGGGCCGAAATCGGGCAGCAGCCCTCGGGAGCCGGCCGGCTGTCGCAAAACGGCCCCTCCGGTGTCGCAAACGGGACCTTACGGGGGCCAGTGGCGGCGCGGATATTTGGTGCTGCAGTGACGGGCCGCCTTTCCTATCGATCCCAATCTCGATTTGTCGCGTTGTGGTGCATAGGCTGCGTGCTACGCAGCCCAATCGGGGTGGGATGGGGGATTGGGCGGGTCTGCTCTGCAAGGGATTTCGCGGCTGATTCGAGTCTTCTTGCAGTCTACTAATAGTTAGACACCCCCGAGGTTCGGGCCTATGCATGCTTTCTATTTAGGTGTGATGGGCGCGTTTCTTCTCATATGCCAGGGTGCACCCGCCGCCTCTGGTACTACCCCTACCCCGGCCACCGACCCTTGTCCGGAAGTCGCCCCTGCAAACGCTCGCCCGTACCAACCATGGGAAGGCGTGCAGACTCGCGCCCTTGGCGGGGCATACTCCCTGACACTGGTTACCACATCGGCCGGCGGTCGCCCGTACTCGGCGCGGTGGCGCCTTTGGTTAGCGCCAACGGACTCAGCGCACCGATTCGCTGGACGGGAAGATCGTTCCCTTGCGGGCGTAGTCATCTGGAATGACACGACACAACATCGGCCCCGACTGACCCTCGGCTCCCCGGGGTCAATGACCGATACAGCAGAGGTTGTCGGGGCCCGCCTATACCTGGGTTGCCATGACTGTCTAGACGGAGCGCCATACGAATTACGAATCATCGCGGTGACGCCCACTGAGTTTTGGGGCATCTTTGAGATGGGCATGAACGGCAGAGGAGTAGTCGCGACCGATTCAACCGGTCGCGTCTTGCCAAACCCAGCTGGCTATTACTGCGCGCGGCGGTTGGCAGGGAGGAGTTAAGGCCCGGCGTGGAATGGCGGGGCATCTTCCCCTGGGTGTCTAACCCGCAAATGCAGCCGACAGGCCGAAGGCTGTAGAGTTCCGCCCGGGCACCGCTCGCCGTGCGGAGCCAGTGGAACGAAAGTTTGTGCGGGCGTTAAGAGGATCGCCTGCAGCTGATTTGCATTCCGTTAGGCGGCGGCACTCATGAGCAGAGACCTAAACATCCGAGATCGCATCTTCCGAAGCGCAATAGTGGCGGTAGTCGGTGCGGTTGTCGGTCTGACGTGACCCCCGGAAACTGATCCAGGTATAATGTCAGTCCTCCACCCTGGAGGGCTGATGCGGAAGAGTCGATTCACCGAAGAGCAGATCGTGGGCGTGCTCCACGAGCTGGAGGCCGGGGCAAAGGTCACCGAGGTCTGCCGCCGGATCGGCGTGACCGAGACCACGGTGCATCGCTGGCGGCGCAAGTACGGGGGCCTCCAGATCAGTGAGGCCCGGCGGCTCCGGGCCCTCGAGGAGGAGAATCGCCAGCTCAAGCGGATTGTGGCCGACCAGGCGCTCAATCTCCAGGTCGTCAAAGATCTCCTGGGAAAAAAGTGGTGACGCCCGAGCAGCGGCGGACGGCCGTCACGGACGCGATGGCGACCGCCGGCCTGTCGGAGCGACGGGCCTGTCGCTTCACCGGCTTTGCCCGCTCCAGCCGGCGCTACCGCGCGCAGCGATCGCCCGATAGGGAGGTGCGCGCCCGGCTCCACGAGCTGGCTGCCCGCCGCCCCCGCTGGGGGTATCGCCAGTTGTATCGGCTCCTGCGGCGTGATGGCCACCGGATCAACCGCAAGCGGGTCCAGCGGCTCTACCAGCAGGAGGGACTCCAAGTCCGGTGCCGTCGGCGCAAGCGTCGGGTGGCCATCCCCCGGATCCCGCGGGTCGTGCCCACCCAGGCGAATGAGCGCTGGAGTATGGACTTTGTGCGCGACACCTTGGGAGATGGGGGGGTGTTCCGAGCCCTGACCCTGGTCGATGACTGCACCCGCGAGTGCCCCGCCATCGAAGTCGATTTCTCGCTGTCGGCCGAGCGCGTCGTGCGGGTGCTCGAGGGACTGGCGTACACCCGGGGGCTCGTCTGTGACAACGGGCCGGAGTTCGCCGGGCAGGTGCTGGATGAGTGGGCTCACCGCCGCGGCGTCGGGCTGGACTTCATCGAGCCGGGCAAGCCGGTGCAGAACGCGTTCATCGAAAGCTTCAACGGGACGTTGCGCGAGGAGTGCCTGAACGAGAACTGGTTCGTGAGCTTGGCCGACGCGCAGCAGACGATCGAAGCGTGGCGCCTGGACTACCAGCGGGAACGGCCACACAGCAGCCTCGGCGACCGAACCCCAGAGGAATTTGCTTTGGCACTGAAGACCGAAGACCTTGTACCTACAACCCCGACGGGACTGACAGAAAGACCGGACCAGCAATAGGGGTCACGTCAGGTCTCGTACTCATGCTTCGCATAGACATGCGAAGGCCTTATGGGGCCGACAGCTTCTTGCTGGAAGCGACCCTCATTGGCGGTGCGGTCGGCGCGGTCCTGGGCTTCGTTCTGTCGGACTACGACTGGTGGGGTCTTATTCGCAGGCGCTGAGGGGTGGGTCTCAGCCAACCCTGGTCTGCGTCCTGCGGCGGCCGCCGTCTAACCCGCAAATGCAGCCGACAGGCCGGGGCAGGCCGGAGTTCCCTGCGGGCGCGGCACTCCTGGGAGCCAAATAGCGGAAGCGTTGATTTGTGCGGGCGGGAGGATAATCGCCTGCAGCTGATTTGCATTCCGTTAGGTGGCCCCGACCATCGGGAGGAATATGGATCTCGCCACGCAGGGCCCGCTCTACGCGACTTTCGCCCGCCGCGTCCGAGCCATGGTTCTGGATGGGGTGGTGCTGGCGGTCCTTCTGTGTCTTCTCGTGTACCTGGCTAGTACGGTGCACCTCAGCCAGCCGCTCCGTCTCACCCTGTTTGCCGCAGTTATCGGCCTCGTGTTCCTGTATGAGCCGGTGCTCGTGACGGTCAGAGGCTCCACGGTTGGGCAGCAACTCTGCAACCTGCGTGTGGTCGCCCCGACGGCCACAGGTCGGCTCCCCTTCTGGAAGGCGTTCCTCCGCTGGGTCCTGAAGGCGGTGACGGGCTTCGCGTCCTTTGCGACAATGGGAGCCACGCGCCGCAACCAAGCCCTGCACGATCTCCCGTTCGGCACGACTGTCCAGATCGCCAACCCCGGGGTGGCGGGAGCCCGGGACTATATCCTCGAGCGTCCTGAGACTGCACGTGGGCCGCTGCCATCACGCTGGCGCCGCGTCGTGGTGATCGCCGCGTATGTCGCCCTGCTGGTTCCCTTGGTCGGGCCAGTGACCTCGCTTGGAGCGGCGCCACAATGCATTGATGGCAACGTTTGCGGCCCGGGCGAAAAGGTTTGGGTTGAACTTGTCGCCACAGCCTGGCTAGCGACCCTCGTGGCGGTATGCATTTTCGGCTGGAAAGGCCGGCTGCCCGGCGCCCAGCGCGGCGATGCCGAAGCGTCTGTTCCCGCAGATCCGGGAGCGGCCACCTAACCCGCAAATGCAGCCGACAAGCGCGAAGCGGGTCAGGCTCCGCTGAGCAGCAGCGCTCCGCGGGCGCGCTGTGGAACGTAGGTTTTCCTCGGGTCGCTTGCAGCTGATTTGCATTCCGTTAGACAACAACACGGAGCTCCGTTTGCGCCAGAGTCCCATAGGCCTGAGTTTGATATTCACGCTGGCCTGCACGGCAAGCTCGAGGGCGCCGGAGGTAGAGGCTCCTCTGACGGCTCTGCCGGACTCAAGCCTAGCTGCCGCTCTCGGCGCGCAATTCGCTGTCTCCGACGTCCGGATTCGCCGCGACTCCTCGAATATTCGTGCGGAGTTAGGCGATACGCTGCTCTTTCGATTGCCGGCACGGGACCGCGAGCCCCGAGCTCGCACGATGGCTCAGTGGCTGTGGCGCCGGGCCGAACACCGGCCACCCGGTGCGGTCCATGTGTGGATCATTGCTGGTACAGGGGCCCCGGGCGGGCTAGCCGCGCACTCTGGCACGATCTACTGGTTTACCCCTGAACAGCTGAACTGAAGCAGATCAGCATCACGCGGGTTGTTGTCTAACCCGCAAATGCAGCCGACAAGCGCGAAGCGGTTAGGTCCCTTGATCGGCGGCGCTCCGATGGCGCGCTAAGGAACGTAGGTTTTCTTAGGGTCGCTTGCAGCTGATTTGCCTGTCGTTAGGCGGCTGGCAAGGAAATGGTCCTCACGAGGGGTACGTGAACTACAAGCCGCGCATCAAAGCTGATCCAATCTACCTTCAGGCATTAGGGCAGGCGCTATACAACTTCACATATCTCGAGTGGGTTGTAGTCTGGACCATTGTCAGCCTTAGCAGTGATGGCTTCGGTAGCGTCCCTACGGGGGAGACTGCGGCTCAGATCGCCAAAGCACTCACGAGAGCCATCGCGTCCACGGTGCCAGCCTTGCCGGACAGCCTACGTCGGCAGCTAGCGAAGTTTGACGAGAGTTATCGAGCCGCTATCAAGGTCCGGAACAAGCTGCTCCACGCGCATCCGCTGACCGCCCCGGACGGACGTCAACAACTGGGGAGCGCAGGTTCGAATTGGACGCTAGAACAGGTTGAAGTGGCCGCCAAGCAGTTCGAGGACGCCGCCATTCAAGGCAGCGCCATCTTCCACGGGGAGTTGGCCAAACTGCGACCTTGACGGAGAGCGGCCATCGCGCGGGCCAGCCCCCTAACCCGCAAATGCAGCCGACAGGCCGAAGCTGGCCTGAGCCCCTGGCGGGCTCGAAGGTCCTGGTGGCCAAACAGCGGAAGCGTTGATTGGTGTGGGCAGCAGGATGATCGCCTGCAGCTGATTTGCAATGCGTTAGGCCGACAACATGGAGGCCCGATGTCACCCGGCACGCTGCACAGTCGGCGGAGTCTGGATGTCATCTTCGGTCTGTTCCTCGCTAGCGGGGTGACGGTAGGCATTTACTGTCTATGGGCTGTCGCCGACTGGATCCACCCGCAGGGCGAGCGCGGCTTTGGCCTCTTTATCATCGGCGCGTTTTCATTTGTACCGGCCCTTTTGGCGTGGTTGGCCGGCGGCGTTCACATGTTCATGGCGTCCAAGGATAGGGACGTACGCCTCGCCGTGGCGCTGACCACCGCCCACTTGGTGTGGTGGCTTCTCCTGATTGGCATTGCTCAGTGGCGTAACAACCCCTTGTCCGGGTGGGTTGTGAGAACCGCCACCATCGTCGAGCCAGGCTTCTATGGGGTGGTCATAACATTCCTGGCCGCACGCTGGTTCTGGTGGTACCGCCGTCACGATCCCGTGTAGGTCGCGGCCTAACCCGCAAATGCAGCCGACAGGCCGAAGGCTGTAGAGCCCCGTGCGGGCACAGTGTCCTATGAGCGGCCAGTGGAACGACAGCTTGTGCGGGCGTTGAGATCATGGCCTGCAGCTGATTTGCATTTCGTTAGGCCGCTACCGGAGATCTATGCACGATCAGCACGCTGAGCAGTCCTCTCTGACCATCGTACACGTCCGCCTGGAGCCAAGCGCGCTCACGCGGACGACCGCTGGCTCGGTGGTCGGCCCGATTTGGCTCCGGGCAGGCGGTGTCGACTTTCCAACGCCTGGCTGGTCTGACTTTCCGGTTGCGGTAGTGGGAGCTTGGCTTCAGTCAGCGTTGCTTCTGCATGCCGGCCGGGAGAACCGCACTCTCTGCCGGTACATGGATGGACCGTACACATTCGCCATTGATGTCCGGTCGGAAATGGTGTGGCACGTCTCATTGCTTGACGCGCCTGATGCTCCGAGGGCTGAGTTCGACGTCCACGCGTACGGCTTCAGCGGAAGCATCGCGGCCGCGGCTGGCCAACTCATGAGCGCGTGTCGAGAACGTGGCTGGAGCGGTCGCGAACTGGAAGTGTTGAAAGCGCTTCATCGTCAGCGCCGTAGCGTGTAGCGGCCTAACCCGCAAATGCAGCCGACTGAAGTTGCCCCAGAAAAGTGGACACGGGGTTAGGGACCACTGACGGCGTACTGTGCTTCCTGCTCTTCGGGTGAGCGGTAGTGATTGGTGGAGTGGCGCCGGATCCGATTGTAGAAGGCGGCGATGTACTCGAAGATCGCGCGGCGTGCCTCCTCGCGGGTCCGATAGCGGTGCTGGTAGACGAGCTCGGTCTTGAGGGTGTGGAAGAAGCTCTCCGCCACGCAAATCGTAGGCAGACCACCCGAGCCATGAACCACGTGTTGAGGCCTGATATGACCGATATCGTCCTTGCCTGGAGCGGCGGGAAGGACAGTACCTTAGCGCTGGCGGCGCTCCGTGCCGATCCGCGCTACCGGCTCACCGCACTCCTGACCACCGTCACGCGGGACTACGACCGCATCAGCATCCATGGCGTGCGCCGCGCGGTGCTCGAGGCCCAGACCACTGCCCTGGGCCTGCCGCTCATCGAGGCCTCCATCCCGGCGGGCGCCAGCAACACCGACTACGAAGTGGCCTTCGCGCTGGCGTTACGCACCGCTCAGGAGCGCTGGCCCGGGCTGCGTCACATCGCCTTCGGCGATCTCTTTCTCACTGACGTACGCGCTTATCGTGAGGTGCTGCTCGCCTCCCTGGGCTGGATGGGAGTCTTCCCGCTTTGGGATGAGGACACGGCCGCGTTAGCCCAGCAGTTCATTCGCGCCGGCTACCGGGCGGTTCTCACGTGCGTCGACACGACCCAGCTAGGTCCGGAGTTCGCCGGGCGACAGTTTGACGCCGCTTTCTTGGAGGACTTGCCGGAGACTGTCGATCCGTGCGGCGAGCGGGGCGAGTTCCACACCTGTGTGTATGCGGGGCCACCCTTCGCGCATCCGCTACCGCTGGTCACGGGTGAGCGGCTGCGTCGGGACGAGCGCTTCGAGTACTGCGATGTGCTGCTCGCACCGGTTGCGACGGTGAACAGTTCGTGACATGGGTGACGGTTAACTCGCAGGACATAGGTGACAGTGCTTAGTAAGGCCGACGATGGGTCCGGCCCAGGGCGTCCTCCACCTGCATGGTTCGTTCGTGCAGCCGCCCGAGGCGCAGCGGTCCGAAGTAGAGATCCCATTCGCCGTCGCGGGGAGGGCGTGTAGCACGACCCCGGGGTGGCGTCCTCGAGCGCTTCATGGGGCGCACGTCGTTGTACTCGGCCCGCCAGGTGTCGAAGCGGCGCTGCTGCGCCCGGGGCGTGTGCTCGGGTGGCCGGGTGCACGTTCGGGGTAAGGTCGGACAGCCCGGAGGGCGCAGGGCCTCGCTCGGGCGTCACCTTCCTCAAGCGCGGTAAGGAACGACCGCTGGTGCGGGCGCGGGCATGATGGCCTGCACCTGATTTGCCTTTCGTTAGGCCGACCGCGACTCCGGGAGGGATTCGTGAAAGCACAACTCAGCCTGCCGTGCGCGTGCTCGACCCTCGCTCTCGCGCTCAGCCTCGTGGGCTGCTTCAGCTGGAGACCGTATGAACCCGCAGCGCCGCTGTCCCAGTCCACGGGGCTGCCCTACCGTCTGCGGGCGACCCTGGCCGATAGTAGTCGGGTGGAACTGACTTCCCCCTTTGTACGGGCTGACACCCTGTACGGACGGTCGGGCCCGAGGCGGGACACGCTGGCGCTGGCCGTCACCGAGGTCCGGCGTCTCGAGCGCGCGCGGTTCAGCGTCTGGCGCACGCTCGGGGTGACGGTCGGCGCGCCAGCGGCAGCCCTGGTCGCAGCGTATGCGGTCGTGTGCGGCGGCGGAGGCTGCCAGCCGACGTACTAAGCGCAGCAAGTCGCGCTGATCGACCCGGCCGAGTACTGCGTGGGTGGGTCAGGAGCCGGGCCCCGCGATCCTGACGTGGACTGCCGGCGCGGCGCCCCTGTTCCTGATCACCTGGCGCTGGCAGCGGAAGATCGGGTTGTCATCCTCTCTCGGGCCGGAGCTGCTCACGCTCTCGCTATGGTTGCTTCTCGGGGCCGCCATCCCGCTAGTTCGGACGCCGATCAATCAGGCACCCAGCCCCCGGCAGTGGGCCCTCATGGCGGTGTTTCCTGTCGGACTCACATGGCGGATTATTCGAGTCGGCCATGGCATACCACCGTCTTTGTGCAGTGGGACGCCACCGCCACGCTACTCAACGGCGACGATTCCTACTTCAACCGCGGCTTCCACGTGATCACTATGCGGTGGGGCAAGGTGTATGCGCTGGACGTGTTTGAGGATTCACAAGAAGTGGCCCGTGGTCTTGCGGCCCAAGGTGCAGCTGGCCTTGAAGAGGCCGTCGCCGATCGAATGGTGAGCTAGCCTGGCCAGGCACCAATGGTGACCACCATTTCAACTCGGGCTCTCGTCTTCGCTGCCCTGCTCATTGTCTCGGGCGCTCGACCGGGGCTCGGTACAGTCCGCACGGCGTGCGACCTAACCCGCCCACGCAGGCGACAGGCCGAGGTGGGCCGGCACTCCGCTCCGGCGTCACCCTCCCGGAGGCCCAACAGCGGAAGCGTAGGTTTGTGCGGGCGCCGGCATGATGCCCTGTAGCTGATGCGCATTTCGTTAGGCGGCGTTGCGAGCATCACTTAGGAGGCAGATCATGATGCGCGGCCATTCGCCTCATCGCATGTTCGTCCTGCTGCTCACCCTAGGAACCGCCGGGTGCCAGGACGGCACAGGCGTGAGCACCGAGCTGGTGTTGTCAGGGCCTGCAGATCTGACGGCCGTCGTTTTCCAGTCCACTCACGAGAGTGGACCGACGCCTGGTGGGTATGTCTCACAATATGGCATTTGGATCGGGAGCTCCGGCGCGCGGAGTGCCGATGCCGGGCTGGTTGTTGGGGCCGCAACACCGGCGTTCGTGAGCTCCAATGGGAAACCGACCCGGACCAGTGCGGCAGCCATCGCGGTTGGTGACGTCATCCAGGTGTGGCGGGATGCGTCGGTGGCATACGGTGCCGAGGAGGCCCCACCCGGGAAGCCGTGCTACACCGCTACCCAGGTCGTCATCCTGCGATAGACGGACCCGGCCAGAGTACCGCGTGGCGTTCGAGGAGAAGTCGCCGGCGTGGTCGCACTAGTCGCAGGCAGGGTTGACGTCTCCAAGCAC
>JBOHSB010000450.1:0-6015 GCA_050733015.1 Gemmatimonadales bacterium
GTACGGGCTCTTCTCCGCCGTCGACCTCAAGACCGGCAAGATCGTCTGGCAGAACAAGGTCCCGCAGCCGATGATGGGCGGCTCGCTGGCCACCGCCGGCGGCCTCACCTTCACCGGCGAAGGTAACGGCAACTTCAACGCGTACAATTCCAAGACCGGCAAGCTGCTGTGGCAGTTCAACGCCGGCGCCGGCTGCAACTCCGCCCCGATGACCTTCACCCAGGATGGTGAGCAGTTCGTGGCGGTGGCGTGCGGCGGCAATTTCCAGATCAGCTATCCGCTCGGCGACGCACTGATGGTCTTCGGCCTGCCGAAGAAGAAGTAGCAGCCAGCTCCGGCCGGCAGGGGGCCCCGAGTCGGGAGCCTCTGCCGGCCGATTCCTTTGGGGCAGATCGTGGCGACTCGGTGGTGGTGGGCGGTCCTCGTGGCCGGAGGGTTCCTGGCGGGCCGGGCGAGCGCCGGAGGGCCGGAGCGCCATTGGAGCGTGCAGGACGGCAACGACTGGCGGACGCTGGGCCCCGAAGCCCGCCAGGCCTATGCGGACGGATTTCTCGCGGGAGTGGGCTTCGGACAGGCCTCGACCTCGGTGCGCGATTCGGCGGGGTTGCGGGAGATGATGACGACGCTCTACCGGAACGGACGGTTCCGGTTTCCGTACGGCGCGAACGTCTACGTCACCCGCGTCAACGACTACTACTGGTGGGAGAATCACCGTCCGCTCCCCATCTGGTACGGCTTCTGGGAGGTGAACGCATCGCTCACTGGTCCGATGACTGATTCCGCGCGCTAGCGCGGTCCGATTTGCTGGTGCAGGCACGTCCCGAAGGTTGGCTGTCGTTGGCGGTCAATTCTTACACTGAGGGAGAAGCACCTATGAAGAAAGTCGCTCTGTTGTGCTTGGGCCTGGCGCTCGGCGCGGTCAATGCCGCGGAAGCCCAGCTCACGATGCAGATGAGCAACGGGTGGGCCTTCACGTTCGCCGGAAACGTGAACGCGTTCTACATCTACTCGACCGGGAAAGCGTGCGCGGGCAGCACCTGCGTCACCGCTTCCAAAGACCTGAGTGTCGGCACCGGCCTGCTCCCGGCCTTCGCAGTGTTCGATGCGAAGGGCAAGGAGGACAATCTCGACGTCGGCGTGCACTTCGGGTTCGCGCCCCAGGTCGAGACCGGCGGACACCATGCCAGCTACTTCGGCACGGACGCCGCGGGAGCCCAGATCGACATGCGTCAGGTCTACCTAACCGCGGGCGGCACCTGGGGCTCGCTCACGATGGGTAAGGAGCTCGGCCTGTACCAGCGCGGCAACATCCTCACCGACATGACCCTGCTCGGCGTCGGCGTGAGCGCCGGTACCCGCGGCACGGCGCTCGGCCGGATCGGCTACGGCTACCTGTACACCGACTTCCGTCCGCAGCTGACCTACACCACGCCTAGCGGCCGGCCCACGTCCATCAGCATCGGCCTCTTCGAGGGCCTGCGCGACGGTCCGTACGACGTGCTCGAGCTGCCCCGCGTCGAAGCCGAGTTCACCTACAACGGCAAGATGGGCGAGAACAACAACGTCAAGGTCTTCATCAACGGCGCCGCGCAGACCGCCAAGAACGGGGTCGGCGGTACCACCACGAGCCTCAGCTCGACCGGCTTCGGCGGCGGCGTCGTCATCGACGTCTCCGGCTTCGCGCTCACCGGCTCCGGCTTCTGGGCCAAGGGCATGGGCTCGCTGCTCCAAGGCGACGGCA
This sequence comes from Gemmatimonadales bacterium, assembly GCA_050733015.1. Classification (GTDB taxonomy): domain Bacteria; phylum Gemmatimonadota; class Gemmatimonadetes; order Gemmatimonadales; family GWC2-71-9; genus CAVVWJ01. The sequence goes on from JBOHSB010000450.1 coordinate 1,742, forward strand.
TCGTCGGCGGCGGCAACTTCGACAACGGCGGCGTGGACGTCGCGGGCGACGGCCGGAACTCGTTCGGCTACATCGGGCAGATCGTCTACAGCCCGCCGAACAGCAAGGTCGCGATCGGCGGCAGCTTCGGTGAGAACCACCTGAAGCGCACCGACGCCGACAAGGCGGCCGACGCGACCGACTCGGAGATCCTCAAGCGCCGGGCGATCGTCGGGCAGCTCACCTACAAGTGGAGCAAGTCGCTCCGCTGGGTGGCCGAGTACGGGCACATCGACGGCTACGGCGATGGCGTCAAGAACTCGAAGTCTGACCAGGGCTCCTTGGGCATGATGCTGTTCTTCTAAGCTGCCCTTCATCGCAGTGCAGCGGCGGCCGTCCCGCAAGGGACGGCCGCTGTTTTTTCCCCGAGCCGGTTTACATTCCGGTGAACCCTCACCCACCCGGAGACCATCCACGATGCGCTCGTACCCGATCCTCGGCGCCCTGGTCCTGATCGGCGCCTGCGGCGGCCCTGGCTCGCTCCCCATCGCGCTGACGGCCTCGCCGGCGTCCAGTCCACCCGACGCCATAGCGTGCGTGAAGGCCAAGCTGGACACGCTCGGGTATGCCCCGACCTCGTTCGACCAGACCGACCTGCGGCTGACCGCGCGCAAGATCGACAACAGCATCAATCGCGCCGACCCGCAGTACCGCCGCAGCATCGACCGGCTCGAGGTTCAGGCCACCCCCAGCGCGGACGGCAAGACCACGCTCGCCGTCACCGGGCACACGTTCGCGGAATACGAAACCCACCGCGGGCCGACCGAGCAGGAAGAGCGGGCGTCGTCCAACGTCCGCCAGAGTGCGCAGGCCCTCGTGGACGCCTGCGGCCACTCCTGAGCGCGGCCGTCACCGCGCCCCCACCGATCGGATGTCCCCCACCGGCACTCGACTCGGCCGGTGGCCCCGCCTCCCGGAGCCGACTAGTTTTCCGGCGGCCTCCACTGGAATCATCCGTCGCAGGAGCATGGTAGTGCCGGTCTCGCTCGTACAACTGACGCGCTCCACCGCCGCGACATCGGCGGCCGGACCCGCGCCGGCCCGCAAGCCGGCCTGGCTCAAGGTCAAGGCCCCGGGCGGCCCCAACTACGCGCACATCAAGGGCATGATGCGCGAGCTCGGGCTGCATACGGTGTGCGAGGAGGCCCGTTGCCCCAACATCGGCGAATGCTGGGAGCACAAGGCCGCCACGTTCATGATCCTGGGCGACGTCTGCACCCGGAACTGCACCTACTGCGCGGTGGCGCACGGGACGCCGACCGCGTTCGATCCGTTGGAGCCGGTGCGCCTGGCCGACGCCGTGGAGCGCATGGGTCTTTCTCATGTGGTGATCACCTCGGTCGACCGCGACGATCTGCCCAACGGTGGCGCCGAGGCGTTTGCCGACTGCATCACCGAGATCAGGCGCCGGCTGCCGGACACGTCGGTCGAGGTGCTGATCCCCGATTTCAAGGGGTCGGAGCAGGCGCTCCAGATCGTCATGGACGCGGGTCCCGACATCCTCAACCACAATCTCGAGACCGCGGAGCGGCTCTACCGCCTGGCCCGTCCCGGCGGACGCTACGATCGGGCCCTGGCCCTGCTGGCCAACGCGCGCCGGATGGACCCGGCCGCGCTGACCAAGAGCGGCATCATTCTCGGCATGGGCGAGGAGTGGGACGAGGTGCTGGTGTGCATGCGGGATCTTCGCCGGAGCGACGTGAACATCCTCACGCTGGGGCAGTACCTGCGCCCGTCCGACAGCCACCTGCCCGTCGCCCGATACTATACCCCGGACGAGTTCACCGAGCTGCGCGACCGTGGGCTCGCGATGGGCTTCTCGCACATTCAGGCGAGCCCGCTCACCCGATCATCCTACCACGCGTGGGAGCAGGTGGTCGCCGCCAAAGGCGGGGACCATCCCGAGCCCGGCGACGGAAAGCGCCTCCCCACCGAGGCCTCCCTGGCCCTGGGGCCCGGCTGATGGCCGGCACCGCGACTCCCCGCCCCAAGTCCCGGCGCCGCGGGCTCGACCCCGCGCGGGCAGAGGAGTACCTCGGCTGGCTGCGCCGGATGGTGCTGATCCGGCGGTTCGAGGAGAAGGCGGGCGAGGCCTATAGCCTGGGCAAGATCGGCGGCTTCTGTCACCTGTACATCGGTCAGGAAGCGGTGGCTGTGGGAAGCCTCGCCGCGCTCCGTGCCGACGACTACATCACCTGCTCCTACCGCGAGCACGGCCACGCCCTGACGCGCGGCATGAGCGCACGCGTCGTCATGGCGGAGCTGTTCGGCAAGGCGGCGGGATGCAGCCGGGGCAAGGGCGGCTCGATGCACCTGTTCGATGCCTCGCTCGGATTCCTGGGCGGCCACGGCATCGTGGGCGGCCATATCCCGCTCACGACGGGCATGGCGTTCGCGGCCAAGTACCGCAACACCGACCAGGTCGCGGTGTGCTATTTCGGCGAGGCCGCGGTCAACAACGGCGCCTTCCACGAGGCGCTCAACATGGCCGCGCTATGGAAGCTCCCCGCCATCTACATCTGCGAGAACAACCGCTACGGCATGGGCACGGCCCTCGAGCGGGCCAGCGCGATCTACGACATCTCCGAGCGGGCCTGTTCGTACGACATGGCCAACGAGGTGGTGGACGGCCCGGACGTCCTGGTGATGCACGCTGCGATGGAGCGGGCGGTCGAGCGGGCGCGGAAGGACAAACACCCGACCCTGCTCGAGGTCCGCACCTACCGCTTCATGGGCCACTCGATGTCCGATCCGATCCACGGACACTACCGCACTCGGGAGGAAGTCGAGGACCAGCGGAAGCGTGACCCGATCGCGGTGTGGTCGCACCGGCTCATCGAGGACGGCCTGACGGACCAGGCCGCCGTGAAGGCCATGGACGCGTCGGTCATGGAGGAAGTGAACGACGCGTACCAGTTCGCCGACGACGCGCCCGATCCGGCGCCCGAGGAGTTGTATACGGATGTGTATGTGGAGTGAAGTGATGCGGCGGGGGTGGGAGGCGCTCGTGCGCGGGAAGGCGAAGGTTGGGGTATGGCCCCTTCGCTGCGCTCAGGGTGACGACGGCCGCGCGTGGTTGGGTGTTGGAGACTAAGTAATATGGCCGTCGTCACCTACCGCGATGCACTCACCCAGGCCCTCCGCGAGGAGATGGAGCGCGACGCCGACGTCTTCCTCATGGGGGAGGAAGTCGGCGTCTATCAGGGCGCGTACAAGGTGAGCCGCGGCCTGCTCGACGAGTTCGGGCCGATGCGTGTGGTGGACACACCCATCACCGAACTCGGCTTCGCGGGTGTGGGCGTGGGTGCGGCGATGGTGGGCCTTCGGCCGGTCATCGAGTTCATGACCTGGAATTTCGCGCTGCTGGCGATCGATCAGCTGGTGAACTCCGCGGCCAAGATGCGCTACATGTCGGGCGGCCAGGTGGGCGTGCCGGCGGTGTTTCGAGGTCCGGGAGGGTCGGCCTTGCAGCTCGGCGCGCAGCATTCGCAGGCCTTCGAGAGCTATTACGCGCACATTCCCGGCCTCAAGGTCGTGATGCCGGCCACGCCGGCGGACGCCAAGGGCCTCCTCAAGAGCGCCATCCGGGACGACAACCCGGTGGTCTTCATCGAGGGCGAAATGCTCTACAACATGAAGGGTGAGGTGCCCGACGGGGAGCACGTCGTGCCGCTGGGCCAGGCGGACGTGAAGCGCCCGGGCGGGGACGTCACGATCATCTGCCACTCGAAGACCGTGGCCCAGGCGCTCAAGGCGGCCGAGCAGCTCGCGGCGGAGGAGGTGGAGGCGGAGGTGCTCGATCTCCGGACCATCCGGCCGCTGGACACGGAAGCGATGCTCGCGTCGGTCACGAAGACCCACCGCTGCGTCGTCGCCGAGGAGGGGTGGCCGTTCGCGGGGGTGGGTGCGCAGGTCGTCGATACGATCCAGCGGGAGGCGTTCGACGAGCTCGATGCGCCGGTGGTCCGGGTAACCGGGGCGGACGTGCCGATGCCCTACAACAAGCACCTCGAGAAGGCCGCGAAGGTCGATCCAGCCAGGATCGTCGCCGCGGTGCGCTCGGTGCTGTACCACGACTGAGCCATGGCTACCAAAGTCGTCATGGAGGCGCTCTCGCCCACGATGGAAGAGGGACGCCTGGTCGAGTGGAAGAAGGGTGAGGGCGACCCGGTCGCCGTAGGCGACGTCCTGGCCGAGGTCGAGACCGACAAGGCCGTGATGGAGCTGGTGGCCCG
>JBOHSB010000451.1:0-3031 GCA_050733015.1 Gemmatimonadales bacterium
GATATGCCGCTGCTGTGGGTGCTGCGGGACGTCATCGGACTAACCGGCACCAAGTTCGGTTGCGGGATCGCCCAATGCGGCGCCTGCACCGTTCACCTCGAAGGCGCCGCGGTCCGCTCGTGCTCGGTCCCCATCTCCGCCGCTGCCGGGAAGCAGGTCACCACTATCGAGGGCCTCGGATCGCCGCGGGGCCACGCGCTCCAGCAGGCGTGGATCGAGCTGGACGTGCCGCAGTGCGGGTATTGCCAATCCGGCCAGTTGATGTCTGCCGCGGCACTCCTCGCCCGCAACTCCGCGCCGTCGGACGCCGATATCGACGCCGCGATGGACGGGAACATCTGCCGCTGCGGGACCTACCAGCGCATTCGGGCCGCAATCCATCGTGCGGCAGGGAAAGCCTGACATGTCCACCGACGTGACCCGTCGCGAGTTCGTGAAGGCTGGAGCCGCTCTCTCAGGTCTCGTGGTGGCACTGCAGCTTCCCGCCTACGCCCGCACCGCGGCCGGCGCCCTCGCGCGCGTCGGCGCCACGCTCTCCCCCAGCGCCTTCCTCCAGGTTTCCGCCGATGGCCTGGTGACGCTCTGGTTGACCAAATCGGAGATGGGGCAGGGCGTCCGCTCGTCGCTGCCGATGATCGTGGCGGAAGAGCTTGAAGTCCGGCCCGAAACCATTCGCGTCGAGCAGGCGAGCGCCGCCGCCAAATTCGGCGAGCAGTTCACCGGGGGCAGCTCGAGCGTCAGCAGCCTCTGGCAGCCGCTCCGGACGGCCAGCGCGCAGGCGCGCGAGATGCTGGTCGGCGCGGCGGCGCGCACCTGGGGTGTCCCTGCCGCCGAGTGCTCGGCGCAGCAGGGCGTGGTGGTGCACGAGCGCTCGGGCCGCCGGCTCCCGTATGGCCAGCTGGTGCCGGTGGCTGCCGCGCTCAAGGTGCCGGACTCGCCGCGGCTCAAGGATCCCAGCAGCTTCCGAGTGCTGGGCCGGAGCGGGCGCCGCCTCGACACTCCTCCCAAGACCGATGGAAGGGCCCGGTACGGGCTGGACGTGCGCCTGCCGGGAATGGTCTACGCCTGCGTGGCCCGGTGCCCGGTGTTCGGGCGCCCGCTCACAGGCTACGACGCGGTGCAGGCTCGCGCGGTCCCCGGAGTGCTGGACGTCGTTCCGCTCGAGCCCGGCGAGCTGCTGGTGGGTGGATTCTGGACCTACCGGCTTCCGGGCGCGGTGGCCGTCGTCGCGGAGAACAGTTGGGCCGCCATGAAAGGGTGCAAGGCGCTGGACTGCCAGTGGGAGACACAAGCCGGCATGGATAGCCCGCAGCTCGCCCGGATCTTTCGGGACAGATCGGTGCAGGCGGGCATCCTCGGCCGCAACGACGGCGACGCCGAGGCGGCGCTGCAGCAAGCGGCCACCGTGGTCGAAGCGTCGTACGACGTGCCGTTCCTGGCCCACGCAACGATGGAGCCGATGAACTGCACCGCCGACGTCCGCGCGGGGCGATGCGACGTATACGCGCCCACCCAGTTCCCCACCGGCGTCCAGCAGCTCGCCGAGGCGCTGACGGCGCTGCCGAGCGACGTGGTCGAGGTCCACACCACCATCATGGGCGGCGGGTTCGGCCGGCGGTTCGAGATGGATTGGGTGATCGATTCCATCCGCGTCTCCAAGGCGCTCATGCGGCCGGTCCAGGTGGTCTGGACTCGCGAGAACGACATGCAGCACGACAACTACCGGCCGGCCAGCTACCATGTCCTCCGCGCCGGGCTGGACACCGCGGGCAAGCTGGTGGCCTGGACCCACCGGGTCGTCGCGCCGTCCATCATCGCGTGGCACGCTCCCGGCGCGCTCGCATCGAGCTCGGCGGCGGCGGCCAGCGAAGCGCTCGACGGCGCCGCCGATCTCGCGTACGGTATCCCCAACCTGCGAGTCGACTACTGCCCGGTAAACACGCCGGTGCCGGTGGGCTGGTGGCGGTCGGTGTACGCATCGCAGACCTGCTTCGCGAATGAGACGTTTCTCGACGAGGTTGCCCGCGCGGCGGGCCGCGATCCGCTGGACCTCCGCCGGGAGCTGCTCGCCTCCTCGCCGCGGCACCTGACGGTGCTCAACCTGGCCGCCGAAAAGGCCGGCTGGGGCACGCCCATGCCGACCGGCCGCGGGCGCGGCATCGCGATCCACAAGTTCTTCAGCGACGCCATCGTCGCCGAGGTCGCCGAGGTATCGATGCAGGCGAACGGGCCGAGGGTGGACCGGATCGTGTGCGCCATCGACTGCGGGTTCGCGCTGAATCCCGACACCGTCGTCGCCCAGATGGAGGGCGGCATCGTGTACGCGCTGAGCGCCGCCCTTCGCGGAGCGATCACGCTGGAGGGAGGCCGGGTGAAGCAGAGCAACTTCCACGACTACCCGGTGCTCAGAATGTCGGAGATGCCGCGGGTAGAGGTCCACATCGTGGAGAGCGCTGACGATCCCCACGGCGTCGGCGAGCCGGCGGTGCCGCCGCTTGCGCCCGCGGTAGCCAACGCGGTGGCCATGGCGACGGGAACACCGGTCCGGCGGCTGCCGCTCACGCAGATGTAGGCTCCCTTTCCGCCCATAGCCCCCAACTCGGGGCATCCCTATATTTTCCACCTATGCAGTCCTCCACCATTCGCCGGCTCTTCCTCGATTTTTTCGTCGCCAAGGGGCACCGCGAGGTGCCTTCTTCGTCGCTGGTGCCCGCCGACGACCCGACGCTCCTCTTCACCAACGCCGGCATGGTGCAGTTCAAGCGCACCTTCCTCGGCCAGGAGCGGCGCGACTACACCCGTGCCACCACCTGCCAGAAGGTGGTCCGCGCCGGCGGCAAGCATAACGATCTCGAGCAGGTGGGCCATACCAAGCGGCACCACACCTTCTTCGAGATGCTCGGCAACTTCTCCTTCGGCGACTATTTCAAGCGCGATGCGATCGCCTTCGCGTGGGAGTTCGTCACCAGTCCGTCGTACCTGGGCATTCCGCCCGCCCGGCTGCGCGTCACCGTGCATCACACCGACGAGG
>JBOHSB010000452.1:0-8523 GCA_050733015.1 Gemmatimonadales bacterium
GGCCCATGATGTCCTCGCCCAGGAAGCCGTGCCTGCGCGCGAGCGTGACCGCGTTCACGAGCCGGTCCCACGCCAGCGGGTACTCGCCGCGCAGGTACAGGTAGCCCTCCTCGGCGCCGGTCGCGTAGGCGGCGATCGTCATCGCCTCGATCACGCTGAACGGGTCCTGCTCGAACACCATCCGATCCTTGAAGGTGCCCGGCTCGGACTCGTCGGCGTTGCAGATGAGGTAGTGCGGTCGGACCGGCTGGTGGGCGACGGCATCCCATTTCCGTCCGGTCGGGAACGCCGCCCCGCCCCGCCCGAGGAGCTTGGCGTCGGTGACCTCGCGAATGACCCCTTCGGGGCCCATCGCGATGGCCGCGCGCAGCGCCTCGTACCCGCCGAGCGCGCGGTAGGCATCGAGGCTGGCCGGATCCGCCACATCCACCCGGCGGAGGAGCCGCAGCGAGGGATCCCCCGCCTGCGGCAGCCTGGGATGGGGGCCGGCGCTCGCCGAGAGATCGCCGTCGAGCACCCGCTTGGCCATGGCCTCGTCCACGTTGCCGAACAGGCGCTCGACCGGCTCGATGCCGGCCACGGTCATGAGGGCCGCCGGCGCCTGGTCGCACAGTCCGAGGCACGGGCTCCGTAGCCAGATCGCGTCGTCCTCCCCGATTTCGACGTGTTCGCCGTCAGGGCCGTGATGACCCGCGGGCCCCACCGAGCGCTCGAGCGCGTCGCACAGCTTGTCGGCCTCCTTGCACCGGCACGCAATGTCGTCGCACACGTGGAGCACCCGCCTGGGCCGCGGCGTGGTCGAGAGCAGGGCGTAGAACGTCGCGACGCCGTAGGCGTCGGCCGGAGGGACCGAGAGCCGCTCGCAGACGTAGTTGAGGGCGCCTTCGCTGATCCAGCCGATGGTGGACTGGACCGCCTGAAGCGCCGGGAGCAACAGATGCCGGCGCGCGCGGGCGGCATGGCCTCCCGATGCGGCATGAGCGTCCCGCCGTTCGTCGCGCACCCCGCCGTCCCACCCCGAGGCCGGAGCGCCGAGCAGCGCGTCGACCGCGGCGCGCTCTTCGTCGGTCGGGGAGGCGTCTAGGAGATGAAGGTCCAACTACGCTCCCTTGGGTGAGGCGACGCGGACCGGGCGGGCCCGCGGCTCGGCGGCCGGCACCGGTTCGACCCGAACCGCGCAGGCCTTGAACTCGGCGGTCCCGGACTTGGGGTCGGTCTCGTCGATGGTGAGCAGGTTGACGCTGACCTCATCCTGGAAATGGAACGTCATGAACACGAGGCCCGCGCGGAGCGACCGATCGATCCTGGCCGGGGCCACCACGCTGCCGCGGCGGGAGGAGACCCGCACCGGGTCGCCGTCCTTGAGGCCCAGCTTCGCGGCATCCTCGGGCGAGATGTCGAGCGACTCGCCCCGCCGGAGCGGCGAGGTGAACCCACCGGTCTGGACGCCGGTGTTATACGAGTCGAGCCGCCGGCCGGTGGTCAGGAGGAACGGATAGTCCGCGTCCGGCATCTCGACCGGCAGCTCGTGCTTCACCACCGAGAACGGCGCCAGCCGGCCCTCAGCGGGGTCCTTCCACAGCCGGCTGTGCAGGAACAGCTCGCCCGGGTGCTGCTCGTCGTAGCACGGCCAGTGGAGCCCCCCCTCCTTGTCCAGGCGGTGGTAGCTCATGCCGGCGAAGATCGGCGCCAGGCTCCGGACCTCGTTCCAGATGTCTTCGGCCGTCGGGTGGCCCAGGTCGACGCCGACCCGCCGGGCGAGTTCCGCGATGATCCAAATGTCGTCCCGCGCGTCGCCGGGCGGCTCGAGCGCTTTCCGGACCCGTTGCACCCGCCGCTCGCTGTTGGTCACCGTGCCCTCGGCCTCGCACCAGCTCGAGGAGGCCGGCAGCACGACATGCGCGAACTGCGCGGTGCGGGTGAGGAAGATGTCCTGTACCACCAGATGATCCAGGCCGGTGAGCAGTCGCTCGGTGCGATGCTGGTCGGCCTCGGCCTGCGCCGGGTTCTCCCCGATGGCGTAGAGCGCCGTGATCTCGCCGTGCTCCATCCCCTCGAACATCTGGGTCACCGTGCGCCCGTACTTCGGCTCCAGCTTGACCCCCCAGGCCCGCTCGAACTTCGCTCGGACGGCGGCGTCGGTGGTCCAGTCCTGGAAGCCCACCAGGCGGTTGGGAATGGCGCCCATGTCGCCGCCGCCCTGCACGTTGTTCTGGCCGCGAAGCGGGTTCACCCCCGAGCCGTACCGGCCCACGTGCCCGGTGAGCAGCGCCAGGTTGATCAGCGACAGGACGTTGTCCACCGCGTTGTGGTGCTCGGTGATGCCGAGCGTCCAGCAGATCTCCGCCCGGTCCGCGCGGGCATAGGTGTGCGCAGCCTCGCGGATGACCTCGGCGGGGATCCCCGTCTCCCGCTCGCCCACCTCCAGCGTGAACGACTCGACCGAGGCGCGATAGTCCTCGAAGCCGATCGTGGCCCGCCGGATGAACGCCTCGTTGGCGAGCCCGCTGTGGATGATCTCGCGCGCCATCGCGTTGGACAGCGCGATGTCGGTTCCCACGTTGAGGCCGAGCCACCGATCGGCCCACTGGGCGGAGGTGGTCCGCCTCGGATCCATGACGTAGAGCTTGGCCCCGCGATGGATCCCCTTCAGGACATGATGGAAGAAGATGGGGTGATTTTCCCGGGCGTTCGCTCCCCAGAGGAAGATGACGTCCGTCTCTTCCACCTCACGGTAGGAGCTGGTTCCCCCACCGGCACCGAAGACCGTCGCCAGACCGACGACGCTAGGTGCGTGTCACGTTCGGTTGCAGCTGTCGATGTTGTGGCTCTTGAAGCCGAGCCGCACCAGCTTCTGGGCGAGGTAGTTGACCTCGTTGCTGGCCTTCGAGCAGCTGAAGGTGCCGATGGCGTCTCCGCCCTTGTCCATGGCGCGGCGGAAGCCGGCTGCGGCGCGGTCGAGCGCCTCGTCCCAGGAAGCTGGGCGCAGCGTGCCACCGTCCCGCACCAGGGGCTCGGTAAGACGGGTGTAGTTCATGGCCATGGGGACCCTCCTGAATGGTCACAAGCGACCGACTGACCACGAATTATGGCCCTGGCCGGCCCTGGCGACAAATTTGTGGCGTCTATCGTACGATAGGCAAACCGAATCATCTTGGGGCCGGCGCACCCCCAGCGGATGCCGCCCGCTCGACTCCCGAGAGGACGTCGTCCCGCCCGGCGAGATGCACCAGGTGCCGCGCCGAGGGCGTGAGCGGCTCCCGGTCCGGCACCACCAGTCCGACGCTGTGCGACACGTCGGGGTCCACCATCGGGATGGCCCGGAGCCCGGACGGGTCGCCGAACAGTGGAAAGAACGTCTGGGGCAGCACGCTCGACCACTGGCCGGTGCGGAGGTGGGCGCACAGCGTGATGACGGAGTTGGTTTCGACCGACGGTCGCGGTGCGGCCCCGGCGTCCCGGAAATGGGCATTGAGGATCCGCCGGTTCTGCATGTCCGGGGTGAGCAGGCACAGCGGGGTGTCGGCCGCCTCTCGCCATGACACCGAGGTCCGCCCCCGGAATGGGCCGTCGGCCGCCGTGAACAGAAAGTAGCGCTCGCGGTAGAGTGGAATGGCCCGGACCCCGGCGAGCGGCTCGTTGTCGAGATAGGTAACGCCCGCGTCCAGGCTGAAGTCGCCGAGCCCGCTCTGGATGTCGATCGAAGTGAGCGACAGGACGGTGACCACGACGTGCGGATGATCCAGGGCGAACGGCGCGGTGAGCGCCGAGACGATGGGGAGCGCGGTTGGGATGGCGCCCAGGCGGAGCCGGCCGACCAGTCCCTCCCGAGCCTCCGCGGCGTCCTGCTTGAGGCTGGCCGCGTCGGACACGATGAGCCGGGCCCAGTCGAGCACCCGCTCGCCCTCCGGCGTGAACCCCTGGAATCGCTGGCCGCGCCGCACGATCAGGAGTCCCAGCTCCTCCTCGAGCTGCTTGATCCCGTTGGAGAGGGTGGGCTGGGTTACCCCGCACGACTCGGCGGCGCGGGCGAAGTGGCGCTCGCTCGCGATGGCCACCAGGTAGTGCAGATGTCGCAGGAGCACGGATGTCCCGGCTATCGGTTGTCGGCCGCCCGGGTTCTGAGCCCCCGCAGCTCGGGCGGGCGCTTGCCGCCGCCGCGGAAGTCGCAGTGGGCCGGATCGCACACCCGGCCGCCAGGGCGCTCCCCGCGGCGCTCGGCGGAGGCCATGAGCTGTTCCGCGAGCAGCCACGCGGGGACCCATTCGCCCGCCACCACGCCCGGATACAGCGAGGCGAACTTCGGCTTGAGCCGGGCCTGCCGCTCGGGGCCTGAAGGCCTGTTGTACCTCGGCATCCTGTGAACTCAACCCCTCGTTGGACTCAATCTTTCGTTCCGCGAATCCGCTGGTACAGCTCGATGTGCCGCTCGGCCATGGCGGCCTGGGTGAAGCGCTCGGCCACCCGGCGGCGGCCCGCCTCCCCCATGGTGCGGCGCCGGGCTGCGTCGCGGCTGAGCGACTCGAGCGCCTGGGCCAGCGCCGGCACGTCGCGCAACGGCACCTCGAGACCGGTCACGCCCGGCACGTTGACCTCGCGCACCGCGCTCGGCAAGGCGGTGGTGATCACCGGCCGGCCCGACGCCATCGCCTCGAGCACCACCAGGCCGAACATCTCCTCGACCGTGACCGACGGCAGCACCAGGAAATCGGCATCGGCCATGCGGCGCGGCAGGTCCTCGTCGGGGTACTCGCCGTACCAGCGCACCCGGTCGGTGATCGCGAGCGCCTGGGCGAGGGTGCGGAGCCGCGGCCCCTCGGGGCCGGAGCCGACGATGTCGAGGCGGAGCTCGGGCACTCGCTCGAGCGCGCGGAGCAGGATATCGAGCCCCTTGTAGGCCACCAGGCGCCCGATGAAGATCGCGCGCGGCGCCGCGCCGGGCGGCGGCGGCGGTACCGTCTCCCACCGGGTCTGGTCGATGCCGAACGGGATCACCTCGACCTTGCTCTCCCAGCCGACCAGCTCCGTGGATAGCGCCAGATGGGCCCGGCTCGGGACCACCACCGCGGCCGCCCGGCGCAGCACCAGCCCCGTGACGGGCCGGTACATCGACCGGCGTGAGTCGGCGTGCTGGGTGACCACGACCGGCGTCCTCCCGGCGCGAAGCAGGCAGGCGAGGTCGGCCAGCGGATGCGGATGGTGAACGTGGATGATGTCGGCGCGCTTCCACGCCGCCGCGATGTAGCCGGGGGCGATCTCCTGCGAGCCCAGCGCCGCGAAGGAGAGCGCGCGGGTGACCGACGACCCCTGGCGCGCCGCGCCACCGACCTTGCCGCGGCCCTCCACCGCGACGACCTCCACCTGGTGTCCCAGCGCCGCCGCACCTTCGGCGAGGCCCTGGACCACCCGTTCCATGCCGCCGGAGCGCGGCCAGTAATACTTCGCCAGGTGAAGGATACGCATGGGGAGTTCCGCCAAGTTGGCCATGACCCGCGATCCAAGTCAACCGCGCGCCTCCCCTTGGTCCTGGCCCGGTGCCGGGCGAGATTGGGGACGTGCGCGCCCTCGTGATCTCTCGCGTCTACGCCGACCCTGCGGCCCGGGGCAAGTTACGGGCCCTCGCGTCGCTCGGGTGCACCGTCTCGGCCGCCGTGCCGGATCGCTGGGTCCCGGCAGGACTGGTGCAGCAGCAACAGACCGCCTGGGGCGACGACGGCGGCGTCCGCACGGTGCCGGTGCCGATGCGCGGCAGCGCAGCGGGCTCCGCGGACCCGTTCTGGCATACCGGGACGATGCGGGGGCTGCTCACCGACTTTCGCCCCGAGATCGTGCAGATAGAGGAAGAGCCGTGGAGCAACGGCGCGGCCGCCATCGCGCGGGCGGCGCGGCGGCTGAGCATTCCCCACGTACTGCTCACCCGCGAGAGCCTGCCGGCCTCGCGAAGCACCCTGGCGGCGCTGCGGCGGAACCGCGTGCTCGGCACGGCGGCGGGGCTCATCGCGGTGAACGAGCTGGCCGGCCGACTGGCGCTCAAGGGCCGGCCCTCGTTGCCGCACCGCACCATCCCCCAGATCGGCACGCCACTGCCGTCGGCGGTACAGCGCACGCCGCACACCGGACTCGCCATCGGGTTCGTCGGGCGTCTCATTCCTGAGAAGGGACTCGACCTGCTGTTCCGCGCTGCGGTCAAGTTGATCGGCCGCTGGACCTTGACCGTGGTGGGTACGGGGCCGGCACAGGAGGAGCTCGAGACCCTGGCCGAGCGGCTCGGCATCGCGGGCCGCGTCACCTGGCTCGGGGCCCTGCCCCGGAGCGGCGTCGAGCAGATCTGGCCCCGCCTCGATGTGGTCGTCATGCCCTCGCGCACCACGCCGCGCTGGATCGAAGTGACCCCCCGCGCCGCGCTGGACGCCATGGCGCACGGCATCGCCGCGGTGGGGAGCGCGGCGGGCGCCATCCCCGAGACCCTCGGCGACGCCGGCGTTGTGGTTCCCGAGGAGGACGTGACCGCCTTGAGCGAGACGCTCCAGCGGCTCCACGACGATCCGGCCGAGCACCAGCGCCTGGGCGCCGCCGGGCGGCGGCGGGTAATGGATGCCTTCACCGACACCGCCATCGCCGAGCGGACCCTCGCCTTCTGGCGCGACCTCATTCGCGCAACCGCTTGACTTCGCCTTACTTACGAGCGATCTTCGCCCTCCATGCCCAGCTCGGACTCGCGTAGGTCCTCGCCCGCCCGGGTGTGGTGCGCCCTGGCCTCGACGCTCGTCATGCTGGCGGCACCGCTGTCGGCCCAGGTGCCGGGTGGCGGGCAGCAGCTTCCGTCGCCCGAGCAGGCCCAGCAACTGCTGCAGAACCCGCAGCTCGTCGAGCAGCTCCGCCAGCGTCTCGAGCAGTCCGGCCTTACGCCCGATCAGGTTCGTTCTCGACTCCGCGCCGCGGGCTATCCCGAGGACATCCTGGATGACCTTCTCCAGGGCGCCGACACCACCCGTCAGGCCCAACTCGGCCCCCGGACGGTGGACGCGGTCAAGGCGCTGGGAATCCTGAGCCAATCGGAGGCGGATTCGCTCCACCTGGTGGACTCGACGCGCGTCGTGTCCGACTCGCTCCAGATGGTGCTCGACTCGATCAAGCTGCTGAAGGCCGATTCCGCCCGGGCCGACTCGCTGGCCGATTCCGTCGCGGTCCTCCGGGGGGCCGGGCTCAAGCTGTTCGGCATCGAGACCTTCCGGCGAGCCACGACCCGCTTCCAGCCGTCACAGGCCGGCCCGGTGGACGAGAACTACCGGCTCGGACCCGGCGACGTGCTGGTGCTCATTCTCACCGGCGACGTCGAGCGGGCCTACACCCTCGAGGTCACTCGGGAAGGGTTCGTCGTCATTCCCCAGGTCGGCCAGGTGTACGTGGCCAACCTCACCCTGGGCCAGCTCCAGGACCAGCTGTTCAGCCGGCTCGGCCGGGTCTATTCCGGCGTTCGGCGCGGTGCCAACGCGACCACCCGTTTCCAGCTCTCGCTCGCCAAGCTCCGCAACATCCAGGTCTACGTGGCCGGCGACGTGGTCCGTCCCGGCGCCTATCAGATGTCGGCCGCCGGCACGGTGCTCAACGCCCTGTACGCCGCGGCCGGGCCTACCGTGAACGGCAGCTTCCGACACGTGGAGATCCGGCGAGGCCGCGCGCTGGTGGACAGCCTCGACCTGTACGACTACCTCCTCCACGGCAGCAATCCCAGCGACATCCGTCTGCAGACCGGCGACGTGGTGTTCGTCCCGGTCCACGGGGGGCTCGCGTCGGTGACGGGCAAGGTCCAGCGACCGGCGATCTACGAGCTCCGCCCGGGCGAAACTCTCCGCGACGCCATCGCCTTCGCCGGAGGCTTCGATCCCTCGGCCGTGCAGACGCGGGTCACCATCCACCGCATTCTCCCGCCCGACTCCCGCGGCCCCGACGGCCGTGCCCGGGTGGTGATCGCCGTGGGGGCCGACCAGTTCGTCGGGGGTGTGGCGCCCGCGGTGCCGATGACGCCGGGTGATTCGGTCACGGTGCACCCGGTGACCGACCGCCAGCGCGGTTTCGTCAGTGTGAAGGGCAACGTTTGGGTGGAGGGCGAAGTGGGCTTCACGCCGGGGATGAAGCTGAGCGACGCCATCCGGCTCGCCGGCGGACCCAAACCCGACGTGTACCTCGGCCGCATTCTGGTGACCCGGATGCGGGAGGACTCGAGCTACCTGCAGCTCCGTTCGGCCTTCACCGACTCCACCGGCCGGGTGCGCGACGACCTGGCGCTGGAGGACCAGGACGAAATCCGCATCTTCTCGCGGACCACCTTCCGGCCGGACGTCTACGTCGCCATCGTCGGCGCGGTGCGGCGGCCCGGCCGCGTGCCGTATCGCGAGGGCATGACCATGCGCGACGTCGTCCTGCTCGCGGATGGGCTGACGCAGGACGCCCAGCTCCAGGTCGAGATCGCGCGCCTGCCCGAGAGCCGGCCGCCAGGGGCACTGGCCCAGACAGTCGCCG
>JBOHSB010000453.1:0-7652 GCA_050733015.1 Gemmatimonadales bacterium
ACGCAGTCCGGGCTGGCCCGATTCCGCGGCCCGCTGCTCGCCCGCGCCCGCCGCGAGGCCGTCGTCGTCGCGCGCGATCGTGTACCCCGCCGGCGACGCCACGGCCCGGGCGCTGGCCGAGCGGCTCGTGGCGCTGGCCCCACCCTCGGGGATGGCGGTGCGTGGGCTCGAGTCGGATAGCCTCTCGGCCGCGCTCCGCCGCGGCGATGCGCGCGCCTTCGTCGTGAGCGGCCCGGCCGCGACCGCCGGTCCCTGCACCGAGTCATCGGGCTGGCCGGCCGGCACTCGGGCGGTTCCCCTGGTCGAGACCCGCCCCCACGCAATCGTCCGCCGCGGCGCACCCCCGTTAGCCGTCGAATGGGACGGCGCGGTGCGGCTCGCCGAGCCGGGCGACACCGTCGGAGCCACGCCATGACGTTCCGGTCCCGCCTCTTCACCGGCCTGACGCTCGCGGCCCTCCTGCCGCTCGGCGTCTTCGCCTACGGCGTGCGGCGCGAGATGACCCGCCGGCTGGCCGACGACAACGCCCGCCGGGCCGCCACCGCGGCCCAGGCCCTGGCCGACGACCTGCAACGTGAGAGCGACGGGATCGCGGCCCGCCTGGCCGCCGTCCGCGCGGACTTCGAGCGCGACAACCGGCTCCGGCTCGCCATCGTTCAGGGTGACGCGGGCGCTCGCCGGAGCCTGCTCGACCTGGCCGGACCCGCGATGCGCGCCGCGGGCCTCGAGCTGCTGCAGCTCCAGGATAGCGCCGGGAGGATCGTGAGCTCGGGGCACTTCCGGAACCAGTTCGATCGGGTGGACTCGCTGCTGCCGGCCGCGCTCGGGGCCGCCGGCCGGGGCGCCGTGCTTGTCAGGGCCCGCACCCCGGACACCACCATCGTGGTGCTTGCTCGACTCGACTCCCTCCGCGTCGCGGGCCAGCGGTTCACGCTCGCGGGCGGCGCGGGGTTCGAGGGCCGGCTCCGCTCCGACCTGGCCCGCGATCGCGATCTGGGGCTGGAGGTCGCCTATCCGGGCGCCCCACGTGTGCCTGCGGCCGACTCCGGCCGCACGGTGGCCGAGCTCGCGCTTCCGTTCGCGGATCTCGAGGCCGGGCGTACGGGAACGGCGGATTCGGCGCGGCTTCGCGTCACCCAATCCCCCGGGACGTTGATGGCGCTGCGGCGCAGCCTGGACCGCTGGTTCCTGGCCGCGCTGGCCGTGGCCACGCCGCTCGCCCTGCTCGCCGCCGGCTGGCTGGCCACGCGCATCAGCCGGCCGCTCACGGCGCTCGCCGAGCGGACGGCGGCCATCGATCTCGACCGACTGGATCAGTCGTTCGCCAGCGACCGGGAGGATGAGATCGGCGCGCTCGCCGGCGTGCTCGGGGCCATGACCGAGCGCCTCCGCCTGGGCGCGGCGCGGCTGCGCGAGGTGGAGCGCCGCGCGGCCACCGGCGATCTCGCACGGCAGGTGAATCACGACGTGAAGAACGGGCTGGTCCCGATCCGGAACGTGCTGCGCCACCTGTCGCAGGTGGCGCGCGAGACGCCTTCCGCGCTGCCCGCGGTGTTCGAGGAGCGGCGCGGCACGCTGGAATCGAGCCTCGAGTACCTCGACACGCTGGCGCGGAACTACGCCCGGCTGTCGCCGGCGCTGCAGCGTGAGCCGTGCGACGTGAACGCCGTCATCGAGGACGTGGTTCGCGCCACGGGCCCGGGGCGCGCATCGGTGCGCGCCGAGACCGCCCCGTCGCTTCCGCGCGTCCCCGCGGACCCGCTGGCCCTGCGGCGGGTCCTCGAGAACCTGGTGGGCAACGCGCTCGACAGCCTGGCGGGCCGGAGCGATGGTGTCGTGACCCTCGCCAGCGAGGCGGTGGGCCCGCCCGATGGCCGGGGGATTCGATTGTCCGTGACCGACAACGGGCCCGGCATGACCCGCGCGGAGCTCGACCGCGCCTTCGACGACTTTCACACCACGAAGGAGGGCGGCACGGGCCTCGGACTCTCGATCGTCCGCCGGCTGGCGCTCGATCTGGGCGGCGCGCTCCGGATCGAGACCGCGCCCGGCACTGGCACGCGGGTCATCCTCGAGCTGCCGCTGGAAGCGGCGCACAGCGACGGCGGGAGGCGCGGATGACGCTCGTGCTGGTGGTCGATGACGTCCCCGCCATGGCCGAGCAGTACGCCTACGACCTCAAGCGGCTGGGGGGATTCGAGGTCCACGTGTCGCACGACGGCCGCCAGGCACTCGAGCGGCTGGGCGGCGAGGCGGTGGACTGCGTCATTCTCGACCTCGAGATGCCCGGGATGGATGGGTTCGAGGTGCTTCGCGCCCTCGAGCGGCGGGGCTCCGAGGTTCCGGTCATCGTCTACACCGGCACGGGCAACTACGACCGCTGCATCCAGGCCGTCCGGCTCGGCGCGTACGGCTTCATCGACAAGTCCGAGCCCGTGGAGCGCGTGGTCCGGGAGATCGAGCTCGCCATCGAGCGGCGGCGGCTGTTGGCCGAGGTCCGGAGCCTGCAGCGGCGGCTCGACGGTGAGTCGACGCTGGTCGGCGGCAGCGCGGCCATGCTCCGGCTCCGGGAGCAGATCGCCAAGGTGGCGCCCGTGCCGAGCTCCGTGCTCGTGGGCGGTGAGAGCGGCACCGGCAAGGAGCTGGTGGCCCGCGAGCTCCACCGGCTGGGCCCCAATCCTGGTGGGCCGTTTCTGGCCATTAACTGCGCTGCGCTCCCTGAGCAGTTGATCGAGAGCGAGCTGTTCGGGCACGAGCGAGGCGCGTTCACTGGCGCGAGCGTCACCCGGAAAGGCGCGTTCGAGGCGGCCGAGCGCGGCACCCTCTTCCTGGACGAGATCGGGGAGCTGCCGCTCGCTGCCCAGGCCAAGCTGCTCAGGGTGCTGGAGGAGCGGCGGGTGACTCGGCTGGGTGCGACCCGCTCCCTTCCGGTCGAGGCTCGAGTCGTGGCGGCCACCAACCGCAACCTGGCGGCCGAGGTCGCGGCCGGGAGGTTCCGCGAAGACCTCTTCTATCGCATGAACGTCCACCAGATCGACGTCCCGCCGCTCCGGGAGCGCCGGAGCGACGTCCCCGAGATCGCCGGCCGGTTCGTCACAGCCATCTGCGAACGGTTCGGCCTCCGCCCGAAGCGGCTGGCCGCCGACACCCTCGACCTGCTCACCGCCTACAGCTGGACCCGGAACAACGTCAGGGAGCTCAGGAACGTGGTCGAGCGCATGATCATCGCGACCGACGGTGACATCATCGGCCCGGAGCAGGTGCCCGGCGAGATCCGGGGCGAGGCGCCAAACTTCTCGGAGGGGAGCGGGACCTTTCAGGCGCTCAAGGCCGAGGCGGAGCGGCGGATCGTGATCACGGCCTTGGAGCGGCACGACTGGCACGTCACGCGGACGGCGGAGGCCCTTGGCTTGGCCGACCATGCTAGTCTGCTCAAGATCATGCGCCGTCACGACATACGACGGCCTTAGGCGAGCGTTGTATCGTTCGGACTGTCATCATGATGCGCTGATGCTATTGCGATAATGTCGAAACCGAACCGGTTGCAGGAGCGGAGTTCCCCTCTGGTCATCCTCGCACGGCCCTGCCCACACTCCGATGTGTCCGCGTGGACACAAAATCATCTGATCGAAGGTGTCCATCTGGACACGCCAACCCAGTTGTCCTTCCAATCCACGATCGGCATGATCAGTCATTGCAGTGACTTAGACTGAACACCCGGTCGGGAACTCCGCTGGCCACCCGATTGCCTTTCCTCCCGGCGCCCGAAGTCCACCGCGCCTCGGCGCCATACCATTGGAGGAAGCCATGCCCCGTCTCACCACCGCCCTCGCCGCTGTGCTGGTTCCCCTGGCCGCGGCCTGCTCCCGCACCGACCGGCCGAGCGCCGCCTCGTCCGGTGAATCCGCTGCCACGGGGGCCACTACGACTGCCTCCACCGGCGCCACCCCGCCCGATGCCCCCGACTCGTCCACGGCCAGCGGCAAGCCGGGCACCTACGTGACCGGGACGGTCGCGCCCAGTTACGCCGACGCGGAGCGGGCGTTCCACCGCGGCCGCTACGAGGAGGCCGCCAGCATGTTCCAGGCGTACTCGGAGAGCGATCCCGACAACGCCTGGGGTCACTACATGCTCGGCCTGTCGGCGTGGAAGATCGGCGACCACACGCGCGCCCTCGAGGCGTTCGACGCGGCGCTCCGGTTGGATCCGACCCATCGCAAGAGCCTCCTCAATTCCGCCCGGGTCTTGATCGAGACCGGCCGGGCGCAGGACGCGCTCGATCGGGTGGAGCGCGCCCTCGCGATCGAGCCGCTCTCGTCCGAGGGGCTGCGGCTCGCTGGGCGGGCTCACTACGAGCTGGGCCAGGTGGACCAGGCGATCGACGCCTACCAGCGCGCGCTCGCGATCGACGATCGTGACGTCTGGGCGATGAACAACCTCGGCTACATCTATATCCAGCAGGGCCTCACCGATTCGGCGCTGCCGCCGCTGGCGCGTGCGGTCGAGCTGAGGCGGAACGTCCCGGTGTTCCAGAACAACTTCGCCACGGCGCTCGAGCGCGCCGGCCACTTCGTCTCCGCCCGCGAGGCCTATCAGGCCGCGCTCGCGGCGGACAGCACCTACACCAAGGCCGCGGTCGGGCTCGAGCGCGTGACGGCCAACGGTGCGGTGTCCGACAGCTCGACCGTGGACGTCGCGGCGCTGTCGCAGGAGTTCCAGACGCAGGTGGAGCAGTGGCGGACTCGTACGGTGACCGCGGATTCGACGCAGCCGGTCGATACCGTCCCGTCCGCGGCGATGGTGCGCGACTCAACGCAGTGAGCTGGCCGGTGATCGTGCCAAGCGAGGGGGCATGGGTGACCATGCCCCCTTCCGCATGTCAGAGCAGCTCGGCCACGGGAATGAGCTCGCCGCGCTCGAAGCGTCCCGGGTCCAGGCACCGCACGTCGAGCGTGGTCGCGGCGCCATCGCACATGATCTCGGCGAGGAGCTGGCCGAGGGCGGGCGCGTGCATCACGCCGTGGCCCGACGAGCCGTTGATGCAATAGAGATTGGGGCATCCGGTCGACGCGCCCAGGATCGCGTGCTTGTCGGGAGACATCTCGTAGAGGCCGGCCCAGCCCGCCGCGTGGTCGACTCTGGCCGAGCGAAGGACCGGGACCCGGGCGTGGGCCATGGCGGTCACGGCCGCGATCCAGGCGGGATCCACCGTGGCGTCAAACGGCCGGCCCGGCACGCCGGGCGTGGGCCAGAGCAGCAGGACCCGGCCGTCGCGTACCCGGAGGTGGAAGCCGTCGCCGGCCCAGATGGTCATCGGCATGTCGGCCGGCAGGAGGTCGGACGGCGTCGTGGGGACGATCTGCCGGCGCAGCGGCGTCACGGGAATTGGAGCGCCGGCCATGTCGGCCACCACGGCGGCCCAGGCACCCGCGGCATTGACGACCGAATCGACCACGACGGGACCCCGCGAGGTCTCGACCCGGTCGATCCGGCCGTCGGGTGTCCGCCGAAGCCCGCTGACCTGCGCGCCCCACTCCACCCGCACGCCGAGCCGGGCGCCCGCCGTGAGATAGCCTTCGAGCATCCGGAGCGGCCGAATGAAGCCGTCGCTGGGACAGAACGCACCGCCTACGATGCCGTCCAGCCGGATGGCGGGATTGAGCCGTCCGATCTCATCCGGCGTGACCGCAGTGGCCTCGTGGAGGCCCTCGGCGTGCTGCACCCGGCGACCGGTCTCGAGCTCGCGCAGTTCGGCTTCAGTCACCGCCAGCCAGAGGTAGCCCGCCGGCAGGTATCCCGGGTCCACGCCGGTCTCGTCACGGAACGCCCGGAGCTTGGCCAGGGCGAGCAGTGAGAGTCGGACGTTGATCGCCGTCCCGAATTGCGCGCGGTAGCCGCCGGTCGCGCGTCCCGTGCTGCCGGCTCCGGCGGCCTCGGCGCGGTCGAGCACCAGCACGTCGCGCTGGCCGCGCGCGGCGAGGTGATAGGCGACGCTCGCGCCCATCACCCCGCCGCCGATCACGGCCACCGCCGCCCGCCTCATGCGGTGAAGACGTGCTCGGGGTGCTTGAAGCTCTTGAACTCGAGCGCGTTCCCGCTGGGATCGAGGAGGAACATCGTGGCCTGCTCGCCGGGCTGGCCGGGATATCGGATCCGAGGCTCCAGGATGAACTCCATAGACGCGGCGCGGATCCGGCCCGCCAGCGCCTCGAACTCCTCCCATCCGAGGAGCGCGCCGAAGTGCGGCATCGGCACGAGGATGTCCTCCACCCGCCCGGTGTTCTGCGTCGGCGTCACGCTGCCGGTGGTGTGGGCGGAGATCTGGTTGCCGAAGAAGTCGAAGTCCACCCAGGTGTCGGTGCTGCGGCCTTCACGACAACCCAGGACCTCGCCATAGAACCGGCGTGTGGCGGCCAGGTCGCGCACGAAGAACGCGAAGTGGAACGGTTGGGACACGAAGCGCTCGCGGGTGAGGGTCCGTCAACATGCGCTCGCAGGGTCGGGTGGCGGAAGTCCCGCGCCGTGCGGAATGTCGGGGTCGCTCCCGACGTTATATTCCCGAACGTATGCCCCACCCGCTTCCCCGCACTCTTCCGTGGCCCCCGTGAGCCGCGAGGCCGCCGACGCGTCCACCCCGCCGATGCTCAAGCACTGGCGGGAGGTCAAGGCGCAGCATCCGGCCACGATTCTGTTCTACCGCGTCGGCGACTTCTACGAGATGTTCCACGAGGACGCCGAGCTCGCCGCCCGCGTCCTCGAGATCACGCTCACCTCGCGGGGGGACGCCGTGCCCCTCGCCGGCGTGCCGGTGAAGGCCGCCGCGGACTACCTCCGCCAGCTGGTGGCCGCCGGCTACCGTGTCGCCATCTGCGAGCAGGTGGAGGACCCGAAGCTGGCGCGCGGCCTGGTCCGCCGCGAGGTCATCGAGACGGTGACACCCGGCGCGCTGATGCAGGAGGGCTGGCTGGCCGGGGCCAGGAACAACTTCCTGGTCGCGCTCGCGTCGGCCACGAGCGGCACGGTGGGGCTGGCCGCGATCGACCTCAGCACGGGCGAGTTCCTGCTCGAGACCCTGGACCCCGCCGGGGTCGCCGAGGCCGTGGGGCGCCTCGGCCCGGCGGAGGTCGTGCTCCCCGGCGACGCGGGCCTCGCCCTCGAGGATGGCATCCTCCTCACCGTCCGCGAGCGTTGGGAATTCGACCCCGAGCTGGCGCGCGAGGAGCTGGCCCGCCGGTTTGCGCTCTCCACGCTCGATGGCCTCGGCGTTGGCCCCGACGACGCGCCCGCCGTCGGGGCGGCGGGCGCGTTGCTGCGCTACCTCACCGAGCTCCAGCCGGCGGGCCTGCCCCACCTCACCCGCCCCGTGGTCCGCCGGAGCGATGCCTTCCTCTGGCTCGACGAGATGACCCGGCGCAACCTGGAGCTGGTCGAGCCGCTCCGCGCCGGCGCCCGCGGGTGCACGTTGCTGGAAACTCTGGACGCGACGGTGACGCCGATGGGTGGACGCCTGCTGCGCCAGTGGATGCTGTCGCCCCTGCGTGACCCGGGGGCCATCGGCTACCGACTCGACGCGGTCGACGTGGCCGTGCGCGATGGCCGCGGCCGGGCCCGCCTGCGCGAGGCGCTCGACGGCGTGCGGGACGTCGAGCGCC
>JBOHSB010000454.1:0-7505 GCA_050733015.1 Gemmatimonadales bacterium
CGGTGGACTCCGCGGTCACCATCGGGCGGCTGCCGAACGGGCTGCGCTACTACATCCGCGAGAACCATCGCCCGGAGAAGCGCGCCGAGCTCCGGCTGGTGGTCAACGCCGGCTCGATCCTGGAAGATCCGGCCCAGCTCGGGCTCGCCCACTTCGCCGAGCACATGGCGTTCAACGGCACCGAGCATTTCCAGAAGCAGCAGCTCGTGGACTACCTCGAGGGGATCGGCATGCGGTTCGGCGCCGACCTCAATGCCAGCACCAGCTTCGACGAGACGATCTACAAGCTCGTTATCCCCAGCGACAGCGCGCACCTCCTGGCCCAGGGCTTCCAGATCCTCGAGGACTGGGCCCACGGCGTGAGCTACGACACCACCGAGATCCGGAAGGAGCGCGGCGTGGTGATCGAGGAGTGGCGGCTCGGCCAGGGCGCCGGGAACCGGATGATGAACAAGGTGTATCCGGTGCTCTTCAAGGGCTCCCGCTACGCCGAGCGGCTGCCGATCGGGACCAAGGCGTCGCTCGATGGGTTCGACCCGAAGGCGCTCGTGCGGTTCTACCGAGAGTGGTATCGCCCCGACCTGATGGCGGTGATCGCGGTGGGCGACTTCGACGGGCGCGAGGTCGAGCGGCAGATCCAGGCGCATTTCGGCCGCATCCTGGGCGCACCGAAGCGCGCGCGCGTGCGGGCAACCTACACCATCCCGCCGCGCACCACCGCGGGGGTTGTGATCGCCACCGACAAGGAGGCGACGGTCAGCCGGGTCCAGGTGAACTTCCTGCGCCCGGCGCGGCCGAAGGGCACGGTCGCTGCCTACCGGTTGATGCTCGTCTCCCAGCTCTACAGCCAGATCCTCAACGAGCGCCTGGACGAGCTGGCCCAGCGCTCCGACCCGCCCTTCGCGCAGGCCGGCGGCGGCACGCACAACCTGGTGCGCGCCGTGGAGGCGTTCTCGCTCATGGCGGTCGTGCCCGACAGCGGAATCGCGCGCGGCCTCGAGGCGGTGCTGACCGAGGTCGAGCGGGTCGAGCGCCACGGCTTCGGCCCGTCGGAGCTCGACCGGGCCAAGCGGCGTCTCCTCCGGTTCCTCGAGAGCGCCTACGCGGAGCGGGACAAGGCCGAGTCGGGGGGACTGGTGGACGCGTACGTGGACAACTTCCTCACCGGTGAGCCGATCCCGAGCATCGGCCAGGAACTGGCGCTGGGGCGCCGGCTCATGCCCGACATCACGCTTCGCGACGTGAACCTCGCCGCCCACGGCTGGCTCGGCCGCAAGCACCGCGTGGTGGTGGTGACTGCGCCGGCAAAGCCGGGCGTGACAATTCCGCCGGGTGGCTCGCTGCTCGCGCTGATCGACCGCGTCCGCCGTATAGATGTCGGGCCGTACAAGGAGACGATCTCCGACGCACCCCTGGTCGCCGCGGCGCTGCCCGAGGCCGCGATCACGGAGGAGACGCGCGACTCAGCCTTCGGCGTCACCCGGTGGACTCTCGCGAACGGAGTGAAGGTCATCCTCAAGCCCACCGACTTCAAGGCGGACGAGGTGCTGCTCGCCGCGTACGGCCCGGGCGGCAGCTCGCTGGTGGCGGATAGCCTGTACACCGCGGCGCGGATCGCCTCCGACGTCGTCCAGGCGGGCGGCGTCGGGCCGTTCAGCGCCACCGAGCTGCAGAAGAAGCTCTCGGGCGCTCGGGTGGAGGTTAATCCGTACATCGGCACCTATCAGCAGGGGCTGCAGGGCGCCGCCTCGCCCAGCGACCTCCGGACGCTCTTCGAGCTGGTCTATCTCGACTTCACCGCGCCGCGCGCGGACTCCGCGGCCTTCCAGGCGCTCCGGAGTCGCGCCCGCACCGCGCTCATGAACCGGGGCGCGAGCCCGGCGGCGGCGTTCCAGGACACGGTGCAGGCGGTGCTGGGGCAGTACCACCCGCGTACGCGGCCGCTCACGCTGGCGGCGGTGGACTCGTTCGACCTGCGCAAGGCGCTGTCGGTCTATCGCGACCGGTTCGCGGACGCCGGCGGATTCACGTTCCTGCTGGTCGGGAGCTTCGCCGTGGACAGCGCGCGCCCGCTGGTACAGCGCTACCTCGGCAACCTGCCCACGCTCCGCCGCGGCGAGGAGCCGCGCGACCTCGGCATCTCGCCACCGCCCGGGGTGGTGCGCCGCGAGGTGCGGAAAGGCATCGAGCCGCAGAGCCAGACACGCCTCGTCTTTACTGGCCCGTTCGACTACGTGCCGTCCGAGCGGTTCGTGCTCCACAGCGTCGCCGAGGTGCTCGACATGCGCCTGCGCCAGCAGCTCCGCGAGGAGCGGGGCGGCACCTACGGGGCGAGCGCGGCAGCGCAGACCACGCGGGTGCCGCGGCCGGAGTACAGCGTCTCGATCCAATTCGGCTCCGCCCCCGATCGGGTGGACGAGCTGGTGGACGTCCTCCTGGCGCAGATCGACACCCTGCGCCAACGCGGCGCCACCGATATCGAGCTCGCCAAGGTGAAGGAGACCGCGATCCGCGAGCGCGAGACCGATCTCCGGCAGAACGGCTTCTGGGTCTCCCAACTCGCCACCGCCGACCAGAGCGGTGAAAGCATGCACGACCTCCTCGATCTCCCGCACCAGCTCGACGGGCTCACCAGCGATGCCATCCGCCGCGCCGCCGAACGGTATCTCGATGTGACGCGCTACGTGCGGGTGACGCTGCTGCCGGAGACGGGGGTGACGACGGGGCTCGGGTGCCATACGCGCTGAAGCGGCTGGGGGTGCCTAACGGCAGCCACGCTCCGAAGCGCCCCCCTGAGTCACCCTGAGCGAAGCGAAGGGGCATTCGTCGGGGCTTGGTTCCTTCGCTTCGCTCAGGATGACTCGGGTAAGGAGCACCTTGCGCTGCCTCAAACCCAACGACTCGTGCCCCCCCAGATAGGGGTCTCGCCGCCGTCGAGCGTCTTATGGCTGTGGATCGCCATGAGCTGGTGATGCATGACCTCCTCAGGGTCGAAGGGTCGCTCATTACCGACCGCCCCGGGCCCTTACGTGCCGCGGCGGTCGCCCTTTTGCCAGGCTCGCCATGATCAACCGTAACGTGCGACCGGTGCGAACACCAATGCTTGCAGCAGCGGTCGCGTTGGGGGCGGCTGTCGGGCCCGTCGCCGCGCAGATGCCCCTCCGGAGCGACCGCGCCATCGCCGCCATGCCTGCCGCCTACAGCGAGCCGGCGTGCCAGCTCAAGGGCAAGCACTACAAGATCACCGAGGCGCAGACTCACCTCCACGTTGCGCTCGCCGCCGACAAGGCCGACCAGCGCGCGCGGGAGCTGGACAAGGGGAAGCACAACCTGAACGAGGCGATCGCGGAGACGCAGGACAAGAGCTCGGCCGCCTGGTATACCCTGGCGCAGATCTATCTCTACCAGGGCGATGTCGTGGGCGCCGACAGCGCGCTCCGCCACACCGAGGCGATCTCCCCCGAGTGCGCCGCGCCGGTCGAGGCGCTCCGCTACTCGATCTGGGTGCCGCTGGTCAACGCGGGCGCCGAATTCAGCAAAGCCGGCGCTAACGATTCCGCCCTGGCGCTCTTCCAACAAGCCGCCGCGGTCTTTCCCGAGAAGCCCCAGCCGATGCTGAGCGCCGGCGTCGTTTTCGCGAACGGTGGCCAGACCGACAGCGCCATCGTCTGGTTCGAGCGGGCCGCTGCCGTGGCCGAGCGCGGCGACTTCACCGAGGAGCGGAACCGCGCGACGTACAACCTGGCCGCAATGCTGCAGCGCGCGGAGCGGCATCAGGAGGCCGCGGCCGCCCTCGAGAAGTATCTCACCTGGTTTCCCGAAGACGAGAACGCGAAGCGCGCGCTCGCGGTGTCCTACCGCGCCACCGGCCGAACCGAGGAGGCGCGGGCGCTCGAGGGGCAGGTGGGAGCCTCCGACGACGCCACGCCCGAGGACGCGATGCGCATCGCCATCAACCTCTACGAGGAGAAGAGATACACGGAGGCGGCCGAGGCGTTCGAGCGGGCGCGGGCGGCCTCACCGTACAGCCGCGATGCGGTTTTCGGACTGGCCGCGTGCTATGACGCGCTGGACGACGGCCCCAAGGTCGTGGAGACCGCGCGACAGCTCCTCGAGATCGAGCCCCTGAGCGCCGACGCCCTGCGACTCCTCGGCGCCGGCTACAAGTTGACCAAGCAGCCCGACCAGGCGATGGAGGCCGCGAAGCAGCTCGTCGGCCTGGTGACGGGCGTAGCCATCGAGCAGTTCACGATCAGCGCGGACAGCGCCACCCTCACCGCCACCGGCACGGGACGCGCCGCGGAGACGGTGACCGGCAAGCGGGTGCCTCCCGCGGCGACGGAGCTGGTGTTCGAGTTCGTAGATTCGACGAGCCACGTCGTCGCGTCCGAAGAGGTCCTCGTCCCCGCGCTCAAGCGGGACGAGACGGCCCCGATCGTCGCGCACGGACAGGGGAAGGGAATCGTCGGCTGGCGCTACCGCCGCAAGGCGCCCGAGCCGGCGCCGGAGGCGGCGAGCGCGGGATCGACCGGCCACAAGTGACGCCGTCTCGGTCAGCCGGCGTCGAGCACCTCCCCCAGCGAAGCCACCAGCCCGTCGATCTGCTCGCCCGAGTGCGCCGCGCTCAGCGTGATCCGGAGCCGCGCCTTTCCCATCGGGACGCTCGGCGGCCGCACCGCCCCCACCAGATATCCGCAGTCGAGCAGCCGCCGGCCGATTGCCGCCGCCCGCTCGGCGCCGCCGACCGGGATCGGCACGATGTGCCCCGGCAGCGCGGGATCCACGGGGTGGCCGATCGCGTCGAGCCCCGCGCGGAGCCGGGCGGTGTTCGCGTGGAGCCCGAGCCGCCGCCACGGCTCCTCGCGCGCGATTCGCAGCGCCTCACGCGCCCCGGCCGCGAGCGCGGGCGGCGTGCCGGTGGTGAAGATGAACGAGCGTACCCGGTCAATCAGGTACTCGCGCAGCGTCGCCGAGCCGGCGATGAACGCGCCCGACACGCCGAGCGCCTTGCCGAGCGTGCCCATGTGTACGTCCACCTCGTGCGCCACGCCCCAGTGCTCCGCGGTGCCGGCACCGGTCCGGCCCATGACGCCGGTGGCGTGTGCATCGTCGAGGTAGATCGCGGCGCCGTGCTCTCGGGCGAGCGGGACCAACCTGTCGAGCGGGAAGAGGTCGCCGTCCATCGAGTACACCCCCTCGACCACGATGAGCCGGCGCCGGTACTTGCCCCGATCCCCTTCGAGGAGGCCGGCCAGCACGTCGAGATCGCCGTGCGCGAAGGCGCGCGTGGTACCCCGCGAGAGCCGGCAGCCGTCGATGATCGAGGCGTGGTTCAGCTCGTCGGAGTAGATCACGTCGCCCCGGCCGGCCAGCGCCGGGATCGCCCCGGCGTTGGCCGCGAACCCTGACGCGAAGAGCAGCGCCGCCTCGGCTCCTTTGTGGCGGGCGATGGCCTCCTCCAACTCCTCATGGAGCACGTGGTTGCCGGCGATGCTCCGCGCCGCCGCGGCGCCCGTCGCTCCCGTGGCGAGCGCGCGAGTGACCGCCTCGGCGATGCGGCGGTCGTCCGCCAGGCCGAGATAGTTGTTGGACGCGAAGTCCATCGCCCGCTGGCCGTCCACCAGTAGCTCGACGGACGTGCGCCGTTCCACCCGCCGGAGCGTGCGGTGAAGTCCGGCGTGGCGCAGCACGTCGAGCTCCGTGGCCAGAGAGGCGGAAAGCGTGTCGTTGCTCGCGATCGTGCGCATCAACTCACTCCCACGAGAGGTCTGGAACGTGCGCCTGCGGCCTCGCTTCATGCTGGCGGTCCACGGCGGCGCCGGCGCTTTCTGGCGGGAGCAACTCAGCCCCGAGGAGGAGTGCGCGAATCTGGAGGCGCTCGAGTCCGCGCTTCGGCGGGGCCATGACATGCTCGGCCGCGGCAGCTCCAGTCTCGACGCCGTACAGGCGGCCATCCAGGTGCTCGAGGACTCGCCGTGCTTCAACGCCGGCCGCGGCGCCGCCTTGACCAGCGAGGGGACCACCGAGCTCGACGCCGCCATCATGGATGGCTACACCCTCGCGACCGGTGCGGTCGTGGGCGTCCAGCGGGTCAAGAACCCCATCGTGCTCGCGCGTCTCGCGATGGAGCGGACGCCGCACGGCCTCGTCGCCGGTGCGTGCGGCGACGCGTTCGCCCGCTCGGAAGGAATGGCCCAGGTACCCAACTACTACTCCCTCCCGCAGCGCCGTTGGAACCGGTTGCAGCAGGTCAGGGCCGGGCAGGCCATAGCCTGCGGGAGATATGGCACCGTCGGCGCCGTGGCCCTCGACGCGTGGGGCCATCTCGCGGCGGGCACAAGCACCGGTGGGGTCACGAACGGACGGCCGCGCCGCATTGGCGACTCGGCGCTGATCGGCACCGGCACGTACGCCAACGGCCACCGCGCCGTCTCCGCCACCGGCGCCCGCGACTGCTTCATCCGCAACACCGTCGCCTTCGACATCTGTGCGCGCCCCGAGCATCTGGGCACGTCGCTCGCCGCGGCCGCGGACGAGGTCGTCATGTGGAGGCTCGTGGCGCAGGGCGGGGAAGGCGGCGTCATCGCGCTAGACCGGGAAGGCAATGTCGCGATGCCGTTCAACACCGAGGGGATGTTCCGCGGGAGGATCGGGCCGGATGGGCGGGCTGAGGTCGAACTCTATGGCTGAGGCGAGGCGGCGGATCGCGCGCTAGCCGGCCAAGGCCTCCTGGACGAGGGCGAGCAAGGAATCGCAGGTATATGGCTTGGCGAGCGAGCGCACCGCGGCGCGGAGTCCGGCGTCCTCGAGCCGCTCGGAAATCTCGTCCCTGGCCCCGCCGGACACGGCGATGAGCGGAAGCTCGGGTCGGGCGCGCCGGATCTGGGCCATCGTCGTGATCCCGTCCTCGCCTGCGAGGCAGACGTCGGTGAGCACGAGATCCACCGCCACGTCCCTGAGTGCCTCACAGCCGGTGTGCGCGCTTCCCGCCTCCACCACCTGGTACCCGCCATCGACGAGCATCCGCCGGGTGATGGCGCGGATGGCCGGCTCGTCTTCGATCACCAGGATGCGCGCCATGCTCGGCTCTCCATCCCTACGTCCACGATCCGTCCACCGCTCGTTCCGCTACCCTTTATGAGACGCCCCAGAACCCCCCTCCCCCTACAACCGGGGCACTACCGGCTGCGGCGGATTGCGCTGTATGACTTCGCGGTGGGGAGGGGGATTGGGCCGGCGGGGAATCGGCCGATGCAGTTGGCGGTCGGCCGTCTAGCGACTCGCCTGT
Source organism: Gemmatimonadales bacterium (assembly GCA_050733015.1). Lineage (GTDB taxonomy): Bacteria > Gemmatimonadota > Gemmatimonadetes > Gemmatimonadales > GWC2-71-9 > CAVVWJ01. The sequence goes on from JBOHSB010000454.1 coordinate 7,289, forward strand.
CCCGAGCGACGCCCCGCACATGCGCGCTTGACGCGCTCCGCCAGGAAACGCCCCCACGGCGGGAGGTCCCCATCCACTTGCCCGCGCTCGAGCGCGGCGAAATAGGCATTTCGCTCCTCCCCGCGGATGGTCACCCAGGGAATTCCCTCAGCCCCCAGCACGAGGTTCAGCAGCAGTCGGCCGACCCGGCCGTTGCCGTCCGGCAACGGGTGGATGG
>JBOHSB010000455.1:0-11262 GCA_050733015.1 Gemmatimonadales bacterium
GGCGCCGGCCAGCGCCTCGCGCAGCGCCGCTTCGGCCGCGCGCAGACGGGCCTCGCCGCCGGCGATGTCGGCCTGGGTGGTGGACTGCGTCAACGCGACCAACGGGTCCCCCGAGCGAACCGCCTGCCCTTCGTCCACCAGGACGCGGACCACGCGGGCGGGAACCAGCGGTGAGACGTCCGTCTCGCGCACCTCGATCGTGCCGGTGGCCCGGAGCGGGTTGGCCTCCGCGTGGTGACACGCACCCAGCGCCAGCGCCGCGGCCAGGGCCACGGTCGCCGGACCACGATACGGCCTGCTCATGGGGATCGTGGGCGCCGTCCACGCCCGCGGCGGGGCCGGCGCACCGGAGATGAGGACAGCGCGGCCACGGCGAACTCGGCGGCGTGGCGGGCGAACTCACGCAGGACCCTGTCGGGCGAGGCCGCGGTGCGCTCTTGAAGCAGGACCCGCACGGCCGGCCGGGCGATGGAGAAGTAGGCGACCTGGGCGATGGTGGAGATGGCGGCGAAGCGCGGGTCCCAATCCCGCCGGAAGAGGCCCGCCTGCTGCCCTTCCTCGATCAGGCCGCACAGGCGGCGGAAGCTGGTGACCGCCATGAGGTGGACCTGCTGGACCGCGTGGGCCGCGTCGTAGTCGATCAGCTCGCGGGCGAAGAGTCGGGGGGCGTGCGGGCTCGCGGCCACGGTGTCGGCCTGGGCGGCCACGAACGCGCGCACGGCGGCCTCGGCATCGTCGCCTGCGGCGCTCATCGTCCGGGTGACGAGCCGCGACACGAACCGCTGCAGCACCTCGCGGTAGAGTCGGTCCTTGTCGGCGAAGTAGTAGTACAGGAGGGCGCTGTTCACCCCCGCCGCGCGGCCGATGTGCTTGACGGTGGTGCGGGCGAACCCCTGGCCGGCGAACAGCCGCTCGGCGGCATCGAGGATGAGCTCCCGGCTGGTGGGATCCGGCGCGGGCTGGGCCATGGAACTTAATTAATCGCTTAATTAAATCGTGTCAAGCACCAGCCTCAGTCGCGGCCCCCGCCCCGGCGCCGCAGGCACTCGGCCCGGATCCGGGCCAGGCCGCGGAGCACGATCGCCAGCGTGACCAGGGTCCACACGGCGGTGAAGCCCAGCCGGGCCGCCCCCGACCGGGTTGGAAGGTCGAACAGGAAATACGCGGCGAGGAACAGGGCGTCGGACACGAGCACGAGCCCGACCAGCGCGAGGACCTCGCGCTTCAGTGGAGCGGGACCGTCGGCCATCGGGCTCGGAGCTCCGCGCACCACTCGACCTCGATCTCCAGCCGGGCGATCTCCTCGCGCGCCTCGGCGAGACACTCCTGCAGGTCGCGGCCGCCCGCGGTGGTCTCGAGCGCGGCGACCACTTCGCGGAGCCCGGTCAGCTCGAACTGGAGTAGTTGCGCGTAGCGTTCGGCGGCCTCGAGGTGAAGCGGCGCCAGGCGGCGGAGATCGGCTTTGCGGTCGAGGGTGTGCTCGATGGTGTGCCGGGCGGCGTAGTCCTCCGCGGCGATCCGCGGCCGCCGGCGCTCCACCGCTGCCGTGAGGAATGGCAGCCGCCGGCGGTGGTGGGCGCGGAATTGCGCGAAGGTCTCGACGAGCTGGCGGAGGAGCGGCACCGGCGCGCGCCGTCAGCCCCGTCCCTGCCACGACGCCCGGAGATACAGGCTGGTCCCGAGCAGCAGGAGACCGGCGATGATCGAGCCCGGGCCACCGTAGTTCTCGTAGGCGAAGGACAGCTGTCCCGCCTGGCCCGGTGCGGACCGCAGCAGCGTGAGCACGCCGAACGCGATTCCGGCCATACCGATGACCGCCAGCAGGGCGAACAGATTGCGCATGAAAGCCTCGGATGCGGTGGAGGGGCCGACGTCCGGCACGCCTGGTATAGAACTGCGGTCGGCGCTCGCGGGCAAGAGCGCCCGCCGCTAATGGTCGTACCGGGCGATCGCGTCCGCCGCTGCCGACTCCAGCGTGGCGATGTGGCTGGCCGGGAAGGTGCTGCCGCCGGCGCGCTCGGTGAGTCCCACGGGCGAGACGTTCGCCGCGACCGCATAGATCACCAGCGCGACTCCCTCGGAGCCGAGTCGCGCCGGATGAAACCCGTCGGTGTCGAACAACGGCATGCCGGGATTCGCCTGGTAGGCCGAGCGGAGCGCCTCGCCGGCGGGAAACAGCACGGCGTTGGCGGCCGTCGCCGCCGCGGCATAGGAGGCCGTCACGGCATCCCAGTCGCTCTGGCTATCGAGGGGGGGCCAGACCATGTAGACGGCCGGCCGGGCGCCGACCTTCCGGATCTCGGCGGCGAATCGGCCGGTCCATTCGATCAGGTTGGTACGGCTCTCGGGCAGCGCCGAGGGACCCTGCTGCATCACCACCAGGTCCCACCCGCCCTGTTTGATGGCGGCGAGGGCGGCGCCCTGGTTCCAGTGATCCTCCAGGCTGTAGCCGCCGAACGCCACCGACGACACGACGACCGGCCGCGCGGAATTGCTCTCACCGAGATGCTGGACCAGCGAGGGCAGGTTGTTGGCGTAGGTCAGGCTGTTGCCGATGAAGAGGATTCGCAGGTCGGGATCGGGGGTCTGATCTGGAGAGGTGCTGCCGCAGCTCGCGGCGGCGAGCAGCAGAATCAGCCGGAGGGCGTGGAGGCGCACGGCGCGGTCTCGGGTTGGGGGATGGTCGTCCTGCGCTCGCTACCAGCCCGTGTTTCCGGCGCCGGCCCGATTCCTACGGGGTGGGAGCCGCCCCGTACTCGGCCAGAAACTGAACCGCCGCGTGCACCCCGCCCTCCGGCGCCGCGGCCACCTGAAAGGCGTGGATCAGCAGCGGGGACAGCGCCTCGGCCTGGGCCTCACCGATGGCCGGCACGGTCGGCACCCGCTGCCCCAGCTGCTGCAGGGCAGCCCTGAGCTTGGCGGTGAGGTGCTCCGCGGTGACCGTGTTCCACATCGCCATGAACTCACGGGTGTTCGCCGGCCGGCTCGACGCTTCGTCCATGGACGCCTCCTGGGCAGGTGGGGTCGATCCCACAACTTAGGGCTGCTGCCGCAAGGCGCCAGATTGGAGGCTCCGGAGAGCACGGTTCTTGCCCTTTTGACGACGCGCCCGCGGCAAACTCTTGCACTTCCTGGCTAGCCTCCACCGCCACGGAGACTTCCATGCGCCTCCGTCACGCGTTGCTCTCGCTGCTCCTTGCAGGCTGCGGCACCGGCGGGTCCGAACCCGCTGGCCCTACCCCGCCCAACTCCCCACCGCCACCGGGCTCGCCGCCCGCGAACGGAGCGGTCGCGAGCGTGGGCGGATGCCAGCTCTTTCCAGCCGACAACGCGTGGAACCGCGATGTGGGTGGCGATCCGGTCGCTGGGAACTCGGATGCGCTGCTCGCGGTGATGTCGCCCGGGAACGCGCTCCACCTCGACCTCGGCACGACGGAGGAGTATTACGGCATCCCGTTTACCGTCGTCCCGGCCGACCAGCCGCTGGTGCCGATCACCTTCGGCACCGACGGCGCCGACTACTCGGACGAGAGCGACCCTGGCCCCATGCCCATCCCGCGCGATGCCGCGATCGAAGGCGGCAGCTCGACCGATCCCGATCCCGGGTCAGGCGACCGGCACGTCCTGGTGGTCCAGCAGGGCGACTGCGTCCTCTATGAGCTGTACAACGCGGTCCGCACGGCGAGCGGCTTTCAGGTGAGCTCGTCCGCGCGCTGGGACCTCAAGGTGAACGCCACCCGGCCCGCGGGCTGGACTTCCGCGGACGCCGCGGGTCTCCCCATCCTGCCGGGTCTGCTCAAGTACGAGGAAGTGGCCTCGGGGAAGATCACCCATGCGCTGCGGTTCACGGTCCCGCACGTCCGTCGCGCGTACATCGCGCCCGCCGGCCACTGCGGCCAGTACGCCGACGCCTCACTGCCGCCGTACGGTACCCGAGCCCGGCTGCGCGCGGACTTCTCGCTCGCCCCGTACTCGGGCGACGCGCTGGTGATCCTGACGGCGCTCAAGACGTACGGCCTGATGCTGGCCGACCAGGGCAGCGCCTGGTACGTGACCGGAAGCTCGAACCCGGCGTGGGAGACCGCCCTGGATCAGCTCCGGGCCCATCCGGTGCGCGGCAGCGATTTCGAGCTGCTGGCCGCCGGTCCGATGACGACCTGCTGAGGCACCGGTCTAGCCGCGCACCGGTCTCGCGCTCCCCAGCTCGACCGGCCTGAGCGCGCCCACGCTCTCGGGCTTGCCGGTGACGATGCGCCGGTGGCTGTCGAGCTGGCCGAGGTGGTAGGTGAAGTGGGCGCAGAGGTGCACCAGGTATTCATCGGTCCGGATGTGGTGGTCCGCGATCGGCTCGGGAAAGTCCTGCCCGAGCGCCTCCGCCGACACCCGCGGCAATGCCGCCGCGATGGCGGCGCGGGCGCGCTCCACCTCCGCCAGCAGCTCCGCCCGCGACACGCCCCGCCGGGCGAACTCCGCGTCCCGGTTCCGCACGTAGCCCGTGCCGCCCCACAGTGCTCCGATGTAGTGCTGCAGGTTGCCGGCGAGATGGAGCGCCAGCGTGCCGGCCGTGTTCGGCAGTCCCGGGACTTCCTGCCACATCTGCCGCTCGTCCGGATAGGCCTCGAGCTCGCGCCCGAGCGTGCGGAGATCGCGGTCGAGGATGGCGGCGATACCGGCTGCGAGCGAGGAGCCCATCACGAAGCCTCGGGCGCTGGATGTCGAAGGCTGCGGCGCAGTCCAGCGGCGAGCAGCGCGAGACCCGCGAGCTGAACCAGGTGGAACAGGCCGTTGTGATCGAAGTCCCAGAGGAGTCGGACCGTGCCGACGTCGGCCGCCTGCACCGCGCCGGCGGCGAGGCTCACGGCGAGCGCGGCGGCCATCGCCGCGGCGCCGGGCCGCCCTTGCCGTGCCGCGAGCCACGCGTACACGCCCAGCGCGAACCCCAGGGCCACGGCCTCGAAGAGCACGAACGCGAGGAAATCCCCGCCGGTAGCCCGGGTGATGCCGTAGAACGCGAGCGCGGCAAACAGCATCGGCGGCAGCAGGCGGCGGCCGGCGCGGTCGCCTCGCCAGTCGCGAGCCGCGCCCACCACGAACAGAGCCATGGTCACGCCCAGGGCGAGATACAGCGGCTGCCACAGCAGTTCGCGCACGCCGTCGGACAGCGCGAGCCCGTGCGCCGCCGCGCCGATCGCCGAGGCGAGGACCATGCAGACGAGCGCGGCCAGCCAGACGGACCGGCCGAACGACGCGGGCGTGCGACGCCGGAGCGCGACGACCACCGCGAGGGCGGCGACCGCCAGCAGCGCGTCGGTGGCGGCCGTGGTGCGCTCGGTGGCCTGGCCGACCAGGTCCACCCTCAGCCCTGCTCGATCTCGATGCTGTCCAGCTCCCGGTCGGTGGCGCCCTGCTGCAGCCGGCGAAAGACTCCTTCCAGCAGCTCGACGCCGATCAGAATGCCGAGGGTCGCGAGCGTCAGCACGATGGTCGCCTGGAGGTGCCCGAACCCGATCAGGGCCCCCAGCGCCGCGAGCACCCAGATCACCGCCGCCGTGGTCACGCCGGTGATCAGGCCCTTCCGCGCCAGGATCACGCCGCCACCGAGGAAGCCGATCCCGCTGGTGATCTGGGCCACCACCCGGGTTGGGTCGACGTGCGCCGAGTCGATCGAGGCGCCGAGCGCCACGAACACCGCCGTGCCCAGGCAAATCAGGATACTGGTTCGAATGCCGGCGGCCTTCCCCCTGAGCTGGCGCTCGATGCCGATCAGGCCGCCGCACAATACGGCGGTTCCGAGGTGCTGCCAGAAGACTCGGCTCTCGGGATCCAGGGCATAGGTCACGTCGGTCACGAGCATGGCAGGGACTCTCCCGTCAGCCGACGGCGCGCGTGGGGCCGCGGCGGATGGCGTGCGCGTGGTGGGAGGCGACGTCCTCGGCCGACGAGGCCGAGAAGCCGAGGTCGCGCAGCAGGCCGTCACGCAGGCTGTAGACCCACGCATGCACCGTGAGGCCGCGCCCCCGGCGCCAGGCGTCCTGAACGATGGTCGTCCGGCAGACGTGGACCGCCTGCTCGACGACGTTGAGCTCGCACAGGCGGTCGTACAGGGCGGGACCCTCCCCGAGCGTCTGGAGCTCGTCGAGATGGCGCGCCGCCACGTCCTGCACGTGCCTCAGCCAGTTGTCGATCAGGCCCAGCGGGCGCTCGTCCCACGCGGCCCGCACGCCGCCGCAGCCATAGTGCCCCACGACCATGACATGGTCAACCTCCAGCACGTCCACCGCGTACTGCAGCACGGAGAGGCAGTTGAGGTCGGTGTGCACGACGACGTTGGCGACGTTACGGTGGACGAACATCTCGCCGGGGAGGAGGCCGACGATCTCGTTGGCGGGAACCCGGCTGTCGGAACAGCCGATCCAGAGGTAGTGCGGGTTCTGCTGCCGCGCGAGCCGCTCGAAGAAATCGGGCTCGCGCCGCGTGACGGCGGCCGCCCAGGCGCGGTTCCGCGCGAACAGGTCGGCGAGGTGCCGGTCGGCATTGGGCGGGAGATGGTCGGGCATGGGTGAGAGTATAGCGCGCGCCCTTCGCGCGCCCTAGGGCCGGTTGCGGAGGCGGCCGGTCAGGGCGCCGCGGCCCGGACGATCGCGCCCAGCCGGGCGAGGAGCGGCAACTCGCCGTCGGGCAGCCATCCGGCGACCCACCGCACCGTCCGGCCCGCCCACTCGCGGTCGAGCCCCTGCCCCGCCACCACCTCGGCGCGCCGCGCCGCCAGCTCCTCGAGCAGTCGACCCAGGCTGGCGCGATCCACCAGCCCGCCCGCCTCGAGGCGGCGCGCGGCGGCGATGGTGTCGTCGAGCGCCCGCAGCAGCGCGGTCCGGCTCACGACGGCAAGCCCAGCTCGTAGCGGAGAAAGGCGTCGTCCCGCCGGTAGCCCTCGGACTCGTAGAGCCGCTGGCCGATGGTGTTGGTGCGGGCAGTCGCCAATTCCAGCCCGCAGGCCCCGGTCTCCTCGGCCAGGCGGCGCGCCCGCGCCATGAGCGCCCGGCCCACCCCGCCCTGCCGAGCCTCGGGCGCGACGTACAAATCGTTCAGCAGCCACAGCCGGCATGGTCGGGGCGCGGTCGAGGAGAAGAGCGGATAGAGCTGCACGAACCCCACCGGGCGTCCGTCCCGCTCGGCGAGAAAGATGACCGACTCGCCGCGCGCCAGCCGCTCGGCGATGAAGCTGTGCGCGAGCGCCGGGTCGGACGGCTGCTCGTAGAACTGGCGATAGGCGTCGAACAGCGGCGCGACGGCGTCGACGTCGACGGGACCGGCCTGGCGGATCGTGTCAGCCACCGCGGCCCCCGCGGCCAAGCAGAGCGCGCTCCTGCCAGAGTCGCTTGAGCAGCTGGATCTGGCCGGTGTGATAGGCGTCGTGCGCCGCGACGCCGAGCACCAGCTCACCGTAAGTCCAGCGGCGCCCCTCGGGCGGCACGGCGCCGAGCCGGCGATCGGAGAGCGCGCGGACGGCCTCCACCAGCCGCTCGTGCTCGCTCCGGAGCAGCGCGACGTCGTGGGCCCACGACCGGTCGTCGGCCCGATCGGGCTGAGAGGGGAAATTTGCCGGGCTGCGCGGGAAGCGCGCCTGTACGCCGCCCTCGAGGTGCCGGCGCACGGTGTACTTCCAATACGCGATGTGGAGTGCCAGCTCCCACATGCTCTTCCGTCGTGGGGTGGGCCGCCAGGCTGCCTGCGCCGCGCCCACGCCGCGCAGCGCCCCGACCGGGCTGGGTCCGCCGTGCCAGTTCTTCCGTCCCGGCGGCGGCTGCAGGTTCCACGCGAGCAGGTCCATCTGGGCAGACGGCATGAAGTCCTCGTCAGTCGATCGGGCGCGCGAGCACCAGATCGCGCTGGTGATCCGTGCCGAGCACGAAGGTATGGATGCCGACTTCGGCAAAGCCGCACTTCCGGTAGAACGCGATCGCGCGCGGATTTCGCTCCCACACACCGAGCCACAGCGTGCGCGCACCCGCTGCGCCCGCATGCTGGGTGGCGGCCTGCATCAGCTCCTGTGCCAAACCCTGGCCGTGCCAGGGCCGGTCGACGTAAAAGCGGATGATCTCGACCGGGTCGAGACCGGTGACGCACTCGGGCGCCGGGCCGTGCCCGAGCTGGGTGTAGCCGGCGGGCCGGCCCTGCACCTCGGCGACCAGCGTGATGTACCGCGGGTCGGCGAGCTCCGCGGCCTGGAGCGCGGGAGCGAAGTGCTCGGCCACGTACCGTTCCATGTTCTCCGGCGTGTTGTGCGCGGTGTAGGTCTCACGGAACGTGCGCTCGGCCAGCTCCGCCAGCCAGGGCGCGTCCGCCACGCCGGCCGGACGGATGACGGCGCTCACCCCGCGCGCTCGTCCAGCACGCGGTACACCACCCAATGCTGCGTGCCCGGCACGATGAACGGGGCCAGCGCGTCCGAGTGGCGCTTGAACTGCGCGCCGCCCATGCCGCCGAGTGCGGCCTCGAAGTCCGCCAGGGTCTCGAACTCGTACTCGTCCACGATGTGCGACGCGGACGGGCCGAGCACACCGCAGAGCAGCCGGGCGCCCTTCGCGCGACGGAACTCCGAGCTGGCGAACTTCTCGGCCCCCCACGCGCGCATCACCGCGAGGGCCTCGCCCTGCTTCCCATAGGGCACATCCAGATGCCACTGACACACGAACATGCGTCCCCCGCTCAGTTGAGCTCGACAACCGTCCCGAGGCCGGCGTAGACATAACGGTCACCGAAGGCACGCGCGAGCGCATCGAAGGCGGGCTCGCCGGTGCAATGGCCGGGGGCAATCAGGTCGAGCCGCCAGTTGTCGTGCAGGGAGGCGGCGATTCGCTCGATCTCCGGGTCCGGCGTCGCCACCAGGTGGAGCCCGCCGAAGATCTCGTGGACGTGGCCGCCATAGGCCCGGGTGGCGTCCAGGATGGTCTCGATGCCGGGATGGGAGCACCCGACGAGGACCACCAGGCCCCGGGGCGTCCGCAGCACCAGCGAGAGCTCATGGAGCTCCAAGGTGCCGGGCGTCCGGGACACCGTGGAGACCAGCGCGACTCCCGGCGCCACCTCGGTCAGGGTGTCCACCAGGGCGAAGTGCGCGCCCGGCCATACGGTGGAGCTGCGGAGCTCGGCGGGGACCACGCCGCCAAAATAGCGCATCCGCTTCGGCAGGCTCGAATCCGGCCGGATGATCGTCGCGGGCACCGGTCCACCGAACAGTCCGAATCGCTCGTAGGGGGCGTAGATCTTCACCGACGGGTTCACCCGCAGCAGATACGCCAGACCCCCGGTGTGGTCGCCATGGCGGTGCGAAATGACGGCGAAATCCAGGTGTTTGAGGTCCACCTTGAGCGCTCGCACGTTGCGCGCGAAGATGTCGCCGTCGTTGCCCGCGTCGAAGAGGATGCGACGCCCGCCGTACTCGACCAACGCGGCGAATCCCCAGTCAGGCTCGAGGCCGGGTCGATCGCCGAACGCATCGTACAGAATTGTCACTCGCGCTGCCGGCGGATCCGCCGCCGCCGCCGCGGGCACCGCCATCCCCACCACCAGGCCCAGCACTGCGCATGCGAGTCGCATGGGACACGCTCCGGTTCGGGATGATGCAAGCCGCGATCACACCATGCGTCCGGCGTGGCAGGCGCTCAGACGCCGTAGCGCTCGCCCAGGACACCCAGGTGATGGATCTGGTGCCCGGCGATTACCCAGGCGAGCGCCCGCACGCTGAAGGGCGCGTCGCTGGCCGTGCCCCGCCGGGTCCACGCCTCGGCCGGCAGGTGGCGGAACAGGTCGAGCGTGGCCAGGCGCACGTCGGCGAGCTCGGCCACCAGTTCGGCCAGCGGGACCGCGTCGGCGCCGGAGGCCGGGGCGTAGGCCTCCTCGTCGAAGCCGGGGAGCGGTGTGGCATCACCCCGCGCGAACCGGAGGGCGCGGTACGCCATGATGCGCTCGGTGTCGCTCAGGTGAAGCACGACCTGACGGACGCTCCACTTGCCCGGCTGGTACCGGTAGGCGCCCTTGGTCTCCGGGACGCTGCGGAACCTGGCCAGCAGCTCCTCGCGCTGCCGGGCGAGGACGTCGAGAATGTCGACCCCGGCGGGCAGGCGGGCCACGTAGCGCCCGAAATAGGTGGAGTACTCGTCGGCGCCCGGTGGGCCGATGATCGAGAGGGATGCGGTCGCCATGGTGAGGTTTTTCTCCGGACGGGGTACGGTCTTGCGAAAATTGCCTGCGCTCTTTACCTTGTCCGCTTCTGCCTAGCCGGCAGAGCAGCGTAGCCAAGATCCAGGGACAGTTTACGGGGAGCTGGCGGAGTTTGCGCTGGCTCCCGTTTTGTTTTGCTGCCGATCGGCAGCGGCCCGGCGTGAGGGCCATATCACGCAGATCGCGTAGTCGGGTAGGTGCGGCATGACCAACTCCGATTACAGCACAGCAAGGAGTAGGAACAATGCGCACCACCGGCACGGTCAAGTGGTTCAATGACGCCAAGGGCTTCGGTTTCATCACGCCCGAAGGCGGCCAGAAGGACTGCTTCGTCCACCACTCGGCGATTCAGGGTCAGGGGTTCAAGACGCTGGCCGAGGGCGAGCGGGTCGAGTTCGACGTCGTGCAGGGCCAGAAGGGCCCGGCGGCCGAGAACGTCGTGAAGCTCGGACGCTAAGACCGATCGCCACGCACACGGCCGGTCCGGGGTCACCCGGGCCGGCCGTCGTGTTTGTCGTCCCACCCCACCTCGGCACCCACGGCGATCCGGCCGTCCTCCAGCACCTCGCCGAAGCTGCCACCGCCCCACTGTACCTTCATCGCTTCGCGGAGGCCCTGAAACGCCTCGTCCATCCGCTCGCACGGCCGGGTCTCGCCCAGCACGCGAATGCGGCAGGCGCCGACCCGGAGCACGCGATTCCGCTCGCCCGCGAGGCTGAGGCCACTGATCATGAGGTTGGCCCGACGAGCGCTGGGCGGCACCGCGCCGCCCAGCTCGTGCATCAGACGATCCCATACCTCGCGCTCGATGATCGTGACCTGGCGGCGGCGGCCCTGGTCCGCGTTGCCGACCAGGCCGCGCCCCGCGACCAGCTCCGCATCGCCGACGGGATCCATCGGGCCGCGGTGGGCGCGCTTGATCCAGATGGCCTCGAGCCGCCCGCTCATCGCGGCGCCCCGAGCATGTTGCGCCGGCGATAGGCGCCGCAGGCGGGGTCGCCGGGCCGGCGCTCGCCGTGGAGCGGGGGCTGCCAGGCA
>JBOHSB010000456.1:0-31183 GCA_050733015.1 Gemmatimonadales bacterium
GCGCTGGACGACCTCGCGGCGCGGCTGGCCGGCGGCCTCGGGAGCCGGGCCCGGCTGGGCCTGGAGCGCGTGGACCGCGCCGGCGACCGGCTCGACGCGGCGATGGGCGCGCTGCTCGATCGCCACCAGCACCAGGTTGCCCGGCTCTCGGCGCAGCTCGACGCGCTGAGTCCGCTCCGGGTCCTCGACCGCGGCTACGCGGTGCCGACCGATCCGGCCGGCCGCGTGCTCAAGCGCCGGGCGGACTTCCTGCCCGGCACATCGTTCACGCTGCGGGTGGTCGACGGCCGGGTCGCCGCCCGGGTGGAGCCACCCGCCGAATGACCACGATCGCCGAGGACCTCGCGCGACTCGAGGAGATCGTCCGCAAGCTCGAGGCGGACGACGTCGAGCTCGACGCCGCGCTCGCGCTGTTCGAAGAGGGCGTCGCGCGGCTCCGCGCGGCGCGCGAGCGTCTCGCGGCCGCCGACCTCAAGGTGCAGAGCGTGCTCGAGGAGGCGGGCGGAGATCTGCGGTTGAAGGACATGGATGCGTGAGCATGGCGGCATCCCGAGCCGCTGTCGAGTCATCCTGAGCGAAGCGAAGGAGCCATGACCGGACGCATGCCCCCCTCGCTTCGCTCAGGGTGACTCCAGGGCGTTCCCCGCGGATGGCGCCGCCGTCCTCCGCCGCCGACCTTCTGGCCGAGGCCCGCGAGCGCACCGACGCGCAGCTCGCGGGGTGGGCCGCGCGCCTCGCGCCCGAGATCGGTGGACGGGACGGCGAGGCGCTGAGCTACGCGCTGCTCACGCCCGGCAAGCGGGTGCGGGCGGCGCTGGTGCTGGCGGCGTTCCACTCCGTCGGAGGCGAGTCGGCCGCGATCGCGGGCGTCGCCGCGGCGGTCGAGACCGTCCATACCTACTCGCTGGTGCACGACGACCTGCCTTGCATGGACGACGACGACCTGCGCCGCGGCCGACCGACGACCCACCGCGCGTTCGACGTCGCCACCGCCACCCGCGTCGGGTTCCTGCTGGTGCCCGTGGCCGCCCGGGTCCTGGCGACGGCGGCGGTGGAGCTGGGGCTGCCCGCGGCCACGCTGGGGCGGATGGCGGAGGAGCTGTTCCACGCGGGCGGGATCGAGGGGATGGTGGGCGGCCAGTGGCTCGACCTCCAGGCTGAAGGGCGGTCGCTCACGCTGGCGGAGCTGACGGAAGTGCACAGCGGCAAGACCGGCGCCCTGATCCGCGCCTCGTGTACCCTGGGAGCGATCGCGGCCCGGAGCACGGACCAGCGGGTCGCGGCCATCACCGCCTTCGGCGAGGACATCGGTCTGGCGTTCCAGATCGCCGACGATGTGCTCGACTGTACCGCCACGAGCGAGGAGCTGGGCAAGACGGCGGGGCGGGATGCCGCGCTCGCAAAATCGACCTACGTCCGCCTGTTGGGCATCGACGGCGCCCGACGGGAGGCCGCCGCGCTCGCCCGGCGCGCGGTGCAGCATCTCGATGGGGCCGCGGTGCCGTCGGGGGCACTGGGGGCCCTGGCGGGGTATATTGTCAGTCGTACTTCCTGAGTCACCCTGAGCCCTGGCTTCGCCCAGGGTACACGCCGCGAAGGGGGCATGCCCCAGCGCATGACCCCTTCGCTTGGGCTCGGGGTGGCTCACAGTTTTGACCATCACCGACACGCCCATGACCCTGCTCTCGACCATCCACGGCCCGGCCGACCTCAAGCGCCTGAAGCGCGAGCAGCTCCCCCAGCTCGCCCGCGAGATCCGCGAGCGGCTCATCGAGTGCGTCTCGATGACCGGTGGCCACATTGGGGCCAGCCTCGGCGTGGTCGAGCTGAGCATCGCACTGCTCTACGAGTTCGACTCGCCCACCGACAAGGTGGTCTGGGACGTGGGGCACCAGGCCTACACCTGGAAGCTGCTCACCGGCCGGAACGACGCGTTTCCGACCTTGCGCCAGCGCGACGGCGTGTCGGGCTTCCTCAAGCGCACCGAGAGCGAGCACGACCAGTTCGGGGCCGGGCACGCCGGCACGGCCATGTCGGCGGCGCTGGGCATGGCCACGGCGCGTGACCTCAAGGGGGAAAGCCACAAGGTCGTCGCCGTCGTGGGCGACGGGGCGCTCACCTGCGGCCTGTCGTACGAGGGAATGAACAACGCGGGGCATTCGGACCGCGACATCATCCTCATCGTGAACGACAACGGGATGTCGATCTCCCCCAACGTCGGAGCCATCAGCACCACCCTCGGACGCATCGTGGCCGACCCGCGGACCAATCGGGTGCGCGAGAAGATCAAGGGACTCACGATCGCGCTCGGCGGACTGTTCGGCGAGGGCGTCGTGGACTTCGCCAAGAATGTCGAGGAGAGCGTCAAGAACCTGTTCTCCCCGGGCATGCTGTTCGAGGAGCTGGGCTTCCGGTACTTCGGCCCGATCGACGGGCACGACCTGCTCAAGCTGTGCGATACGCTCCGCTTCGTGCGGGGCATGGGCGGCCCGCGCGTGATCCACGTGATGACTCAGAAGGGGAAGGGCTTCGCCTTCGCAGAAAGCAACCAGGAGAAGTGGCACGGCCTGGCGGCGTACGACCCGGTCACCGGCGAGGCGCGGAAGAAGGCCAGCGGCCCCCCGGCCTGGACCCAGGTGTTCGGCGACGGCCTGACCGCGCTCGCCGCGGAGCATCCCGAGCTGGTGGCGATCACCGCCGCGATGCCGAGTGGCACCGGCACCAACATCTTTCAGAAGAAGTTTCCCGAGCGGTTCTTCGACGTCGGGATCGCGGAAGGGCACGCCGTCACCTTCGCGGGCGGGCTCGCGACACAGGGCGTTCGCCCGGTGGTCGCGATCTACAGCACGTTCCTCCAGCGCGCCTACGACAACGTCATTCACGACGTCGCCGTGCAGCACCTGCCGGTGATCTTTTGCATGGACCGCGCCGGGCTGGTGGGGGAGGACGGGCAGACCCACATGGGGCTGTACGACATCGCCTACATGCTGGCGGTGCCGGGCATGACGGTGACGGCGCCCAAGGACGGCGACGAGCTGGTCGGCCTGCTCCGGACCGCGCTGGCGTACGCCGACGGTCCGTTCTCGACCCGCTACCCGCGTGACAAGGCGCCGTCCGAACCTCGGCCCGCGGCCGAGATCCCCGCCGTGCCCTACGGGACCTGGGAGCGGCTTCGCTCGGGCAAGGATGTCGCCATCCTGGCGGTGGGCACCATGGTCCAGCCTGCCCGGCAGGCCGCCGAGCTGCTCGCCGCCGACGGCATCGACTGCGCGGTGATCAACGCCCGCTTCCTCAAGCCGCTCGACCATTCGATGCTCGAGCTGCTGCTCCAGGAGCACCGCACGCTGGTGACGGTGGAGGAGGGCACCATCGTCAACGGCTTCGGCGCCTTCGTGAGCGAGACGCTGCAGACGACCCACCCCGAGGTCCGGGTCGTGGCGCTGGGCGTGCCCGACCGGCTGATCGACCAGGCGCCACGCGCCGAGCAGCTCGAGCTCTACGGCCTCACGGCCGCGGGAATCGCCCGGCGGATCACCGCGCTGCAGCACGAGGAGAGCCTCGAGCCGCGATGAAGGTCGGCGTCGTCGGCAATCCCCGGTACCCCGATCTCAAGGCGGTGCTCGAGCACGTCGCCCTCCAGGCGCCGGATCGCGGCATCGACCTCTACTCCGAGGAGCGCCTGGGCAAGTTCTGGCCCCGCGAGGTTCCCCGGTTCGACGGGGTCGAGCTCGACGCGTTGCTCACCTTCGGCGGGGACGGCACGCTGCTCCGCGGCGCGCGCCTCTGCGCCGGCCACGAGATCCCCATCCTCGGCGTCAACCTCGGCCGGGTCGGCTTCCTCACCACCGCCACGCGCGAGACCATCGATCCGGCGCTCGAAGCGCTGGTGGCCGGGCGCTACGTGATCGAGCGGCGCCAGGCGCTCCAGGCGGCCATCAAGGACGGCGAGGGCAACCACCGCGTGAGCCAGCTCGCCGTGAACGACGTGGCGGTGCACAAAGGCGGGGTCGCGCGCGTGGTGCGGGTCAACGTGTACATCCAGGGCGAGAACGTCGGGCCGTACAGCGCCGACGGCATCGTCGTCGCAACGCCGACGGGCTCGACCGCCTACAGCCTGAGCGCGGGCGGGCCGATCGTGGTGCCGGGGGTGGAGGCGATCCTGGTCACGCCGATCGCGGCCCACACCCTGGCGGTCCGGCCCCTGGTGGTCCCCGCGACCTACCGGATCGTGATCGAGCCGATGGCCGGCTGGGCCGACGACCTGCTGGTGTCGTTCGACGGACAGACCGGTAGCACGCTCGCGCCCGGCGAGAGCGTGGACGTGCGCCGCGCGGACCACCGCGTCTGCCTCATCCGCCTCGGCGGCGACGGATTCTTCACCCGGATGCGGCAGAAGCTGCACTGGGGGGATCTGTCGGAGCGGGAGGCCGTGCGGTGAGGGCCACGGCGGCTGTCATCCCGAGCGACGCGAGGGATCTTGCCGGCGCGTTGCCGGCACGAGGCCATGGTCGGGCTTGCCCGAGCAAGATCCCTCGCGTCGCTCGGGATGACAGGTCGTAGCTCCCCGATCTACCCTGCGCCACTCTACTACCTTCCGATCATGCTCACCGAGCTCCGCGTCCGCGACCTCGCCACCATCGCCGACGTCACTCTCCACCTCGGCCCCGGTCTCAACGTCCTGACCGGCGAGACCGGGGCGGGGAAGTCCATGCTGGTGGATGCCCTCGCCCTGCTCCTGGGCGAGCGGGCCGCCAGCAGTAGCGTGCGCCCCGGCGCGCCCAAGACCATCGTCGAGGGCGCATTCGAGGGTCTGGACACGCGCACTCGCCGGGCCATCCAAGCGCTGGGCCTCGACGTCGAAGACGGCCGCGTGATCGTTCGGCGCGAGGTGGGCGGGGAAGGCCGCTCGCGCGCCTGGGTGAGCGGCAGTCCCACCACCGCCGCCGTCCTCGGCCAGCTCGGCGCCCTCCTGGTGGACCTGCACGGCCAGCACGAGACCCAGTCGCTGCTCCACGCCGATGCCCAGCGTGACATCCTGGACGCGTTCGCGCACGCCGAGTCGGAGCGCGGCGCGGTAGCGGAGGACCACACGGCGTTGGCCGCCCTGCGCGCGGAGGAGGCCGCGCTCGTCGCACGGCGCGATGAGGTGCGGCGCCGGGCGGACTACCTGCGTCACGTGGTCCGGGAGATCGACCAGGCGCGCCTTCGGCCGGGCGAGGACGAGGCGCTCCAGCTCGAGGCCCGGCGGCTCAGCCAGGCCGGCGCGCTCGGCGAGCAGGCCCAGCGCATCGTGGACGCGATCGAGGCCGGCGAGGGCCACGCCCTCGGCGCGCTGGGCGCCGCCGACCGTGCCCTCGCCGGACTGGAGAAGACCGACCCGGACGTGGCCGGCTGGCGCGAGATGCTCGACGCCGCGTACACCAACCTGAGCGAGCTCGCGCGCCAGGCCGCCGCGTACGCCGACGAAGTCGAGGAGAACCCCGAGCGGCTGGCCGAGGTCGAGCAGCGCCGGGACGTCATCTTCAAGCTCACCGGGAAGTACGGGGCGACCATCGAGGCGGTGCTCGCGATGCGGAACGAGAGCGCCGCCGAGCTGGATCTGCTCGATACCGCCGACGTGGACCTGCGCGCGCTCGCGGCCCGTCGGGCGGCCGCGGAGTCGGCCCTCCGCACCGCCGCTGGCACGCTGTCCGGCAAGCGGGCCGACGCGGCCGACCGCCTGGCCCGAGGCGTGAACCGGTTGTTGCCCCGCCTCGGCCTCCCCGGCGGCAAGCTGCTGGTGTCCCTGGCCGTCTTGCCGGAGCCCGCGGCCCACGGCCAGGAGAGCGTCGCGTTCGAGGTGCAGCTCAATGTCGGCATCGAGGCCAAGCCGCTGGCACGGGTCACGTCGGGCGGGGAGTTGTCCCGGCTGATGCTGGCGCTCAAGGTCGTGCTCGCGCGGCACGACGCCATCGCCACGCTGGTGTTCGACGAGGTGGACCAGGGGATCGGCGGGGAGATCGGCGCCCAGGTGGGCGCGGCGCTGGCCGAGGTGGCCGAGCGGCATCAGGTGCTGGTGATCACCCACCTGCCGCAGATCGCCGCCCGAGCGGACCAGCACCTGGTCGTGAGCAAGGAGGCGCGCGGCGGCATCGCCACCAGCGACGTCCAGCTGATCCACGGGGAGGACCGGGTGAACGAAGTCGCCCGCATGCTGGGCGACGCGGAAGGCGACGCCGCAAGGCGGCATGCGCAAGCGCTGTTGAGGAAGGACGGAAGGACGGACGGACGGAAGGATGGAAAGATGGACGAGCCGAGCGTCGGAAGAACGGCAGAACGAAACGACGCCAAGACGGAAGGTGCAAACGGCGCCAAGACAGAGGGCCGAAAGGGTGGGAAGGCGCGCTAAGCCCCTGCTCGAGTTGTCCCATCCCCGGCCCTCCGTTCTCCAAACCTTCCGGGCTTTTTCCTGTCCTTCCGTCCTACCGTCCTTCCGTCCTCCTAAACAGCCCGAAATAGAACCGGAACCTCGCCCGCATCGCGTGCCGGTCCGGCACGATGCCCCCGGTGCTCCGCACCACCCGCTCGTAGCTCCAGCTCGCATCGATCGGCAGTCCGCGGGCTCCCGGCTGAAGGCGGCCCAGGCTGCTGTACGTCACTCCGAATCCGAGCATGCTCGCCGTGGCCTTGCTGTCCTGCGCGAGCACGGAGGCGTCCACGCCCGGGATTTCGTCGGCCGCGGTGAGGTAGCTGACCTGGTCCGCGCCGCGCGACCAATAGGTCGCCAGGCCCTGCAGGGCGAAGGTGGGAGTCAGCCGGAAGAAGGGGCGCACCGCCAGGCTCACGATGTCGCCCGGATCCCGGTGCACCGCGCTCAACCGGTCCAGGCCGGCGAGCGGCTGGGTCGGTGGCGCGACCCGGAAGATATAGTCCGCCGCGAGCTGCCGGTTGTAAGTCCC
The DNA here is from genome assembly GCA_050733015.1 of Gemmatimonadales bacterium. Classification (GTDB taxonomy): domain Bacteria; phylum Gemmatimonadota; class Gemmatimonadetes; order Gemmatimonadales; family GWC2-71-9; genus CAVVWJ01. The sequence goes on from JBOHSB010000456.1 coordinate 6,939, forward strand.
TTCGGCCCGAAGCCCCCACCGGCCGGCGCCCAGGTCCGTCGTGATGCGCGCCTCGAGGTCGGTCTGGCCGTCGCCCGTGCCGAGACCAAGCACGCGGTCCGGCTGCGCCAGGCGGCCGGTGGGGAAGCGGACCAGCCCTTCGACCGCGGTGCGGAACCCGCCATGATGGCCCGAGCGGTCCCAGCGATCCACCAGCGTGAAGGCGAGTCCTGCTTCGGCGTCGCCGCGGAAGGTGACCTTGCTGCCCCCCGGCCGCAGGCCGAGCCCGGAGAAATCGCTCAGCGCGGCGACCAATTGTTCGGTCGTGGCGAGCGCGTCGGGCAAGCTCGGCGTGGTGCTGAATCCCGAGACACCGAAGTCGTTCGCGAGCGTCGCCTGGAGATCAGTCACCCGGATGTCGATCGCCTGGCCGGCCGGGCTGGTGGCGATCGGGACGAAGGGTGAGAGGGTGGAGGGATCGGCCAGGAGCCCGAACAGGTCGTCGCGGAGTGCCGTGCCCGCCTGGAGGGTACTCTGCGCCTGCGCCTTGAGCGCCGGGTTCCCGTCGAAGTCGCCTCCGGCGATGCGCGCCTCGAGGCCGGCGAGCGACGCGTCGAACTGCTGGAAGAAAACTTCCTGGGAGGCGGTTCCGGGATTGAGGCCCCCGTCCGCGCCGGGCGTGGGCTGGACCGCGTAGTGCACTTCGGTCCGGACCTGGACCAGCGGGATCCGCCCGAACACCGTGATCTTCCGGGTGAGGCCCAGGGCGAGGCCCATGTATCCGCGGGTGGCTTCAGCCTGCGCGTCCGAGCTGAGCGCGCCCAAGTCGAGGCGGTACCCCGACTGGCCCGTGATGCGCCCCACCCGCGCGTCCGCATCGGCCAGCGTCGGGAGCAGATCACTGCCGAGAGCCGGGCTGGTGAGGTCGGCGGCGAGTGGCTCACGGGTGCCGTCGCGCCAGCGGTGATCCCAGATCTCCATCGAGCCGTCGAGGTCCACCCGGACGACGCCGGCCGGTACCCCGACCGCCGCGAGCTGCGCGTGGAGCGCGGGCGGCACGAACAGGCAAGTGAGTACCGCCAGGCGTCGCGCGCGAACCCCCACAGTCCCTCCCACGAGATGTCGTCCACCCTGCACACGATGTCGGCCGCGAGACCGCAAGTTGGCAGCCTGCCTGCGGCTTTGCCAGTCGGGGGGTAGATTCCTCAGGCCGTCCGCCCGGGTGGCGAAACTGGTAGACGCTTGGGACTTAAAATCCCTTGGCCCTCGGGCCGTGTGGGTTCGAATCCCACCCCGGGCACTCGAATCTCTCCTCCAAGTGGTGATCTCCGTCACACGCGGCCGAGCGCGCGCTCCCTAGCTTGGAAGCCAACCCTCGCCCATCCCGATTTCACCGCTTCCCGAGGCCAGCCCGTGTCCGCTCCCTTTCCATCGCCAGGCCCAACCATTCTGGTTGTCGACGACGAGCGGATCGCCCGGCGGTTGCTCTATCGAGTGCTCTCCGAGGAAGGCTACCGCGTGTTCGAAGCGGCCAGCGCCGGGGAGGCGATGGGCGTCCTCGAGCTGGCCCACTGGTACGTGCACCTCATCGTGCTCGACGTGGTGATGCCCGATGTCGACGGCGTGCAGCTCGGCCAGCGCATCCTCCATCGCTGGCCGCCGCTCCGGCTGCTGTACATGTCGGCGCATCCCGCCGAGGTGCTGGTGCAGCACGGGCTGACGGATCCGCAGGTCCATTTTCTCGCCAAGCCGTTCACCCTCGACGAGCTGATGCGCAAGGTCGAGGTAGCGAGCGACCGCCGGCAGGTGTCCCACTCTGTCCTGCCTCAGCGTGCGCGGCGTCACGGCCGGGAAAGCGCCTGACGGCCATCCTTAGGGCACCTCAGCGTGGATCTATGAGATGTCGTCCGTCTACGACCTGCATCTTCGCTCGACCTCGCTTGGCTCCCCCAGCCCCGAACAGCCGTCTCCCCAGACGCTGGGCGACGCGCGGGCGGGTGAGAGCTCGGGGGAGCGGAGGCTCCGGCTGCTGCGCACCGTCCTGGGAGAGCTCCGAGCGGAGCCGGATGGCTAGCGGTTAGGCAGGGACGGTCTCCCGCAACTCGTAGTGGGCCGACCGTGCGTCGTCGCCCGATCCCGGTGAAACTCTCCTCCCGAAGCAGGCGCTCGTAGGCGTCGGCATTCGCGGGCGTCGTCCAGCCATGCCATAAGCGGACGATCATCGACGCCCCGCGGCCGCGGCGCGGCCGCTCGGCTCGATCATGGCGTGCTGCGCCTCCGTACGGTCGGCGCGCGCGGCGAATGGCAGGTCCGCGAGCGGGGGGTCATCCGGCCCGATCTCCTCCAGAAACCCGGAACACGGCCAGCTACCCCTGCACCGCGCCGCGATCGGGGGCCGTCCCTCGCTCATCTTCTCGGTGACCCACGCGGCGGCCTGGGCGGCTCGCCGCTTGCTCGCTGCGAGCCGCCCGAGCACATCGCGCAGGAGCCACTGGTCCTCCCGCACCTCTGCGGCCAGGGCATGGAACTTCGCCGCCAAGGGCGGTTCCCTCCGTTCGGCTCGCCAGGTCGTCCATCATGCTGGGACCGGCCGCGGCGCCGGCCAAGTGGTCGTTCACAGATACAGCAATAGGCTCGGCGGACACTGTTCCTCCCATGGGGATCCGTCGAATGTAAGGGCTCGCTGTGGTCCGGCGGTGACGGGCGCCTCGTTCACGGCCTTTCGCGACCCGGGACCCCCGGTTATCTGTCAGGGCGGCCTTCGACGGGCCGATTATCACCTTTCCAGCCTGAGTTCGCTCTACCTCACGGTATTCCAGCGCCGGACGCGGGCAGTGTACCAGTGTAGGACCTGGCTGTCCCGCCAATTCTTCTTCTGAGCGCGCGCGGCGCCACCATGGATCGGAGGCAGGGTGAACGGACTGCTCGGATGGGTGGGGGCCAGCATCGGCGGCGCGCTTGGCTGGTGGGTGGGCGATCGAGAGGGCTTGTTCACGGCGTTCCTGCTGAGCATGGTCGGCACGGGGATTGGACTGTACCTGGGCCGCCGCATAGCGGAACGGCTGCTGGATTAGGACAACGTGGAAACCGACGTCCTCGTCGTCGGAGCCGGCCCCACCGGCCTCATGCTCGCCAACCAGCTCGGCCGGCGTGGCGTCCGCGTGGTCATCATCGACCGGCATGCCGAACCGTCGGTCCAGACCCGGGCCATCGGCGTCCAGGCCCGGACCCTCGAGATCTATTCCCACCTGGGTATCGCCGACCGCGCGGTGGAGCTGGGCCGGCGAGCCACCGGCGCCGACATGTGGTCCCGAGGGCACCACGCGGCCCGCGTCCCCTTCGGCGATATCGGCCGCGATCAGAGCCCGTATCCGTTCATCCTCATCCTGGGTCAGGACGACAACGAGCGCCTCATGGGCGAGGCCCTGCGCGCCCGGGGCCTGGATGTCGACTGGAACACCGAGCTAGTCGGCCTGGCCCAGCACTCGGACCATGTCGTGGCCACGCTCAAGCGCCCGGACGGCACGACCCACCAGGTGACCGCCGCCTGGGTGGCGGGGTGCGACGGCGCGCGCAGCTCGGTGCGCGAGCTCAACGGCATCGATTTCGTCGGCGCGCCGTATGAGGACGTGTTCTTCGTCGCCGACACCCAGCTGAGCGGGCCGATGGTGCCGGACGAGGTGAACGTCTACCTGTGGCCGCGCGGCTTCCACCTGTTCTTTCCCATGCTCGGGCCCCAGCACTGGCGCCTGGTCGGGATCGTCCCTGCCGCGCTGCGCGGCCGAAGCGACCTAACCCTGGACGACGTAATCCCGTCCATCACACAGGAAGCCGGCTCCAGCCTGGTGTTTCATGGCTGCAGCTGGTTCTCCACCTACCGCATCCATCATCGCCGCGCGGCCCGGTTCCGAGACCGCCGGTGTTTCCTGCTGGGCGATGCGGCGCACGTCCACAGTCCGGTGGGAGCGCAGGGCATGAACACCGGGCTGCAGGATGCGTACAACCTGGCGTGGAAGCTGGCGCTGGTGGTCGGGGGACGGGCTGGAGCGGCGGTGCTCGATTCCTACGAGGAGGAACGCATCCCGGTCGCCGAGCGGTTGCTGCGGACTACCGACCGCGCCTTTGCCCTGGTGGTCTCCGACGGCGGGCTGGCCGGCCTGGTTCGGACCCGGCTGTTGCCCAAGCTCCTGGCGTTCGCGATGAAGCTCCAGCCGGTTCGCCGGCTGGCGTTCCGCACCATCTCGCAGATCGGCATTCACTACCGCGACGCCAGCCTCTCGGAGACGCTTTCCGGTTTGCCCGACGCCGCGCCGCGTGCCGGCGACCGTTTCCCGTGGCTCAACCTCAAGCTCTCGACCGACGGCCCGGTCCAGGACCTGTTCCAGGCGCTCGACGATACCAGGTTCTCGCTCCTTCTCTTCGGGCAGACCGCCGCGCCCGCGGGGCATCCTGCCCTGGGTGATCTGCTCCGCACCCACGTCGTTCCCGACGATCCCCACAACGTCCGCGAGCTCGCCAGAGTGCGCATTCCCCGGCCGGCGTTCTACCTCGTCCGGCCCGACGGCTATGTCGGCCTGTGCGGTGGCCGTCTGGAGCCCGCGGCCGTGGCCGACTACCTGTCGCGGCGGCTGGCGCCGTCCGGTCTGGCGTGAGGCGGACGGGAGAAGACCCGCCTCGGGAGCCGCGACTCGGCGACGGGCGTTCCGCGGTGCCGAGTGGTGCGTCGAGGCGCCCCACGTCCTACCAGTCGCAGCTTCGCGTCCTGGGACTGCCTTTGATCGACGTGGCGGCCGGTCGGATCGAGGAGGGTCGCTACCGGCGCGGGATCGCCCGGGGCTGGATCGCCGTGGGCGACATCGCCTTCGGGGCGTTGATCGCGGTCGGCGGCCTCGCGCTCGGCGGCTTGGCCCTGGCCGGTCTGGCGGTGGGCGGCGTCGCGATCGGCGGCGTGGCCGCCGGAGGGCTCGCCGTCGGCGGCCTGGCGCTGGGCTGGGTGGCGGCCATCGGGGGATTGGCCCTGTCGCCGGGAATCGCGGTGGGAGGACTGGCCCTGAGTGGACACGCCAACGACGGCGAGGCGGGCGAATTCCTCCGCCAGCCTCCGGCGCGGCTGGTCCAGGCGGTGGCTCGGGAGACCCGCTGGCTGTGGCTGCTCCTGCTCGTTCCGGTCATTTTCGGGCTGCGCTCCAGGCAGGAGGATCGAAGTGCCGGCGAGTCACGCCGAGGGGACGGCGGCCGACGAGGCTGAGCAGTCTTCCATCTCGGAGGCGTCGTGGTACAGCTCGGTTGCCGATCTCGATGCGTCGGCCTGCTCGGCAGCTGGATGTTGACGGCCTGCGGCGCCGGCTGGCATCGGCCACCCGAGGTCATTCCCGGCCCGTGGTCTCCCCGCCAGCAGGTCCAGGTCTGGAGTGCCGGACACTCCGTTCGTTGGCACGCGGTGATCGTCCGCCCCGACTCGATCAGCGGCATTCCGTTCACCCGCTCGGTGGAGTGTGACGGCTGTCGGGTCTCACTCACGCGCACTGCGGTGGATTCGGTACGGATGGGTCAGCCCGTCGCGGGTTTCTGGAAGTCGTTCGCGCTGATCATGGCGGTGCCGCTGGCAGTCGTCGCGATCTGGTGCGGATCGGACGGCGGCTGCCCGCGCAACGACTGAGGGAGCCGCCGGGGGGCGGTCGCGGCGACCCCGGCGGAGACATAGCTTTCGATGGGTCAGGCGCGGCTCCTGCCTGGGGCCCGCGCTCCGTGGTCACCCCACCCCGAGGCCCTATCGCGTGCCCGACCCCACAATGCAGCTCGCGCAGGTCAACATCGGCCGGACCCGGGGGGAGATGAGTGATCCCGTCATGGCCGAGTTCGTCTCCCGTCTGGCGGAGATCAATGCCCTGGCCGACCGGAGCCCGGGGTTCGTCTGGCGCCTGCAGACCGAGGATGGCGACGCCACCGCGGTCCGACCCTACGAGGACGCGCGCATCCTGATCAACCTGTCGGTGTGGAGCGATCTCGCCTCGCTCCGAAACTATGTCTATCGCAGCGACCACGCCGAGGTGATGCGGCGCCGGCGGGACTGGTTCGAGCGGCTCGAGCGGGTCTACGTGGCGCTGTGGTGGGTGCCCGCGGGCCACCGTCCGCCGGTGGCCGAAGCCGTCGCCCGGCTGGCGCATCTGGAGCGGCACGGGCCCAGCGCGTTCGCCTTCGGTTTGACGCAGCCGTTCGGCGCCGATGGTCGCGCCATCCCGCGCGACGAGATCACTCGGGACGATACGTGCCCGGCGACCTGATGCACGATTCGGCCTCCGCGGTCACCGCCGAAGAGCGTCGCGTGCACCAGACGTCCCTGATCCGAGGGATCGCGGTGTGCGTCGCGTGGCTGGCCACCTGGCCGCTCCGTCACTCGGGCGGGGAGATGCGCCTGGCGCTCGATGTCGTGCTCGCGCTGGGCGGCTGGTGGGCGATGCTGCCCGGCCGCCGGGCGGGCGGCAAGGTATTCGGCGAGCACGGCCACTGGTCCAGTCTCGGGATCGCCCTTCCGATCGGCTTCGCCATCGCGGCCGCCGCGGAGCTGTGGCACCTGATTCGTGGCGGAGGGTGAGAATGGACGCGGTCACGCCCTGATGCCGGCCTATGTCGTCGTCGACATCGAGGTCCATGACCCGATGCGCTACGAGGAATACCGCCGGGTGGCGCCGCCCTCCATCGCGGCGTACGGCGGCCGCTACCTCGTGCGCGGCGGCACGCTGGGTATCCTTGAGGGGGAGTGGCAGCCCAAGCGGCTGGTCGTGCTGGAGTTTCCCACGGTCGAGCAGGCCCGGGCCTGGTGGGCGTCGCCCGAGTATGCGCCGGCCAAGGCCATCCGGCAGGCCAGCGCCCACACCGACATGGTGGTGGTGGCTGGACACGCCGGCTGACCCAGCTGGCCCCACGACGGGACGAGGATCCCCGATGGCCGACGATCGTGTCGTGCAAGTGCTCGAGGAAGTTCGTGATCTTCAGCGGCAGCTCCTGGCCGCCTATGGTCAGGCGCTGGACAACCAGCGTGAGGCCATCCGAACCCAGCGAGAGGGCGTCCGCCGGGCGCGGCTGCTGTTGATTGGCATCGGGGTCATCCTGGGTTTCGTATTCATCATGGTGCTGGTGCTGTTTCGGTACATACTGCGCCATTATGCCTGACCCGGAGGGTCGTGAATGAAGTTCATGCTGCTGGTCTATACCGACACCGCACTGGTCGACGCCCTGCCCGAGGGCCAGATGGACGGAATGCTCCGCACCTGCTTCGATCACGTGGATGAGCTGGAGCAGGACGGATGCCTGATCGAATCCCAGATGCTGGAGGGCCCGCGCGCCGCCAAATCGGTGCGGATCCGGAACGATCGAGTCACGGCCACCGACGGACCGTTCAGCGAGGCCAAGGAAGTGCTCGGCGGCTTCAACCTGATCGAGGCACGCGACATGGACGAGGCGGTCCGGATCGCCGCCGAATTTCCCTGGGCGCGGACCGGGTGTATCGAGGTCCGCCCGGTGCAGGATCTGCCGACCGTCCGGCGCCGGGTCCGCGCCGGCGCAGCGCCGGCCAGATGACCCCCGCGGACTAGCCGCGGCCCGCTTGCCGGGGCATCTTGCAGCAGCGACACGGGACCGCCACCATGTTCGACGCTCGATACCTTCGCCTTGCCTTCCTGCTGTTCCAACTCGTGCTCGGGGCCGCCCTTCTTTGGGGCAGCGTGCACACCGTGATCCATCTCGGCCCCTCCGATTCCCATGCGCTCGTCATCGGCAGCGTGGAAGCCCTGGCCGCGATTGCGTTCCTGGTGCCCAGGACTATGCGGGTGGGTGCCGGCGTGCTACTGCTCGTGATCGCGCTTGCATTCGTGATTCATGCCCTGCGGGGCGAGTGGCGCCCGGATCTGCTGGTTTACTTGGCCGGCGTTCTGCTGGTGGCGGTGCACGGGGACGCGCGCGCCCCCGGCGGCCCAGCCACCCGGCCCGCCTGAGCCGGAGTCTCTTGAACGGGAGCGAACGTGTCCGACGATGCCTCGAACGTGCAGGCCTATCCCTACGCCACCCGCCTCAACCTGCAGTTCTCGCCGCTCGAGCGGATCGACGTGCCCGCGCTGGTCCGCGCCTGCACCGACCAGTGGTACAACCAGACGCTTTGCCGGGTGAACGAATCCGTCGTGCGGCTGGGCGTCGTCCAGGGCGAGTACCACTGGCACAAGCACGACGAGGACGACGAGTTCTTCTATGTGGTCGAGGGGCGATTCTGGATCGACCTGCCCGACCGCGTGGTCGAGCTTGGGCCGGGGCAGGGTGTCGTCGTGCCCAAGGGAACGATGCACCGGCCTCGGGCACCCGAGCGCACGGTCATCCTGATGGTGGAGACGGCCGCCATCGTGCCGACCGGTGACTAGCCGACTTCAGCGAGGCGTGAGCGCGTTCTGAGGAGACCTGGGACATGATCCGAAAGCTGGCGGCTGGCGGCTATCGCCTGTACTCGAAGAAGAAGGACCCGAAGACCGGGAAGCGCCGCAACCTTGGCACGTTCAAGACCCGGGCGGCGGCCGAGAAGCACGAGCGGGCCGTCCAGTACTTCAAGCGTCGGGGGTGAGCGTGGGGTCGGAGCTCGGTGCCGGCGGGCGAGTAGTCGCCGCCTGCCTCGCGACCGTCTGGATCGGAGCGGGGATTGCCTCGCTGGCGGTGGGCCTTCGCCTGCGGCCCGGCGTGGTACCGGTGGTGCTCGGCTTGCTCGCAGTGGGCTACGGATGGCTCTGGGTCGAAGTGGCCCGGACCGGGCAGAAGCGGCCCTGGCCGTTCCACCGGGCCTGATTCCGTCGCCGCCGGGTCACATCCGGACGATTCGGAGGTACCGCTTGATGTCGGGCATCGCGCTCGCAAGCAGGGCGCCGACTCCGAGCGAAAGGCCGAACCAGACGATACGTCGCATGGCATGGCTCCTTTCAAGTGTCGTATCATGGAGTTCGAGACGCGGTCCCGTCTGTGACGCGTGACCGTGGCATGAGGTGCACATGAACGGCAACGCCCCAATTTACCTCACGGCGCTCGCCGCGGCCATCATGGCCGCCGCGGTGCTGATCCTCCAGCCCTACTCGGCTCGGTCCCCCTGGGACGCCTATTCGGCTCCGGTGCGGCGCTACTGCCGCGAATTCGCGTCCGACACGCTGGCGGACAACGCGGTCAGCGCGCGCGCCCACCGCGCCCTCGGCTTCGACGAGGTGGCGCTGATCCGCTGCTTTCGGAAGCCGCTCGACCCCCTCCAACAGCGCGGCCCGACCGGCCCCACCGAGTCCTGACTTCGTTGGGGGCTCAGTCCAACGGCCGAGCGGCGCCGGGCGGAAGCGGGATGAGGACCCGCACCGCCTCGACGAGCTCGGCGATGCTGGCTGGCCGCCGAATGATTCGGTGCCACCCTCCCTCGGGGGTGGTGTCGGGACCCGAGCGGCCCCTCGCCAGCAGCAGTAGCGCGGGATCGCCATGACGGCGAGCGAGCCCGCTCAGCTGGGCGCCCGCGTCGTCGCCGGTCAGGGCGCTCTGATCGACCAGGATCACGCGCACCGGGCCCCGGTCCGGCGCGTCCGCCCGGTAGCGGCGCGCGCCCGCCAGATGCGGCGCCCCGAGCGCGTCGTAGCCCGCCTCCCGCAGCGCGGCTCGTAACAGCGCTCGCGGCCACTGCTCCGGCATGACGAGCAGGACCCGGGGCGAAGGATGCCACATGCCGGAGAGTGCGGCATCCGGGCCGGGTGAGGCAAGTCGCATGGCTGCCGGACGACTTCGGGCCTCACTGACGGAGGCCGCGCCACAGTTAGTTTTGAGAGGTTCTCACCTGCCATCCTTGCCGACCGATAGGAGCCACCACATGAGACGAGCGTCACGAGCGGACGAGCTCCAGACCCTGCCGGCGATCGGCCCCAGCCTCGCGGCGGACCTGCGCGCGCTCGGCGTCCGGCGGGTCGCCGACCTCAAGCGGCGGGATCCGGAGCGGCTGTATGCCCGCCTGAATCGCCTGCGCGGCCAGCGCCAGGATCCATGCGTCCTGTACTCCTTCCGGTGCGCGGCTTACGCCGCGCGCACCTCCAGGCCGCGCGCCCAGTTGCTCAAGTGGTGGAACTGGAAAGGTCGTACGTTGGAGGGGAAGCGTCGGTCGTGACGAGAGACGATCTGTACACCCTGCCTCCCGGGCTGCCCGTCCCGGTGGACGATGGGGCGGCCCGGCACCTCGTCGGCCGCAGCCTGCCGGCGGTGACCCTGCCGTCCACGGCCGGGCCTCCCGTCCGGCTGGACGCGCTGGGTCCGGGATGGTCGGTCCTCTACTGCTATCCCCGCACCGGACGCCCCGAAGCCGGCCCGCCGCCCGGGTGGGACGAGATTCCCGGTGCGCGCGGCTGCACACCCCAGGCGTGCCGGTACCGCGACCACTACGCCGAGCTCCGCGCCCTGGAGGCCCAGGTCTACGGGATAAGCACCCAGACGACGGACTACCAGCAGGAGATGGCCGGGAGGCTGCACCTACCGTATCCCGTCCTGAGCGATGCGGACTTCCGCCTGACCGACGCGCTCGGCTTGCCGACCTTCGAGGTCGAGGGCTTGCGCCTGCTCCGGCGCCTCACCCTGCTGGTGCGCGCGAGCCGGATCGAGCATTCCTTCTATCCGGTTTTTCCCCCCGATGCGGATGCCGATCGCGTGCTCGAGTGGCTCCGCGCCCGTACCACGCGGCGCCGGTGAAACCGATCGGAGCGCTGGTCGATTTCCGCACCGGCCCGGGCCTCACGGTCCGGGTACGGCAGGCCACGACGGCCGACGCCGCCCGGCTGTCCGCCCTCAGCGCCGAGCTCGGCTACCCCGTATCGGCGGAGGCGCTGGCCCAGAGGCTGGGCGATCTGCTGGGACGTGAGGACCAGACCGTCCTCGTTGCCGAAGTCCCGCCGGGCGAGGTCGTCGGATGGGTGCACGGCGCCGAGCAGCAGCTGCTCGAGTCGGGCCGGCGGTGTGAGTTGCTCGGCCTCGTGGTGGACGCCCGGGTGCGGAGCCGTGGGGTGGGGCGTCGGCTGGTGGCCGCGGTGGAGGCGTGGGCCGCGGCGCGCGGGCTCGAGCAGATGGCGGTGCGCAGCAACGTGGCCCGCGCGGAGTCGCACCCGTTCTACGAGCGGCTGGGATACGCGCGGGTAAAGACCCAGCACGCGTACCGCAAACGACTAGGATCCTCCGCATGACCCCGAGCGCGGGCCCACGCATCTTTGGACGTCTCGTGCCCCTCCGCCTGTTCGGTCTCTAGCATGGCGGCCGGAACCCCTCGACTCCGGGCGGGTCGGACCGTGTTCTGGTGGCTCGCGGGCGGACTCATCGCTGTCGTGCTCGGCACCTTGCCGCGTCTCCCGGCCGTGGTTGCCTCCCACTTCGGCGCGGCCGGCGCGCCCAACGGCTGGTCGAGCAGGCTCGGGTATGCGCTCCTCGTGCTCATCATCGGGATTGGGCTGCCCCTTGGTGTGATCGGTCTGGTGCACGCGATGACCGCCCCGCGGCCCAGCCGGACTCAACATCCCGTCGCGGGCCTACTGGATGGCCCAGTCCCGTCAGGGCCAGTTGGTGGAGCTGGTCCGCTCATACATCTGGTGGCTGGGCATCCTGCTCACCGGCATCGCACTCGCGGCGCATCTCGCGGCGCTTGGCGCCAACGCCGTGAACCCGCCACGCTTGAGGGGCGTAGTGATCGTGCCGCTCCTCATTGCGGCCGTCGCCGGGATCGCGGCCTGGGCGGTGGGCTGGTATCGGGTGCTCCGCCCACCCGTCGGAAGCTGAGCCGCGGCTTGACGCCCGTTACCCGGAGTGCGTTTCGTTCGGGTGTGTCCGCCAGTTCCGCCATCCGCTCTCGGGAGACCTGAGTGACCCTCGAAATCCGCCACCTCGGACCCGATGACGAGCGGGTGCTCCGGCACGTGGCTGCCGGCGTGTTCGACCACGACGTCGATCCAGCGCTGGCCTCTGAATTCCTGCGGGATCCCCGTCATCATCTCGTGGTCGCGATCGAGGACGGCTCGGTCGTGGGCTTCGCGTCGGGGGTACACTACGTTCATCCCGACAAGCCGGCGGAGCTGTGGATCAACGAGGTCGGCGTGGCGCCGTCGCACCAGCGGCGGGGTCTGGGAAAGCGGCTCCTGCAGGCCATCTTCGCGCGGGGCCGCGAGCTCGGTTGCCGGGAGGCTTGGGTCCTGACCAGCCACGCCAACGGCCCGGCGGTGCGATTGTACGAGGCGGCCGGAGGCGTGGACATGGCCGACCCGCCCGTGATGTTCACCTTCCGTCTGACGGATCCCAAGGAGTAGGCCCGTGCGCTCCAACTCGATGCGACTGCTGCTCGCCGCCGGGACGGCCGTGGCGTTGAACGCCTGCACCGCGGGAGACGACGCTCATGGCCGGGCAGGTACCGCGGCCGAAGACTCCGGCTTCGCCGGCGTCCAGCAGCGTGGTGCCGTCATCATGGGCGTCAACCAGTACACCTCCCGTCACGTGTTCGAGCCACTCGCGGACGGTGGCCGCATCGAGCTGCAGCGGAGCGTGGACGATAGCGCCGGGGTGGCGCAGATCCGCCGGCACATGGAGCTGATCGCCCGGCAGTTCGCGGCCGGAGACTTCCGGCTGCCGGGGGTCGTGCACGATCGCGAGGTGCCGGGGACCCGGATCATGGCCGATCGCCACGGCGTCATTAGCTACACCGTGGAATCGCTGCCCCGCGGCGGCGCGGTGCGGGTGCGGAGCAGCGACACCGTGGCTGTGCGGGCCATCCACGACTTCCTGGCATTCCAGCGCCAGGATCACCACGCGTCGGCTCGCCACGACTCCTGAGCGGCGGGGCTCTCTTCCGGGAGCATCGAATGGCCAAGGGCTACTGGATCACCTTCTATCGTTCCGTGAGCAACCCGGCGGCGCTGTCGGAATACGGGCGGCTCGCCGTGCCGGCGATCCAGGCCGGTGGCGGGCGGTTTCTCGCGCGCGGCATCCCGGCTCGAGCCTACGAAGAAGGCCTGAGCGAGCGCACCGTCGTGATCGAGTTCGATTCGCTCGCCCAGGCCATCGCGACCTATGACGGCGCGGCGTACCAGGCGGCCTTGCGGGTGCTACGGGGCTCGGTGGAGCGGGACATCCGATTCCTGGAGGGCGTGACATGACACCGGCCGTTCACCTGCTCGTGTTCGAAGGCTTCGCCGACTGGGAGCCGGCCTATGCGCTCGCGGAGGTGCGGCGAAGCGGCGGGTTCGAGGTGGTCACGATGGGCTTCACGCCCGTGCCCGTGCGGTCCATGGGCGGCATCCGGGTCGTGCCCGATCAGGTGCTGGCCGCCGTAGAGCCGGCGCGGGTCCGCCTGCTGCTGCTGCCCGGGGGCGACCTGTGGGAGGGTGAAGATTATCCCCGCGAGCCGCTCGAGGCGCTGCTCCACCGGCTCGAGCGCGAGGAGGTGCCGATCGCCGCCATCTGTGGTGCGACGCTCGCGGCGGCTCGCGCGGGTCTGCTCGAGGACCGCGCGCACACCAGCAACGAGCTCGCGTATCTCCAGCGGATCCCCTCGTACGGAGGGTCGAGTCGGTACGTGGATGCGCTGGCCGTGCGCGACCGTGGTCTCATCACGGCCAGCGGCCTCGGCCCCACGGAGTTCGCCAGGGAAATCTTCGAGGAGCTCGGTGTGTTCAGCCCCGAGGACCGTCGCCTGTGGTACCAGGTGTTCAAGTACGGACGGTTTCCCGAGCCGTCCGGGCAGCCGGGCTGACCCGACGCGTCGCGGACGGCGCCGAGCCGAGGCCCACGCCGGGCGAAATTGCGGCCGCGGCGGGCCGGCGGGTGCCCGACCTCATCGCGCCGGGTCTCGACGTGCTGTTCTGCGGCATCAATCCCGGTCTCTATTCCGCGGCGACACGCCACCACTTCGCCCGGCCAGGAAATCGATTCTGGCCGGCGCTGTGCGACGGGGGCTTCACCGATACCCTGCTGAGGCCCTGGGAGGAGCGGCGGTTGTTGCGGGTTGGGCTCGGCATCACCAACCTGGTGGCGCGGGCCACCGCGGCCGCCGACGAGCTCACGCCGGAGGAGTTCCGAAGCGGCCGGCGGCGGCTCGCGGCCAAGGTCCGGCGGTACCGGCCGGACTGCGTGGCCGTGCTCGGCATCGGGGCGTTCCGGACGGCGTTCGAGCGGCCGCGCGCGGTGGTCGGGCTCCAGCCCGAGAGGCTGGGAGGCTCGGCCGTTTGGGTGCTGCCGAACCCCAGCGGCCTCAATGCCAATCACCAGCGCGCCGATCTGGCGCGCGCGTTTCGCGCGCTCCGGCGGTTCGCGGCCGGTCGCCGACGCGGCACTCACGGGGCGATTCCATGAACGATGTGCCTGTCGAATGGGCCCGCGACCGTCGGGTGATCTCGACCGATCGCGCGCGCCTCGACGCCGCCACCATCCTCGGCCTGCTCGGCGCCACCCACTGGGGTGGCGACCTCACGCCGGACCGACTCGCCCGCGCGATCGAGCATTCGCTCTGCTTCGGGGTGTACGAGGAGGATCGCCTGGTGGGCTTCGGCCGCGTGGTGACCGATCTGACCACGTTCGGATACCTCACCGACGTGGTCATCGCGCCGTCGCATCGTGGGCGTGGGTTGGGCCGCTGGCTCACCGACTGCATGGTGGCCCACCCCGGACTGCAAGGCGTTCGGCGCCTGGCCCTGCTCACCCGCGACGCCGAAAGCTTGTATCGTAAGGCGGGATTCGAGCCTGGCCCCGCGCCCCTGGTCTACCTCGAGCACCGGAGCACGCTCAGTCCGCGCGCTGGCTCCGCCTCGCGCCGATGATGGCGTGGCGGTGCGGCGGTCTCTGTGAAGCGCCCCTGAGTGGTGCGGTTGCCCATCTACCTCGGAGCCGGCTCATGATCCACCGACGCGCGCAACGCCTGGTCTTCGCCCTGCTCGTCGTGGGCTGCCAGGCGCCGCCGCCCAAGCCGCCACCCGGGTCGCAGACGCCCCGGACACCGCCGACCGCGGCCGCCATCGGGGAAGCGGCCGTCGCGGCGGTCGTGGCCGCGCCGTGGGACCACGATCCGACCGGCTGGGGCACGCTGTGCACCCAGGACTCGCCCTGCGACACGGTGGTCGTCGAGCCCCGTATCGTGTCGCTCCCGGCCCAGGCGCCGGCGTTCTTCGTGCCCGACCGGCGGGACGAGGCGGCCAAGCTCACCGCGTACGCCCTGAGTCTCATCCCCGTGCCCGGTCGGCACACGATGCTCGGCTCGTGGCGGCAGTGCAGTGGACGGCGCGACACGCCGGAGTGGGGCAAGGGCCGCGTGGCGTGCGTCGCGCTCGGGGTGGCGGGCATCGAGACCGCCCGGCCGGACGCGATCACGTTCGCGTTGCTCGTGGCGACGCCCGCCCGCGGGCTGAGCTGGCCGCGGGTCCGCGTCACCCGTCCGCGCGAGGCCTGGCGCGGCCGGCTGCTCAGCAACGCGAGCCGTTGAGCGGGACTGGCGCGCGCCGCGAGGGCTCGCCACTATCTCCCCCATGACGATGACGGCGGACGAGCTCGACGGCGTCCTCGCGTTCCTCCGCGAGGCGGAGCGGCTCAAGACGGTCACCCGGAGCGGCTGGACCTCCGAGGGCGAGCGCGAGAGCGTCGCCGAGCACACCTGGCGACTATGCCTGATGGCGATGCTGCTGTATGGCGGCGCGCCCGAGGTAAACCTGGCCCGGCTGCTCCGCATGTGCCTGGTGCACGATCTGGGTGAGGCGCTGGGCGGCGACGTGCCCGCGCCCGAGCAGCAGACGGCCACGCCCAAGGCCGGGCAGGAGCGCGCCGATCTGCTCCGGCTCACGGCCCCGCTGCCGCGGCCGCTCAGGGACGAGATCGTGGAGCTGTGGGACGAGTATGAGGCCGCTGTCACCCCCGAGGCGCGATTGGCCAAGGGGCTCGACAAGCTCGAGACCATTCTCCAGCACACCCAGGGGAAGAACCCCGCGGACTTCGACTACGGCTTCAATCTCGCGTACGGCCGCCGCTACACGGCCGGCGATCCGCTGCTCGAGGCGCTGCGGGCCCGGCTCGACGCCGAGACGGCGCGACTGGCCGGCGAGCCGCCGGCGTCGCCGTAGGCCGATGCCGACCCACATCGCCCTCCTGCGGGCCGTCAACCTCGGCCCGCACAACAAGGTCGCCATGGCGGACCTGCGTGACCTCGCGGAACGGCTGGGCTTCGAGCAGCCCCGGACCCTGCTGCAGAGCGGGAATCTCGTGTTCCGCAACGCGCGCCCGACCGGCGCCGGGCTGGAAATCCTGCTCGAGCGTGAGGCGGCCCAGCGGCTCCGGGTCGACACGGCGTTCTTCGTGCGGACCGCGGCCGAGTGGCAGGCCATCGTCGCGCGCAATCCCTTCGCGGCGGAGGCGCGGCGGGATCCGGCGCACCTCGTGCTGCTCTGCCTCAAGTCGCCTCCGCTGGACGGCGCGGTCGAGCGGCTGCAGGCGGCCATTACCGGTCGCGAGACCGTGCGCGGCGATGGCCGTCACGTGTACGTGGTCTATCCCGACGGGATCGGCACCTCCAAGCTGACCACCGCGCTGATCGAGCGGAAGTTGGGCACCGCCGGCACGGGTCGGAACTGGAACACGGTGCTCAAGCTGGCTGCATTGGCCGGGACCTGAGCCGCATGGAGGAGCTCGGCCGGTTCGCACTGGTCACCTTCACCTCGGTCCTCTTCATCGTGGACCCGGTCGCGGCCATCCCGACCTACCTGGTCATCACCCAGCAGGAGAGCCCGACCGAGCGCCGCCGGACCGCGAGGCGCGCCTGCATCGCGATGACCGTGCTGCTGGTCGTGTTCGGCGCCACCGGGACCATGCTGTTCCGTGCCTTCGGCATCACGCTGGCCGCGTTTCGGACGGCCGGCGGGCTCATCCTCTGGTACGTCGCGATGGACATGCTGCACGGCGAGCGGCGCACCCAGGAAGGCCGAGACGAGCTCTACGAGGGTCAGATCAAGGAGGACGTGGCGCTCACCCCGCTCGCCATTCCGATGCTGGCTGGCCCGGGCGCCATCGCCACGGCGATCGTGCTCGCCGGGCAGGCGCACGGTGCCGCGCAGTCCGCGGTCGTGTACGCTTCCATCATCCTGACCGGGCTCATCTCCTACGTGTCGCTCCGGCTGGGCGAGCCGCTGCTCGGCCGCCTGGGCAAGACCGGCATTCGAGTCGTCACCCGGATCATGGGCCTGATCCTGGCCGCGGTGGCGGTGCAGTTCGTCTTCAGCGGCGTCCGCGAGGCGTTTCGGTGACCGAGGGAGGGGACCATGGGCCGAATCGCGCCTGAGATCTTTCGCAAGCGGCTGCTGGTCGAGGGCAACTTCGCGCGGGCCACGCTCGATGCCGATGCGATTCGCGAGTACTTCGCCCTGATCACCGGCCGCCTGGGGCTCCGCACCTACGGCGAGCCGATCGTCCACGCGACCAGCGGGCAGGGGAAGGCGGCCAACGAGGGATATGACGCGTTCGTGCCACTGATCGACTCGGGGATTTACGTCTGCATCTGGTCGGCCCGCCGGTTCGTTTCGGTGATTCTGTACACCTGCGCCGAGTTCGACGACGGCGTCGCCACCGCGGCCACGCGGGAGTTCTTCGACCTCACGGCCTGGGAGACGGCCTCCTTCTGATGGCCGACCCCGACTGGTTCATCTCCCGCCGGCTGTCGCTCCTGCCCGGTCGCCAGCCCGTGATACTGGAGCTCGCCGCGCCGCGCGAGCGGCGGGGCGGCGAGTGGATCTGCGTCTACCGCATCCGCGGCCTGGGTCGAGCCCGCTTAGGTCGCGCGTCGGGCGACGACGGCCTGCACGCGCTGCAGCTCGCCCTGTCGGCCGCGCGGCGCGAGCTCGAGCCGTTCTCGGCCCGCCTCACCTGGGCGGGCGAGCCTGGCGAGCTGGGCCTGCCCGAGAGCGTGCCCGACTACTTCGGCGGAGAGTTCCGGCGCCGAGTCGAAGCCCTGGTCCGCCGGGAGGGCGAGGCCGAGGCCAGGCGACTGCGGGCGGCTGCGGGCGCCCAGGGCCGCGCCGGCTCGTCCGGACGACTATGATGGAGGTATGCGCGAGTCGTCTGGAGTCGTCGCGGCCCGCAGGGTAACCGGAAGGCGCCGAGCGTCGTGATCGGCCGCGGCCGGAGTCTGCTGTGGCGCCGCCTCGATGGCCCGGGTCACGACGCCGCCCGCCTGGTGTTCCACGAGCCCTTCTGGCAGCTCGGCGGCATGGCGGTGTTCCTGCACGATGGCGAGGCGTGCCGCGTGGAGTACGCGGTCGTGTGCGACGCTGCCTGGCAGACCCGCCACGCCTGGGTCGCCGGATGGCTGGGTGCGCGGCGCATCCGGCTCGACGTGTTGGTGACCGCGGATCGCCGCTGGCACCTGGACGGCCGGGTGTGCGCCGACGTCGACGGGTGCATGGACGTGGATCTCGCGTTCACGCCGGCGACCAACCTGCTGCCGCTCCGCCGGCTGGCGCTGGCCCCCGGCCAGGAGGCGGGGGTGCGCGCAGCCTGGCTGTCCTTCCCTGGCTTCGCGCTCGAGCCGCTCGACCAGCTCTATCGCCGCACCGGGCCGGCGGCCTACCGCTACGAGGCGGATGGCGGTTCGTTCTCGACCCAGCTCGAAGTGGACCCCGACGGGTTCGTACGCCGCTATCCCGGCCGGTGGGAGCTGGTGGAGGCCTGACCGGTCGGACCCCACGTTCGCACGGAGGGTCGATGAACCGATCCGCGTGGTTGGTCCTCACCCTGCTGGCCGGCTGCGGTCAGGGCGGCAGCGATTGGGTCACCGACGGCCTGCCGGTCGAGGCCGTCGCCCGTCGCCGCGACGACATGATGAGCATCCGGCAGGTCGGGCCGATCGTGGAGCTGGAGCGGATTCGTGCCCGCTGACGGAGAGCGCCGCACCGCATGATCGCGCGGATCTGGCACGGTGTGACCCGGGCCGCCGACTACGACGCCTACTGGAGCCTGCTGCAGCGGCTGGCCATCCCGGACTACCAGCGGACGCCGGGCAATCTGGGCGTCCGCCTGTTCCGGCGGCTGGAGGGCGACCGGGCTCACTTCCTCACCCTCAGCTACTGGACCTCACTCGACGCCGTGCGCGCCTTTGCCGGCGACGACGTCGAGGTGGCCAAGTACTATCCCGAGGACCGAGAGTTTCTGCTCGAGTTCGAGCCCACCGTCCAGCACTTCGAGGTCGTCGGATCCGAACCCCCCGCCCATGGGCCGACCTCGCCATGAGCGTCCGATCGATCATCATCGCCTGGTGCCTGGCGGCGGGCGCGTGCGCCGCGCCGCCCGGGCCGGCGGCACCCGCCCCCGTGGCCTGCGCGGTCGGGGACACCGCACTGGTGCGCGATGTGGTCTATTTCGGACGCAATCGCCCCGACGGCGGCACGGTGAGCGACGCCGAGTGGCAGGCATTCCTCGACACGGTGGTGACGCCGAAATTCCCCAGTGGGTTCACGGTCATCGAGGGCACCGGGCAGTGGAAGGGGCGGAGCGGGGTGGTCGAGCGGGAGCGGTCCGCGATCGTGACTTTCCTCCATACCGGCAGTGCGGCCGACCGCGGGGCCGTAGCGGAGGTGGCCGGAGAGTACAAGCGCCGGTTCCGGCAGGAGACGGTCCTGCGCGAGCGCTCGCCGGCCTGCGCGCGGTTCGAGTAGCCGGTGGCGTCGCCGCGCTCCGCCGGCCCGATCCGCATCCGGCCCGCGACCCCGGACGATGCGCCCGTCATCGCGAGCCACCGCGCCAACATGTTTCGCGACATGGGCCAGGTGACGTCGGAGGTGTACGACGCGTTGCTGCGTGTCACCGAGGCGCGGCTCCGCGAGGCGCTGGCCAGTGGCGAGTACGTCGGGTGGCTCGCGCTGAGCCCCGATGGTGGCGCCGTGATCGGCGGGGCGGGGGCCCAGCGGCGGTTGGCGTTTCCCCACCCGCAGCACCTCGACGACGGCGCGGTGGGCATCTGCGAAGGCCGTCACGCGATCGTGCTCAACGTCTACACCGACCGCGCCTGGCGCCGCCGTGGCGTGGCCGAAGCGTTGATGCGCGCCGTGCTCGGCTGGGCCCGCGAGGAGCGCCTCGACCGCCTCGTGCTGCACGCCTCCGAGGAAGGCCGGGCGCTCTACGAGCGCCTCGGCTTCGCCGCCACCAACGAGATGCGGTTTCAGGGCCCGCTCGGCGGCGGCCGCCGACCGTGAAACCGGCCGCCGGTCTGGATACCTTGCAGGCGCCCCACCGACCCATGTCAGGAGACCCTATGCTGCACCATTCCGAGCCCGAGACCCATCCGGCTCCGCCGTACGACCCCATCGTCGAGCGCCTGCTGCGCGCCCGCACCCTCATCATCAGCGGTGAGATTACCCAGCGCCTCGCCGCCACGGTCTCGAGCCAGCTGCTCGCCCTGGCCGCCGAGTCGGACGCGGACATCACGCTGTTCATTAACTCGCAGGGCGGCCATGTCGAGGCCGGCGACACCATCCACGATCTCATTCGTTTCATCCGGCCGCGGATCCGCATGATCGGCACCGGCTGGGTGGCGAGCGCTGGCGCCCTGATCTACGTCGCTGTGCCGCGCGAGGTCCGGTTCTGCCTGCCGAACACCCGCTTCCTGCTGCACCAGCCCGCGGGCGGCGCGGGCGGCTCAGCCAGCGACATCGACATCGAGGCGCGGGAGATCCTGCGCATGCGCGATCGGCTCAACCGGATCTTCTCGCGTGAGACCGGGCAGCCGCTCGAGCGGATCGAGGAGGATACCCACCGCAACTTCTGGCTGGGCGCCGAGGCCGCGCTCCGCTACGGGCTGGTGGGCCGGATCATCGAGCGGGCCACCGACCTGGACGCGTGACGTGCCGGAGATCCGCGTTTCGGAATCATCCATCGTCGCGGCACCGGCGCCGGTGGTGTACGGCATCCTGGCCGACTACCGCGAGGGACATCCCTCCATCCTGCCCCGGCGGTACTTCGACGGGCTCGAGGTCGAGCGCGGCGGCCTCGGCGCGGGCACGCGCATCCGCTTCAGGGTTCGGGCGTTCGGCGCGGTGCGGAGCGTGCGCGCCGAGGTCACCGAGCCGGTCCCGGGTCGGGAGTTGGTGGAGACCGACGTGAGCACAGGCGCGGCGACCCGATTCCTGGTCGAGCCGATGGGCGACGGCCGCGCGTCACGCGTCACGTTCGAGACCACCTGGCGCCGGGGCGGGCTCGGGGGCTGGGCCGAGCGCTGGCTCGCGCCGAGGTACCTGCGCCGGGTCTACCGCGCGGAGCTTGCCTTGCTCGACGAGGCGGCCCAGGCCCGGATCCCCCACTCGGCCGCACGATAGGCCGGCCACCCCGCCGATGGGGAAGTCCAGGCGCACGACCGTCGCCACCGTGGGCTATCAGGCCGCGACGGTCGACTCCTTCCTGCAAGCCCTGCAGGCCGCCGGCGTCGAGCTGCTGGTGGATGTGCGGGCCGTCGCGAGCTCGCGCCGTCCGGGGTTCAGCAAGTCCCGCCTGGCGTCCAACCTGGCGGAGGTCGGGATCGGCTACGTCCACCTCCGCGGTCTCGGCACGCCGGCCGCTGGGCGGGCGGCCGCCCGGGCGGGCCGCCACGCGCGGATGCGGTCCATTTTCCGCGATCACCTCCGTACGCTCGAGGCGCAGGCCGAGCTGGATGAGCTCCGGGAGCTGGCGAGCGGCGGCCGCCGGGTGTGCCTGCTCTGTTTCGAGGCCGATCCCGAGCACTGCCACCGCACCCTGGTGGCCGAGGCGTTGGCCGCCCGGCTACCGATCGCGGTCCTCCACCTGCGTCCGGGTCAGCCGTAAGGCCGCAGCCTCTGGCGTGCGCTTGGACGCGCGCTACCTTCGAGGCTGCTCATGACCGCCTCGCTCACGTCCGACCCGCTGACCCTCCGCGCCGCGTGCACTCACGATCTGCCCGCCATCGACGCCTTGATCGCGCGGTCCGCGCGGGAGCTGAGCGTCGGCTTCTATACCGAGGCCCAGGTGGTGAGTCTCCTGCGCCACGTCTTCGGGGCGGACACCCAGCTGGTCCGCGACGGGACCTACTATGTCATGGAGACGGCGTCGGACGGGCTGGCGGCCGTGGGTGGGTGGAGCCGTCGGCGGACCCTCTACGGGGGGGACCGGATGAAGCCGGCGGACGATCCACTGCTCGACCCCGGTCGCGAGCCCGCCCGCATCCGGGCGTTCTTCGTGCGCCCGGACTGGGCCCGCCGCGGGCTGGGTCGGAGGCTGTACGACCGATGCGAGGCCGCGGCCCGCGCCGCGGGATTCCACCGGCTGGCCCTGGTGGCCACTCTGCCGGGAGAGCCGCTCTATCGGGCGCTCGGCTTCGCGGTCGACGAGCGATTCACGCTCGCCCTGCCGGACGGCATCGAGGTGCCGGTGGCAGGCATGAGCCGACCCATCGATCAGCCCACGCCGGCAGGCGCGGAGGCCTGACCTGAAGTCCCTGGCCATCGCGTTCGCCCTGCTGAGCCTGCTCTTCGCCGCTCTGGCCGCGGGCGAGTGGAGCGAATCGTCGGAGGATGCGACGCGCCGGGAGGCTACCCGGAGCGGCTTCGTCGGCGGGATGATCCTGCTGCTCGTCTCCGGGCTCTCGGTGGCCATCCTCTATTTTGGCGCCACCGAGCTTGGCTGGCCGCGCGACCGGACGCTCTGGGTCGGGGTGGGATCGTTTCTCGCCGTGATGACGCTCGCCCGGCCCTGGTGGTTCTGGGACAATTATCGCGCGCGCTGGCTGCGCGGCCTCATCGGCGACGAGCCGACGGCGGGGCTGTATCTGGTCATCGCCGCGGTGATGATCTGGGTCGGGCTGTTCACCGCGTGGACCTTCGGCCCGCAATGAAGGTCTTCGTGACCGGTGGAACCGGGTACCTGGGGCGGGCGCTGGTGCCGGAGCTGCTGCGCCGCGGCCACCAGGTGCGCGTCCTGGTGCGCCCGACGTCGGTGGGCGCGGTGCCGCGAGGCGCGGAGCACATCGTGGGCGACGCCCTCCGCGCGGAGACCTTTGCGAACGGCGTGGCCCCCGCCGATACGCTGGTGCACCTGGTCGGCACGCCCCGGCCCAGTCCGGCCAAGGCAGCGGAGTTCCGATCGGTGGATCTCGCCTCCGTCGAGGCGGCAGTGTCGGCCGCTCGCTCGGCCGGGGTCCGCCATTTCGTGTACGTGAGCGTGGCGCAGCCGGCGCCGGTGATGCGCGCCTATGTGGCCGCTCGGCAGGCGGGCGAGGCGGCCGTACACGGCAGCGGGCTCTCGGCCACCGTGCTTCGGCCGTGGTATGTGCTGGGGCCAGGACACCGATGGCCGGTCCTGCTCCTGCCCCTGTATGCGGCGCTCTCGCTCGTGCCCACCACCCGCGACGGTGCATCCCGCCTGGGCCTCGTGACCCGGCGGCAGATGGTCTCGGCCCTCGTGCGGTGCGTCGAGCAACCCCATGATGGACTCCGGGTCGTGGACGTCCCCGAGATCCGCGCCGCCCGTATCTGAGCGCGACTCGTTCATGCTGCCTGGGGGCTACGCGCTCTTCGGATTCACGCAGGGCGACATGGTGATGGCGTTCACGCTGCCCGACTGAACAGCAACTCCCGCTGGAGTTACTGCGGAGGGATGACCCAGGTGAGCTCGTCCCCCGGATGCACCGTGAACGGGTCGCTGAGCTCCCGCTGGCCGGCGGGCTTGGGCCGCGCCTCGAAGCGAATGATGCCCGAGCCGGCGATGAACGCCGGTGGAATGGGCAGTTTGGTCACCTGCTTGGACGGGGCGAACCCCAGCGGGACGGTACCGTCCCGCTGCCGCACGTAGACGTCCATGTCGTACGCGGCCTGGTTGTCGATGTTCACGACCGCGCCGCTGGTACTCGCGCCGGCCGGTGGCGCCGGTGAAGGATTGTGGGCGCAGTCCGTGGCGGCGAGGAGCAAAGAGAGCAGGACGACAAGGCGGAACGCGGGCATCAGGAGCCTCGACGGTTACTTTGAGAGAACGGTATACCCGGCCGGATGCCGAATGGAAGGAGCCGCAGGGGCACTCTATGCCGAATGACGCTCCCAGGTTCGATCGGCCCGCGCGGGTCGGCCAGATCGCGATCACGGTCGCCGATCTGGACCGCGCGGCCGCCTGGTACGCCGATGTGCTCGGCCTGCCGCTGCTGTTCCGCGCGCCGCCCGGCCTCGCATTCTTCGACTGTGGTGGCGTACGGCTCATGCTGAGCCGGCCCGAGC